>CAZRSA010000006.1:0-44919 GCA_964602525.1 uncultured Woeseiaceae bacterium
ACTCGAAACCGAGCACCGCCTCCTCGGAGAGCAGCGAGTCGATGACCGTGAAGGCGGTCGGGCGCTCGGCGATGTGCTTCAACGGCACGTACTCGCGCCCGTCCGGCTGGCCGTGGAGCACCGCGTGGCGGTGAAAGAAGGTGCCGCGGCCGCTGTCCTGGCCGGTGACGCGCACGTCGTAGCCGTCCTCGATCAGCGAGGCGTAAGCCATGGTCTCCGCGAAGCCCCAGTCCATGTCGAGCTCGCCCTGTCCCATCTTGCGCCGGTCGTCCACGATGCGTTTCACGCGGCTGTGCAGATCGAATCCCTCGGGCACCGTGACGATACGCGCGGCCAGGGCCTCCACACGGTCGGCGCCGATGGCCGTGACCACCTGCTGGTCCCAGTCGGCGTCCCGGTAGCCGGTCCAGTCCACGGTGAACTCGTTGCCTATCATGCCGAGCGCCGCCTGGGGCACCGGCTGGCCCTCGTCCAGGCGGGACCGGTAGGCCTCGCTCATCTGCTTCAGCCCGTCGTCGTCGACGATCCCCGCCTCCTGGAGCCTGCGGGCATAGATCTCGCGGGCGGTCGGGTGCTCGCGGATGCGCCGGTACATGACCGGCTGGGTCGCCGCCGGCTCATCGGCCTCGTTGTGGCCGTGGCGGCGATAGCAGACCAGATCGATGACCACGTCCTTCTTGAAATGCTGGCGGTAGGCCAGCGCCAGCCGGGTCACGAACACCACCGCCTCCGGGTCGTCCCCGTTCACGTGGAAGACCGGCGCCTCGATCATCTTGGCCACGTCGCTGCAGTACGGCGTGGAGCGCGCATCCGCCGGGTCGCTGGTGGTGAAGCCGATCTGGTTGTTGACGACGACGTGGACGGTGCCGCCGGTGCGAAAGCCCCGCGCCTGGGACATCTGGAAGGTCTCGGTCACCACGCCCTGGCCGGCGAAGGCTGCGTCGCCGTGGATCAGCACGGGCAGGATCTCGTTACGGTCCAGGTCGCTGCGGCGCTGCTGTCGTGCCCGCACCGAGCCCTCCACCACCGGGTTGACGATCTCCAGGTGCGAGGGATTGAAGGCCAGCGCGATGTGGACGTTGCCGCCGGCCGTGCGGATGTCCGAAGAGAAGCCCATGTGGTATTTGACGTCACCGGAACCGGCGAGGCTGTCCAGGTCCACATTGCCCTCGAACTCCGAGAACAGCTCCTCGGGACTCTTGCCCATGAGGTTGACCAGTACGTTGATGCGGCCCCGATGGGCCATGCCGATGACCACCTCCTTGATGCCGGTCTCGCCGCCACGCTGGATCAGATCGTCCAGCAGCGGTATCAGGCTCTCGCCGCCCTCGAGCGAGAAGCGCTTCTGGCCCACGTAGCGGGTATGGAGATAGCGCTCGATGCCCTCTGCCCGGGTCAGCTGCTCCATCAGCCAGCGGCGCTGGGTGGCGTCCAGCGTGTCTTCGGCCATGCCCTGCTCGAAGCGTTCGCGCAGCCACAGGCGTTCCCGGGCCCGCGAGATGTGCGCGAACTCGGCGCCGATCTTGCCGCAGTAGATCCTGCGCAGGAGCGCGAGGATGTCGCGCAGCTTCATGCGCTCGTGGCCGGTGCCGGCGAGGCCGCCGGTGTAGAACTCGTCGTCGAGATCCGCGTCGCTCAGACCCAGGAAGTCAAACTTGAGGACCGCCGGCACGTGGCGCTCCTGCAGTCCCAGCGGATCAAGGTCGGCGATCTGGTGGCCGCGCAGGCTGTAGACCTGGATGAGCCGCGAGACCGCCGCCTGCTTCTCACTGGCGGTGACCGCTCGGGTGCGCCCGGCGCGGGCCACGGCCGCGGCCCCGCCGCCGTTGCCGCCGCCCGCCAGCGAGCGTTCGCGGAACGCCTCGCGGATCGGCCCGTGGGCCACCTCACCGCCGGAATCCGGCGTCATCTCGCCGAAGTAACGCCGCCAGCGTTCGGGCACGCTGGCGGGGTCATCGAGGTATTGCTCGTAGAGGGCCTCTACGGCACTGGCATTGCTGCCAAAGAGCGGCGAGGACGCGTACTGCTCTTTCAGCGACTGTGACATAGCAAAAGGAACCCCGCGGAGGCCGCCTGGCAGCCCGCAGCGAACAGGAGACACCTGTCAGTTGATGATCCCGCTAGTTTAGCGGATGGGCTTCCCGCAGGGAAAGGACCGGGTCACATCCCGCTACCCGGCTCCGGCCGCCTAGAGTATGCCGAGCGCCAGCAGACCGAGGTACTCGTAGCACATCAGGCAGGCATAGCCGCAGAAAAACGCGGTAATCAGCAGCCCGACCCGGATACGCCGGAACAGCAGTATTCGGCTGGTGTAGACGAGCAGCATCAGGCCCAGCCCGGTCAGGACGAGCTTGGTGCTCACGAACCACTGGATATCGGTGTCGATGAGAATCCGCATGAAGGGATTCGCCTCCACCGCGCCGCGCTCGAGCAGCCGCAGCGTGAGAAAGGCGTCCGCGGCACTCATCGTCATCACGCCGATGCCCAGGAAGAGGAGCCACGGATGGTGCCAGTCGCTGAACGGCTGGGGGCTGTCGCCGGCACGGCGCGCCCGGCGGCGGCGGGAGAACAGAAAGCCGTACAGCACCGTGCGCCAGCCGAAATGCCGCCGGTCGGATTCCCGGCGCTCCGGCGCTGCCGCACCGGCGGTGACGGGGATGGTGACGGGCGGACTGATGCGACGCATGATGCTGGCTCTCCCTCAGCTCACATTGACTGCCCCGTATGAATGCAATATCCGGGCCGCATCCCGATTTTTCGGCCAGACCGCGGGCTTAGCCCCGGCGGGGTCGCAGCGGCGGCTCCGGTCTGTAAGAATGTCCGACGTCACGGCAGATTGCCGGAACAACTTGCCTTGCTGAGACTGAGTCTAGAAAAATGATGCAAATAGTTGGTACTAATGCAAAAGATTTTCTCCGGCGCACTGCTCGCCGGTTGGCTGGTACTGGCAGCCGGTTGTAGCGCCATGCCGGACGGAACGAGAACGGCGGCCGCATTGAGCGGACCGGCCGAGGGCGCCGGCGGCGTGCCTATCGCCTGGGAGGAGCGCGGGCATTCCACGGGCGGCCCGACGCTGTTGCTGATCCACGGCTGGAACTGCGACCGCCGCTACTGGGAGCCGGCGATGGCGGCTCTGGAAGACGATTACCGCCTGGTGGCCGTGGATCTCGGCGGCCACGGCAAATCGGGCTCCGACCGCCAGGCCTGGACCATCGGCTCGTTCGGCGAGGACGTGGCCGCGGTGGTGCGCCGTCTCGACCTCGAGCGCGTGGTACTCGTGGGCCACTCCATGGGCGGGCCGGTCGCCCTGGAGGCGGCGGGTCGCCTGTCCGACCGGGTGACGGCGGTGGTGGGAGTGGACACCTTCCAGGCGGTCGAGGAGACGCCGCCTGCAGACCTGGACGCTCGGCTCGAGCCGTTCCGCCGCGACCTGAGCAAGGCGCTGCGGCTGCTCGACCGCGTCTTCTTCGCCCCCTCCACGGAGCCCGAACTGGAGGACTGGATACGCCGTGACATGGCGGCGGCCCCGGTCGAGATATCGGTGCCCGCCCTGGAGAGCCTCGCGCGCTACGACGAATCCGCCGCCCTGACGGCGCTGGAGGTGCCCGTCGGTGCCATCAACGCCGACATCCGACCCACCGACGCTGAGGCACTGCGGCGCGCCCGGCCCGGCTTCGAACTGGTGATCGTCGAGGGCGCCGGCCACTTTCTCATGATGGAACGACCCGAACGTTTCGCCCGGGAACTCGGCCGCCTCATCGAGGGCTGGACCGCCGTGATGCCGGCAGCCGGGGACTGACCCTCACTCGCTGGACGCCTGCAGCATCCAGGCGATCAGGTCCCGGCGGTCCTCCGGCCGGTGCATGCCGCCGTAGCTCATTCGGTTGCCCGGCAGGAACAGCCACGGGCTTGTGATCCACGCATCCATCGTCCGCGGCGTCCACACGAAATCCGCCTCGCGCAGAGCATCCGAATAGGGAAAATCCGGGTGGGCGGCGGCCTGCTTGCCGAAAGTGCCGTACAGGTTTGGTCCGGCCAGATTTCGTCCGCCCTCCTCCATGGTGTGACAGGCGCGGCACTGCAGGTAGAGGGTGCGGCCCCTCTCGAGATCCGCCTCGGCATAGGCTGGCGAGGCGAGGTACTCCTCCACGCTGAGCACCGTCTGCTCGCCGAGTTCGGCAGCAGTCACCGCCGGCTGGCGGTCGGCTGCAGTGTCCGTCCCAGCGCCGCAGCCCGCCAGGAGCAGGACCATCGCCGGCACCAGCGCACGGAAGGCACGCGGGCCGCTCATGCCCGGAGCCCTGTCATCGCGCTCCCGCCCCGGAACCACTCCATCATGCCGGCGGCGTGGGTGATCTCGCAGTAACGCTTGCCCACATCGGCCAGGTTGGATTCGTGCGGCCCCTCGTCCACATCGCCCGTACAGTCGGCCGGCACGAACACCCGATAGCCATGGGAGAACGCGTCCACCACGGAGGCGCGCACGCAGCCGCTGGTCGTGCAGCCCGTGACGATCACCGAATCCACCCGCTCCTTGTGCAGGAACGTCGTGAGCGGCGTCAGGAAGAAGATGGAGGGCGCGCTCTTGGCGAAGTTGAAGTCGTATCCCGGATCGTCCACCCGGGGATCCATGGCGGTGCAGGGGTGGCCGAAGTAGAACTGGTCGTGCACGGCCTGCACCTTCCAGTGCGGCACGTCCCGTGGACTGTCGTAGGCGGTGTAGCACTTGGCGACGGGCACGCCGCACTCGCGGGCGACGGCCAGCAGCTCCGCCGTGCGCTCGACGGCACGGTCGATCAGCGGCAGTCCGCCCAGCGGGTAGTCGCCGTCGGTGAACGCGAGCTGGAAGTCCACCACCACCACGGCCGGGCGTTCACCGTACTCGATGATCCCACTGCCGTAACCCACGTCCCGATACTTGTCGCTCATCGCTCCTCCCTTGCCTCCCGTTTACCCCCGAGTCGCCACAGGGTCCGGATTCTACCCCGGCCCCGGCAGTGGTTCAGCCGCTCCGTACCAGCCGGTACACCGTCTCTTCCATCCGCGTGACACCGCGTTCGGCGAAGCGCCGGTTGTCGGCCAGCATGTCGATGCCCGCTGCCAGGACCTCCACCTCGAAGCGCCCGGCCGCCAGCTCCCGGACTTCCGCCTCGGTCACGGAGAACGGCGGGCCGTCCATCTCGCCCTGCGGGTAGTCCACGCCGATCAGCAGCACCGGCGCACCCACCGGCAGCAGCCGGGCCTGGTGCTCCATGTAGACGGGGCGCAGTGCCCGCGGCAGTGCCACCAGCGCCGCCCGGTCGTAGCAGGCATCCAGGCGGCCGACCACGGTCGGCTCCAGGTCGAAATAATCACCGCATAGCACCGTGATGAGACCGTGGGACCAGATCTCGAAAGCGCCCTGATGGCGGCGCGACGGCCTGATGCCGGCGCCGTCGAAGAAGGCCTCCACCGCCAGCGGGCTCAGTTCGTTCGCCACCACCCGGTAGCCGTGCTCCGCGAGCCAGAGGAGATCCAGGGACTTGCCGGACAGCGGCACCAGCACCCGGGATCCGGCCGGCAGGCCGAACCCCGGCCAGTGTTCCGCCAGGCGCGGATTCACCCGGTCGTTGTGGAATCCCGTCCGGCCCTCTTCCCAGCGTTCCAGCCAGGCCGCCTTGTCCCGCTCGAGAACCGTCTCAGCGCCTCCGTCCATGGCCCGGTCACGCGAGCGCGAGTATCTGGCCCACCCGGGGCGGCATGTCGCCGGCCAGCGTCCGCCGGTAGATCCCCTCCACGGCCTCCTCGCCGCGGTCCTCGCGTATCTCCAGCCAGTCCCGCGATGCTGTCAGAAACGCCTGCCAGGCGGCGGCCACCCGCTCCTCGATGCCGCCGGGACCCCAGTCGGTCATCCGCTTCTCCACCCAGGAGGGCGCGAAGAACAGCGTCGGTTTCGGGCCGGGCAGCTCGCCGCCGCCCGCGGCCTGGTCCCAGTGGGAGGCGCCGACGGAACAACTGTAGGTGAGCGCGTCACCATAGTGCTCGTGGATCGCACGGCGCAGCTTCGTGTTACCGGCGAAATCCACCAGCAGGGTCGGATGCTCGCCCGGCAGCTCCTCAACGGCATCGTAGGGATGGACCGTGTCGTAACAGCCGAGCGCATTGACGAAATCCACATTGCCGCCCGAGGTCAGCCCGCGGATCTCGATACCCGGTTTGCGCTGGCTGTGCAGGAGGAAGGCGAGCCCGAAGGCCGTCTTGCTCGAGGCGCTCGTGAGTACCACTTCCCTCGCCCCGAAGAAATCCTCCGCCGCCAGAAAATCATCCAGCAGAAACGAGGTCATGAACAACGGCCGGTAGAGCATCTGCTGCGCCTCGAGCTCCTCCCGATAGCCCGGATCCGCGCTGGTGCGGGTGTAGCGGTTGTAGACTGCGGGTAGCTCGCGGCGGTGTGCCGAGTCGTCCGTGAAGCCGGAGCGGCCCACCCGTGCCGGCCGCACTTTCAGGTGGCTCGCCATGGGGTAGTAGCCGTAGAAACGCTCGCCCGGCTCGATGCCCTCGCAGCGCGAAACGACGACGTCGGCGAATCCCCACACCGGCACGACACCCCAGCCCTCCTCGCCGCTCGGGAAGAAGTCCCAGTAACGCATCGTCTCGCCGAACACGGCATAGGTGATGTTGTTGGCCGTCAAGGCGAATCGGTCGACGGCCAGCAGCACTTCCCCGTCGCCCACCGACGGGAAATCCCGCTGTTCCATCCGGGTTTCGTCGAGGCGGTCCTTTCTGACTTCGAATACCTTCATGGGATACTCCGGCCGAGGAGATGCGCCCGGCAGGGGTGCGCCCCGGACAGGATTCGAACCTGTGACCCTCAGATTAGGAATCTGATGCTCTATCCTGCTGAGCTACCGGGGCCCTGCCGCCGGCGCATTCTAGCAGAACCCCTGACGACGGCTCTCCTGGTGTGCGGGTCCCCTGCGCGCCGGTACCGCCAGCGGGTATCATGTCCCGCACACCGACACGGAGCGCCCATGACCATCCGCATACGGGACGCCAAGCCGGCGGACGCCGGCCTCATCGCCGAGTTCAACCGTCTGCTGGCGGCGGAATCCGAAGACATCACTCTGCACCCGGACACCGTGGCCGCCGGCGTCGCGGCACTGCTCGGCGATCCTTCCCGCGGTCGCTACTGGCTGGCGGAACTGGACGGCGAGACGGTGGGCCAGATCATGATCACCCGGGAATGGAGCGACTGGCGAAATGGCATGCTCTGGTGGATACAGAGCGTCTACGTGCGCCCCGACGCCAGGGGTCAGGGCGTATTCTCCGCCCTCTACCGCCACGTCGAGCGCCTGGCCCGGGAGACGGCCGGCATCTGCGGGCTGCGTCTCTACGTGGACGACCGCAACGACCGTGCGCGCCGCATCTACGAGGCCATGGGCATGGCCGACGGCGGCTACCGCGTCATGGAAAACATTTTCGACGAGCACTGAGGAGCACCACGACATGCTGCAGCCCGGAACACGCGCACCGGATTTCACCCTGCCCGACGCGGACGGCAACCCCGTGTCACTCGCCGACCTGCTCGCGCATGGACCGCTGATACTGTACTTCTACCCGGCGGATTTCACCCCCGGCTGCACGAAGGAGGCCTGCGACATCCGCGACATCCACGGCGAACTGGCCGAGGCGGGACTGCAGGTGGTGGGCGTGAGCCCCCAGGACGCCGACAGCCACCGGCGCTTCCGCGACAAGCACGACCTGCCCTTCACGCTGCTCTGCGATACGGACAAGCAGGCCATCCGCCGCTACGACGCGGACGGACCGCTGGGCATCGGCGTGCGCCGGGTCACCTACCTGATCACGGCCGAGGGGGAGATCAGCGATGCCGTGCAGGCCGATCTCATGATCGGCAAGCACCGCAGCTTCATCGAGAACGCCATCCGGGAGAACGCGCGCGCCTGACCGCCACGCCGGCGGGCGTCGGCTCACTCCCCGTACACGGTCACCGTCAGCCGCCGCCGATGGCCGGCGTGGCGGTGTTCCCAGAGATAGATGCCCTGCCAGGTGCCGAGCAGCAGGCGTCCGCCGCCCACCGGCACGGTCATCCCGGACTGGGTGAGCACCGTGCGCACGTGGGCCGGCATGTCGTCCGGCCCCTCCGAGCGATGGAGGAACAGCGGGTCGCCGTCCGGCGCGATCCGCTGCATGAAACGCTCCAGGTCGTCGCGCACCGCGGGGTCGGCGTTCTCGCAGAGCATGAGAGAGGCGCTGGTGTGGCGCAGGAACAGGTGCGCCAGCCCGGTGTCCACGCCGCTCTCCCCGACCGCGTCCTGTACCGCCCCGGTGACATCCCGGGTCTCCCGCCCTGACATCACGAAGTCGATTGTCGTCTGTCGCAACATGGTCGTGATCTCCGCCGTCGCTCGGTTTAGAATCCACACCTTACGGCGGAATGGGGGCGACTGAAAGGGACGCTCCGGGGAGTGCGGCATGACACCGGCCCGATATCGGAAACTCCGCAGGGTGCTGGACCGGCGTCAGCCAGACCTCACGCTGCTCACCGAGAATGTCCACAAGTCCCACAATATCTCCGCCATCCTGCGCACGGCGGACGCCGTCGGCATCTACGAGGCTCACGCCATCTCCGAGGGCGGCGAGATACCCCGCCATCACATGGCGTCGGCCGGCTCGCGCAAGTGGGTGGAGATCCGGGCCCACCGGGACCTGTCGTCGGCGCTGCGGCACCTGCGCAGCGCCGGGCACCAGATCCTCGCCGCCCACTTCTCCGAAGACTCGGTCGATTTCCGCGACATCGACTACACCGGCCCAACCGCCGTTCTGCTCGGCTCCGAACTCTGGGGCGTGAGCCGGGAAGCGGCCGAGTCCGCCGACCGCCACATCGTCATACCGATGGAGGGGATGGTGGCCTCGCTGAACGTCTCGGTGGCCACCGCGCTGATCCTCTACGAGGCCCAGCGTCAGCGCCAGGCGGCGGGGCTCTACGAGGAGCGCCGACTCGACCCGGAACTGCATCGGCAGAAACTGTTCGAGTGGTGTTACCCGGAGGTGGCGGAACAGCTGCGCCGGGAGGGACGCCCCTACCCCGAGCTCGACGAGGACGGCTACCTGCCGGCCGGCGCGGGCGCTTCCTGAGGCGGCGGCTCGCCGTACTTGAAGCGCAGCGTCTTGGTCTTCCCGAACCAGGGTATCGAGACGACGTAGAGATTGTCGTACTCGTTCTCCGCGATCGGCGGCACGTTCTTGCTGCCACCGAGTTCGGCGATGAGTTGGGGAATCGTGTCGCTGTGGGCGATGACCAGGATGATCTTGCCCTTGTGCTGCCGCAGTATTTTCTCGAGCACGCCGACGATGTCGCCCGCGTTGTACAGGATCGGGTCGAGTTCCAGCCGCCGGGCCAGCGGCGCGGCCGTCGCCTGGGTACGCCGGTACTGGGTGGCATAGATGTAGTCGACGCCGGCCACCACGTCCGCGTCGCCCAGAACGCGTGCGAGCAGCCGTGCCCGCTCCTCGCCCCGCTCGCTCAGGCCGGGATCGCTGGCCGGCTCGGCCGCCTTCTCGGCATGGCGCACGAACAGGATGGTGGTGGTCGCCTGGGACTCGAAGAACCAGGCCAGTCCGACGGCGACGAGCACGAAGCCCGTGAGCGAGACGAGACGCTTGCGGAGGCGATGACGTTTCGAGCTGCTGGCTGCCACGCGCGAAAGCTTACGCGGTTTTGCGGCGGCAGGCTACGCCGCCTCAGCGCCGCTCGCGTCGCCTTTCGCTCAGGTCCACCACCCGGTATTCGCCCTCGATGACGCCGCTGCGGGCGGCCCCTTCCCCCTGGCGTTTGGCGAGCTTGCGCCTGAGCCACCACAGCCGCAGCCCTACCACGCCGGCCAGCACGGTCAGCGAAACGAGAAAGACTGCCAGCACGACCAGGCCGAGTAGCATGGCAGCCCCGAGCACCAGGAAACCGAGCACGACGATCACGCCGTTCAAAAACGGATTCGTCGTCGGGAACGTGAAGCTCCGGATGCCGTAGCCGCGGTGATTCATTCGTTGCCCTCCCCGGCCTCGCCGGCTCGGCTGTAGAAGCCCTCGAACCACGGCTGCCAGGTCTCACCCTCGTCCGCCGACTGCTCGAAGTATTGTCTCACCCGGCCGTCGGGCAGCGGCGTCCAGAGCCCGCGGAACAGCACCGTGCGATCCCGGCCCACGTAATGGAGCGTGCCGCGCAGATCCATGGATCCTTCCTCGTCCAGCCCGCCGCGGATGGTAATCTGCGTGCCGCCGCTGCCGTTCCAGACTTGCACCCACTCCCCGACCGCCGGGTCGTAGTAGTTGACGCTGACGCCGCTGCCGCCGCCGACGCTCGACCACTCCTCCACCAGCACGCAGCCGTCTGCCCGCCGGGTGATGCGGTTGGTCCCGGCCAGCTCGCCCGCTGCGCTACGCACCTCCCAGTCGCCCAGCCAGAAATCGAACTGGGAAAACTCGGGACGCTCGCTGCAGGGTTGAGGGCGTTCGGGGGTCTCGGCGCTGGAGTCCGCGGGCATGGCAGGTCCGGCGAAGAACACCAGCATCAGAGATGCGGCGGCGAGTCTCGCAACGAGGTTCATAATAACGTGCGACTGGCAGGGAGGTGCATAGTTCAACGGTGGCGGAGAGGGTGGGATTGCTTACTCCGCGGCCTAATGGCCGCTCCGCTCGCTGCTTCGCCTCCCGCCGACTTCGTCGGCTCCCGGCTCCGCGATCGAACCCCGTTGTCCATCTTCGTGGGTTCGAATGAGTGACTTTAACGGTGGCGGAGAGGGTGGGATTGCTTACTCCGCGGCCTAATGGCCGCTCCGCTCGCTGCTTCGCCTCCCGCCGACTTCGTCGGCTCCCGGCTCCGCGATCGAACCCCGTTGTCCATCTTCGTGGGTTCGAATGAGTGACTTTAACGGTGGCGGAGAGGGTGGGATTCGAACCCACGAAGGGCTACTAACCCTTGCCGGTTTTCAAGACCGGTGCATTCAACCGCTCTGCCACCTCTCCATGTTACGCAGTGTCCTGTCGTCCCTCCGGCGGATCAGTCGACGAACCAGAGGGTGGGATTGATTCGCTCGCTACGCTCGCTCACCCTTCGGGCAGCGCCGCTGCGCGCCGCTGTCTGTCGGCCGGCAGAGCCGGCCTCGGTTCGAACCCACGAAGGGCTACTAACCCTTGCCGGTTTTCAAGACCGGTGCATTCAACCGCTCTGCCACCTCTCCGAAGCATTGCATTGTCGCGTCCCGCGGAACCCGTTTCAACTGCGCGCAACCCTTTGGTTATACTGCCTGCATCCTGCCGCGCCCGGGGACACCGCTCGAATCATGAAGGCTGAACGCCCCGCCCGAATACGATGGCCAGCCTTCCCCGGTCTCCTGCTTGTTGCGCTGGCTGCCGCAAGCCCGGGGGCATTGGCGCAGACCGGCGAGACGTTTTCCCCGCCCGCCGCCCTGGAGCGGTTGCAGTATCTCGCCGGTCGCCTGGAGGCCGGCGAACGCGGCACCGAACTGCTTCGCGAGGCGCAGCGGGAGGCGGATGCGCTCGGCGAGCGCGGCCGTGCCTGTGTCCGCCGGACCGAGCCCGAGGTCGAGCGTCTCACGGAGCAGAACACGATCCTGGAGGACGTCGATCCCAGCATCGACACCGCGCTGTGGGACCAGCGGGTACGCATCCGCAACGAACTCACCAATGCCCAGGCGCGGCTCTCGACCTGCCGCGAGATCGTCAACCAGGCTTCCGATCTCGGGGAGCTGGTGGCCGACGTCCAGGCCGAGATCTCGGCCGCCTTCCTGTGGGAGCGCCGCAGCCACCTCCCCGCGCTGGTCCGCTCCATACCCGAGACCGTGTCCGGCTGGCCGTCGCGCCTGCGCGAGACTACCGAACTGGATCTCGAACCCGGCGTCACCGAAGCCGGACTGCTGTGGCTGCTGCTGGCGGCCGCGGTGGTGTCGGCCGCCGCCGGGCTGTTCATCCGACACCGGTTCATGCGCTGGTTCCGCGCGGCCACGGAGATCGACGACACGCCGCGGCTGAAGTACCTGTTGCCGAAGCCCCTCGCGAACTACGCGCCGCTGCTGCTCGAGGGCGCCGCCCTGACTGCGGTGCTCTTGCTTACCATCCGGGCTGCGGATTTCGAGCTGGCTGCCGTGCGGCTGGCTGCCGCCCTGTTCCTGTTCGGCCTCGGGGCGGTGATCATCGACTGGGCCACCGGCGCGCTGTCGCCGTCGGCCAAGGTACCCGGACTCATCCCGGATCACGTGCAGCCGCTGCGCCTCAGGATGCGGCTTTTCCTGGTGACGCTGGTGGCGAGCTTCGTCGTGCTCGGCCCGGGCTGGCTGGGGCCGCGCGCGACGGTAGACGACAACCTGCCGCAGGTGCTGCTGCTGGTGGTGGTGGCCCTGTCCCTGCTCGCGATACTCGTGTATCTGCGGCGCATCCCCGGGCTGCAGGGCCGCTTCCGCTTCCTGCGCTTCACGGCGGTGACCGCCGTGCTGGCCGCCGTCGGCGCTGCCGCTCTGGGCTATCACAATCTCGCCAGCTTCATGATTCACGGCCTGGTGCGCACGGCGCTCGCACTGTTCGCCCTGTGGATACTGCTATGGCTGGTGTTCCGCGCCTTCGAGGGACTGGTGGAGGGCGAGGCGCCGCTGGCCCGGCGGGTGCGCGATCTGCTCGGCGCGGGCGAACGGGAGTCACGCACCAGCTTCGGTTTCATCCAGCTCGTCATCGACCTCCTCCTCTGGATCGCCTTCGTCGTCTACGTCATCTACGTCTGGGACAGTTCGGGCAACACTCTAGACCGTCTCGAGTACCGCATCTTCGAGGGCTGGGAGATCGGCCAGCTCGAACTCGTGCCGTCGGAGATCCTGAAAGGCATCCTGATCCTCGCCGCGCTGATCGTGGTGACCGGCTGGATCAAGCGCTGGATCGACCGGCGCTGGCTCAGGCATATGGCACTGGACCGGGGTGCACGCGATGCCCTGGTCACCCTGTTCGGCTATGTCGGCGTGGTCATCGCGATCCTGATCGGGCTCAACGTCGCCGGCATCGACCTCACCGGCCTCGCCTGGTTCGTCACGGCGCTGGGCCTCGGTATCGGTTTCGGCCTGCAGGCCATCGCCAGCAATTTCGTCTCCGGGCTGATCCTGCTGTTCGAGCGGCCGATCAAGGCCGGCGATTTCGTCACCGTGGGCGGTACCGAGGGCTTCGTGCGCCGGGTGCGCATCCGCGCGACGGACATCGAGACTCTGGACAACCAGAACGTGCTCGTGCCGAACTCCGAGCTGGTGTCCGGCCGGGTGACCAACTGGGTGTTCCGCAACCCCCAGGGCCGCCTGCGCATCGAGGTGGGCGTCGCCTACGGCTCCGACATCGAGAAGGTCCGCGACATCCTCGAGACCATCGCCAACGAGCACCCCGAGGTGATCACCGACGGCCGGGCGCCGGCGCCGCGGGCGCTGTTCATGGCGTTCGGCGACAGCTCGCTGAACTTCGAGCTGCGCGTGCGCATCAAGCGCATCGAGCGGCGTTTCTCGGTCATCAGCGACATCAATTTCGCCATCGACAAGGCGTTCCGCGAGGCCGGTGTCACCATCCCGTTCCCGCAGCGGGATCTGCACCTGATTTCCCTGCCCGAGCAGGCGAAGACGGGGGCCGCCGCCGACGCCGCGGCGCAAGCGGAGTCGGCCGCGCCCGCCGCACCGGCGCCCGTGCACGCCGAGGAGATGACCCGCAGCCATACCCACGAGATCCGGCTCGCGAACCGTCTGGAGACGGTCTGGAGCACGGTCACCGACGAGAAGTGGCTGGAACGCTGGTACGCGCGGGAGGCGCGGGTGGAACCCCACATCGGCGGCAGCTACCGGGTGCAGTTCGAGGACGACACCCTGATCGAGGGGCGCATCGACATCTTCATGCCGCCGCGGCGCATGCGTGTGGTCATCGTGCCGCCGGAGGGCGACGACCACCTGCCCACCGGCCCGATTACCGAGGAGTACATCATCCGCGAGGCCGACGGGGCCGTGGTGCTCACGGTCAAGGTGGCCGGCATCCCGGCCACGGAAGACTGGGAAGAGTACTACCGCAGCTCCGAGGAGCGCTGGGACCAGGCGCTGGCGGAGCTGGAAAAGGTGATGAAGAACCGCTCCCCCGCCCGCTGAGCGGCCGCGCGACCGTCAGATGCGCCGCGGCAGGATCGTCGCGTCAGGATCGTCGCGTCAGGCAATGATCTCCCGGCCGCCCATATAGGGCCGCAGCACTTCGGGCACGTCCACCGTGCCGTCCTCCTGCTGGTAATTCTCCAGCACGGCGATGAGCGCCCGGCCCGCCGCCACGCCGGAGCCGTTCAGCGTATGCAGCGCCTCCGGCCTGCCGGTCTCCGGGTTGCGCCAGCGGGCCTGCATCCGCCGCGCCTGGAAGTCCGTGCAATTGGAACAGGAGGAGATCTCCCGGTAGCGGCCCTGCCCCGGCAGCCAGACCTCGATGTCGTAGGTTTTCGCCGCCGCGAAACCCGTGTCGCCCGCCGACAGGGTCACCACCCGGTAGGGCAGTTCCAGGCGCTGCAGAATCTTCTCGGCGTTGGCCACCAGTTCCTCCAGCGCATCCCACGAGTGCGCGGGCCGCACGATGTGCACCAGCTCCACCTTCTCGAACTGGTGCTGGCGGATCATGCCCCGGGTGTCCTTGCCGTGGGAGCCGGCCTCGGAGCGGAAGCAGGGGGTGTGCGCCGCCATCTTCAGCGGCAGCTCGCCGTCTTCCAGGATGCGCTCGCGCACCAGGTTGGTGAGCGGCACCTCGGCGGTGGGAATGAGATAGAAGTCCCGCTCATCCTCGATGTGGAAGAGGTCCTCGCCGAATTTTGGCAGCTGCCCGGTGCCGAGCAACGCGTCTCCGCGGACGATGTAGGGTACGTACACCTCCCGGTAACCGTGCTCTGCCGTGTGGGTGTCCAGCATGAACTGGATCAGCGCGCGGTGCAGGCGCGCGATGCCGTCCGACATGACCGCGAAGCGCGCGCCGGAGACCCGGCTGGCGGCCTGGAAGTCGAGCTGACCGTCGGCCTCGCCGATGGCGACATGATCCCGCGGCTCGAAGGAGAACTGCCGGGGCTCGCCCCAGCGGCGGATCTCCACGTTGTCGTCCTCGCTGTCGCCGTCGGGCACCGAGTCGTCCAGCAGGTTCGGCAGCCCGAGCTGCAGCGCCTCCAGCTCACCCCGCACGCGCTCCAGTTCGCCCTCGGCGGCGCCGAGACGCTCGCCGAGATCCTGCACGTCGTCCAGCAGCGGCTGGATGTCCTCGCCCTTCGCCTTCGCCTGGCCGATGGACTTGGCACTGCGGTTGCGCTCCTGGCGCAGCTCGTCCGCCTCCACCTGCAGGCGCTTGCGTTCCTCGTCGGCCTGCAGGAACGCCTCGGCGTCGAAGCGAAACCCGCGCCGCGCCAGATTGGCCGCAATGGCTTTCGCCTCGTTTCTGAGTCTCTTCGGATCGATCATGGCTGCGGCTCGCTCAGGCTCTTCGGTCGTTGGTTGTCTTGCGAGGCGGCGCTCAGTCCTGACCGACGTCCCGGTCCCGGCGGCGAAGCTCTTCCAGCTTCTCGCCGATGCGCTGCTCGAGGCCGCGGGGGACGGGATGATAATACTTTCGCCGCGGCATTTCCTCGGGGAAGTAGTCCACCCCCGGCGCGTAACCGTCCGGTTCGTCGTGGGGATAGCGGTAGGCCTTGCCGTAGTCCAGCTCCTTCATCAGCCGGGTGGGCGCGTTGCGCAGGTGCAGCGGCACCTCCAGCGAGCCGTAGCGCTCCACGTCGGCCTGCGCCGCCTTCATGGCCGTGTAGACCGCGTTGCTCTTCGCGGCGCAGGCGAGGAACACCACCGCCTGGGCGATGGCAAGCTCGCCCTCGGGGCTGCCCAGCCGCTCCTGGGACTCCCACGCATCCAGTGCGGTGCGCAGCGCCCTGGGGTCGGCGCAACCGATGTCCTCCGTGGCCATACGCACCACCCGCCGGGCGACGTAGAGCGGATCGCAGCCGCCGTCCAGCATGCGCACCAGCCAGTACAGCGCGGCGTCCGGATCCGAGCCGCGCACGGCCTTGTGCAGGGCGGAGATCTGGTCGTAGAAAGCCTCGCCGCCCTTGTCGAATCGCCGGCGGCCCCCGGCGATCACCTCGGCGACGACGCCGTCGGTGACGCTGCCCCCCTCCCCGCTCAGGTCGGCGCAGAGCTCCAGCAGGTTGAGCGCCCGGCGGGCATCCCCGTCCGCCGCCTCGGCCAGCGTCTCCAGCTGCCCGGGCGTGAGCCGCACCCGGCCGCCGAGGCCGCGCTCCTCGTCCGCGAGCGCGCGCTCCAGGATGCGCACCAGGGCCGCACGGTCCAGCGGCCGCAGCACGTACACCCGGGCGCGGGAGAGGAGCGCGTTGTTCAGTTCGAAGGAGGGGTTCTCCGTGGTGGCCCCGATGAAGGTCAACGTGCCGTCCTCCACGAACGGCAGGAAGGCATCCTGCTGCGCCTTGTTGAACCGGTGCACCTCGTCCAGGAACAGTACGGTGGCCTCGTCGAAGTCCTCCCTCGCCCGGCGAGCCTCTTCCACCGCCGCTCGGATGTCCTTCACGCCGGCCATCACGGCGGACAGTGCGATGAAGCGCGCCTCGCCCCGGCGAGCCACCATCCGCGCCAGCGTCGTCTTGCCGCTGCCCGGCGGGCCCCACAGCACCATCGAATGGATACGCCCCTCGGCCACGGCCCGGGGCAGCGGGCTGTCGGTACCGAGCAGGTGCTCCTGACCCGCGAACTCGGCGAGCTCGGCTGGCCGCATGCGGTCCGCCAGCGGCCGGTGGTCCGCCCCCTTGCGCCGCTCAGGCACGCCGCCCTCCGGGCAGTCGGGCCTCAAGCCAGCGGCACCAGCCGCCCGCGCCGGCGGCCGCCAGCATGAGCCCGACGGCAATGCCGGCAGCATTGGCCGCCATGTCGAGGAGGTCCGCCTGGCGGTAGCCGGTGCGCCCCTGGGCGTACTCGATCGCCGCGCCCAGCAGCAGCAGGCCGCCGGCGACGAAGGGCCACTGATGTCGCTCGTGCGCGCCGCAGAACCACAGCGTCAGCACGAGATAGGCGCCCGCATGCGCCCACTTGTCGAAATTGGCCGGCGCCTCGGCCAGCTCCGGCCAGCGGACGAGCGAGTTCACCGTGAGGACGATGATCAGAGCGTAGCCTGCCGCCTGCCACCAGCGGCGGTAGCGCAGCGCGGTCACCGGGTCACCCGTTGCCGGCCGCCGGGGTCGCCGTTTCCGACGATTCCCCCACGCCGATGACGTCCACCCCGGGCGGCGGCGTGAACGTGAACAGCGCGCCTTCGAGAGACTCGTTCAGCACCAGCTCGGTGAACTCGATTCGAGTGACCTGCCCGAGGGCATCGGTGAGTTCCATCAGCTCCAGCTCGCCGCCGGCAAAGGACAGATCGACGGCGCGGAAATCGGATTCCGGGGCCACCGGCTCCAGCCGCAGCCAGTCGCGTCCGCCCCGGCTGTAGGAGCCGAGATAGCGGAACGCGTCCAGCGCATCGGCATCGCCGCCGAGCAGCATCGCCGGCGACTGGCTCAGGGAATCGGTCTGCTCGCGCACGGTCACCTGCTCGAAATCGACATCGTAGAGCCAGATGTTCTCGCCGTCTGCCACGATGAGCTGCTCGTAGGGCTCGGTGTAGTGCCAGCGGAAACGGCCCGGCTTGAGGATGGCGAACTCGCCGGCCGAGGTCTCGACGGCCCGGCCGCGGCTATCGAACAGCACCTGGCGGAACTCGCCGCGGATGGTATCGATGCCGGCGAAGAACTCGCGCAGCTCGGCGGGCACGGCTGCCTCGGCGGACTCCTCCGTGGCCCCGGCGTCCGTCTGCGCCAGGGCTCGCGCCCCCGGTACGGCCAGCAGGGCTGCCGCTATCACTACGAGCGGGAATCTCATCGGTTCGTCAGTCCCTCGTTCAATCCTCGGGCGGCGGCGGCGCGAGCACCTCGCGCGAGCCGTTGGCCTGCAACGGCCCCACCAGTCCGGACTCCTCCATGGCTTCCACCATGCGCGCGGCCCGGTTGTAGCCGATCTTCAGGCGCCGCTGGACGCCCGAGATGGACGCCTTGCGGGTTTCCGTCACGATGCGCACCGCCTCGTCGTAGAGGGGGTCCTGTTCGCTGTCCGCGCCCGCCTCGCCGGCGCCGCCGATATCCGGCATGCCGGGTATTGGACTCGTGGGGCCGCTGAGAATTTCCTCGATGTAGTTTGGCCGGCCCGCCTTGCGCAGGTATTTCACCACCTTGTGGACCTCGTGGTCGGCCACGAAGGCACCATGCACACGCTCGGGCATGGAGGTGCCCGGCGGCAGGAACAGCATGTCACCGTGGCCGAGCAGGTTCTCGGCGCCCTGCTGGTCGAGGATGGTGCGCGAATCCACCTTGGCCGAGACCTGGAAGGCGATGCGCGCCGGCACATTCGCCTTGATGAGCCCGGTGATCACGTCGACGCTCGGCCGCTGCGTGGCCAGGATCATATGGATGCCGGAGGCGCGCGCCTTCTGCGCCAGCCGGGCGATCAGCTCCTCCACCTTCTTGCCGACGATCATCATCATATCGGCGAGCTCGTCGATGACCACCACGATGAAGGGCAGCGGCTCGAGCTCCGGCGCCTCCACCGGCTTGTCCTCGTCCACCAGCTCCGGCGGCTCCCAGGTGGGATCGCTCAGCGGTTCGCCCGCGTCGGCGGCCTCGCGCACCTTGCGGTTGTAGCCGCCGATGCCGCGCACGCCCAGCGCCGCCATGAGCTTGTAGCGCCGCTCCATCTCGGCGACGCACCAGCGCAGGGCGTTGGCCGCCTCGTTCATGTCGGTGACGACGGGTGTCAGCAGATGCGGGATGTCCTCATAAACGGAGAGTTCCAGCATCTTCGGGTCGATCATGATCAACCGCACGTGCTCCGGCTGAGCCTTGTACACCAGACTCAGCACCATGGCGTTGATCCCGACGGACTTGCCCGACCCGGTGGTGCCGGCGATCATCAGGTGCGGCATGCGCGAGAGGTCGGCCACCACCGAGTTGCCCCCGATGTCCTTGCCGAGGGCGAGCGTGAGCGGCGAGGCCATCTCGTCGTAGACCTTCGAGCGCAGAATCTCGCCCAGGGTCACGAGCTCGCGGGTCTCGTTCGGGATCTCCAGGCCGATGTAAGCCTTGCCGGGAATGACCTCCACGACCCGGACGCTCACCACCGACAGCGAACGGGCCAGGTCCTTCGCCAGGTTGGAGATCTGGGCGGATTTCACCCCCGGTGCCGGATCCAGCTCGAAGCGGGTGATCACCGGGCCCGGATGCACGGAGACTACCTCCACCTCGATGCCGAAGTCGCGCAGCTTCAGCTCGACCAGCCGCGACATGGCCTCGAGGGACTCTTCCGAGTAGCCGGAGCTCTGTTTCGGCGGATCGTCCAGCAGGCTCAGCGGCGGCAACTCGCTCGCGCCGGGCGGCTCGAACAGCGGCACCTGGCGTTCCTTCTCCGCCCGGCTGCTGGTCTCGAGAGCGGGTATCACGGGTTCGATACGAGGTTTCGGGCGACTGGCCGTACGCTTCTTCTCCGCCCGGAGCACTTCGTGGCGCTCCTGCTGGGCGCGCCGACCCAACGCCCGGTCGCGCAGGCGGTCGAATACGGCGAGGGTCCGCTCCCAGCCCTCGAGCGCGAAATGGCCGACGCGATCCATCACCGCCAGCCAGGAGAAGCCGAGGAAGACGGCGACGCTGCCGACCCAGACGGCCAGCAGCAGCAGCGTGGCACCCAGCGTGCCCATGACCCCCTGCAGTCCTCCGCCGACCAGCTGCCCGACCACGCCGCCCGCGCTCTCCCTGAGCTCCGGCGCGGCGAAGTGCAGCGTGCCCAGGCCGCAGCTGGTGGCCAGCGTCAGCAGGAAACCGGCGAAGCGCAGACCGAACTCGGCCCGGTCCAGGGGCTCCGGGTTGCGCCGCTCGCGGAAGATCAGCCAGCCGGCGAACAGCATCATCACCGGAAACAGGTACGCGGGCGCGCCGAACAGCATATAGCTCAGGTCCGAGAACCAGGCCCCGACCGCGCCGATGCGGTTGTGGATACGCTCCGCTCCGCCGCTCTGGGACCAGGCCGGGTCGGCCGGGTGATAGGTGGCCAGCGCCACGAACAGGATGATGGCCAGCGCGCCGAAGACCCACAGCGCCGCCTCCCTGAGGGTGCGCACCAGGGGTGCCTGCACCGGCGCGCGCGGGCCGGTGCGTGACTCGTTAAGACGCGTTGCTTTCGCCATAGCGGGAATTATGTCTCGGAAGCGGCCGCCTACGATAGGTTGCGGGTCGGCGGCTTGGCAACCGGCGCGCGGAACGCTTTTTGCCGAGCCGGGCCGCAATCCAATAAACTCGTTGCCTTCGATCGATCAGGGACGCCGGGGTTCCGCCCCGAGCCCGGGACGCGGACAGCACCAGACGTGGAGCGATTATGACTGAGACGAGACACTGCCGGGTACTGATCCTCGGCTCGGGGCCCGCCGGCTACTCGGCGGCGGTCTACGCTGCCAGGGCCGGGCTCGACCCGGTGCTCGTCACCGGCATGGAACAGGGCGGCCAGCTCATGACCACGACGGACGTGGACAACTGGCCCGGCGACGTGGAGGGCCTGCAGGGCCCCGGCCTCATGGACCGCATGCGCCGCCACGCCGAACGCTTCGACACCGAGATCATCAACGATCACATCCACACCGCCGATATCACCCGCCGGCCGTTCTCGCTGCACGGCGACTACGGCACCTACACCTGCGACGCGCTGATCATCGCCACCGGCTCGTCGGCGAAATATCTCGGCCTGCCGTCCGAGGAGGCCTACAAGGGCCGCGGCGTCTCGGCCTGCGCCACCTGCGACGGCTTTTTCTACCGGGGCAAGCCCGTGGTCGTCATCGGCGGCGGCAACACGGCCGTCGAAGAGGCGCTGTATCTCTCCAACCTGGCGTCGAAGGTCACCCTCGTGCACCGGCGCGACAGCCTGCGGGCCGAGAAGATCCTGCAAGACAAGCTCTTCGCCAAGGCCGACGAGGGCAAGGTGGAGATCGTGTGGGATCACGTGCTGGACGAGGTACTGGGCGACGACGGCGGCGTCACCGGCGTGCGCATCCGCGACGCCTCTCACGCCCACGCCAGCCGGGAGATCGACTGCGAGGGCGTATTCATCGCCATCGGCCACAACCCCAACACCGAGCTGTTCCGCGAGCAGCTGGAGACGCGCAACGGTTACATCGTGGTGAAGTCCGGCATCGACGGCAATGCGACCGCCACGAGCGTGCCGGGCGTCTTCGCCGCCGGCGACGTGGCCGATCACGTCTACCGCCAGGCCATCACCTCGGCGGGCACCGGTTGCATGGCGGCCCTCGATGCCGACAAGTATCTCGAGTCCCTGGAAACGAACCAGTCCCGGGAGGCCGCGGCCTGAGCCGTGGCCGGCCCCCTGCCACGCGCCACTGAGACCGGCGTCCGCGTCCACGCCGGGATCGACGAGATCGCGCCGGAGGCGTGGAATGCACTGGTAGACCCGCGCCATCCCTTCCTGCGCCACGAGTTTCTGGCGGCGGCGGAGCGGCACCGCTGCGCGGCACCGGAGACGGGCTGGACGCCCTGCCACCTGGCCCTGTACGAGGCGGGCGAGTTGCTCGCCGCCGTGCCGCTGTACGAGAAGACCCACTCCTGGGGCGAATTCATATTCGACTGGGCCTGGGCCGACGCCTACCGCCGGGCCGGGCTTGCCTACTACCCAAAGCTCGTCTCCGCCATCCCCTTCACGCCCGCCACCGGCGACCGCCTGCTCACCCGCGGGCCAGACGCCGGGCATCACCGCGCAGCGCTGCTGGCGGGGCTCGTCGCCCACGCGCGGGACAGAGACGTGTCCTCCGCCCACATCCTGTTCCCGACCCGGGCAGAACTGCCAGCGCTGGAGGGCGCCGGTTTCCACGTCCGCAAGGACTGCCAGTTCCAGTGGCGCAACCGGGGCTACGCCGACTTCGACGAATTTCTGGGCGATTTCAGCTCCGCCAAGCGCAAGAAGGCGAGACGGGAACGGCGCCGGGTGGCGGAGGCCGGCATCCGCTTCCGCAACCTGGCCGCCGACGAGCTGAGCGAGGCCGGCTGGGCGCAGGTCTTCCGGCTACTGAGCCATACCTTCATGCGCCGCGGCAACCTGCCCTATCTCGGCCTGGAGTTTTTCCTGGAGCTGCGCCGAACCCTGCCGTCCGCACTGCGGGTGATCGTCGCCGAGGACGACGGCGGCATCGTGGCCGCCGCGGTATTCTACCGGGGCAGCGATACGCTCTACGGCCGCTACTGGGGCAGCGACGACGATTATCACAGCCTCCATTTCGAGACGTGTTACTACCAGGGCATCGAGTATTGCATCGACGAAGGGATCGTATTGTTCGAACCGGGCACCCAGGGCGAGCACAAGATCCGACGGGGCTTTCTGCCGACGGCCACATGGTCTGCCCACTGGCTCGCGCACCCGCAGTTCGCCGCCGCCGTGGGCCGCTACCTCGACGAGGAGCGCGGACACGTCGACGACTATATCGAGGCCGCCGCGCACCATTCGCCGTTCCGCAGCGATCTTCCCGGCGCGCCGGGCGGGCACGACTGAGCGACCGTCCGGGCACCGATGTACCGGATCCACTGGCTGTCGCGGCATGACCCGCCCGACGCGTTCCCCGACCCGGAGCTCGCCCTGCGCGACCCCGACGGCCTGCTCGCCGCGGGCGGCGATCTCTCGACCGAGCGCCTGCTGGCCGCCTACGAGCGGGGCATCTTCCCCTGGTACGAGGAAGGTCAGCCGGTGCTCTGGTGGTCTCCGGAGCCCCGTGCGGTACTCTTCCCCGGCGCCCTCCACATCTCCCGCAGCCTGCGCCGCAGCCTGCGCCGGGCCGGCTTCACCGTGACCTGGAACCGGGCGTTTCGCCGGGTGATGGCCGCCTGCGCCGAGCCCAGGCCCGGCCAGGGCGGCACCTGGATCACGGCCGCGATGGAGGAGGCCTTCGACGGGATGCACCGATCGGGCTGGGCCCATTCCATCGAGGTCTGGCGGGGAGATGAACTGGCCGGCGGGCTGTACGGCCTCGCGATCGGACGCATATTCTTCGGTGAATCGATGTTCAGCCGCCGCACGGATGCCTCGAAAACGGCCATGGTGGCACTCGACGCCGAACTGCAGCAGCGCGGGTTCGCCGTCATCGACTGCCAGGTCGTCTCACCTCATCTGCTGAGCATGGGTGCAGAGACCATTCCGAGAGGCGACTTTCTCGCCCTGCTGAGGCGGCATTGCGGGCGGCGCGACAAGCTCGCGAACCCGCCCGCAGAGCCGCTTCCGGCACACACACTCGGCGCCACCGACCGCGTTGCAAACGGGGTCTAGTTTCTGCACAATGCCGGCCTTCCAGCCAACCGAGGTATGCCGAACACGTGGCGAAAGAAGAAGCCATCCAGATGGAAGGAGTCGTCACCGAGACGCTCCCGAACACCACTTTCCGTGTGGAACTCGAGAACGGTCACGTGGTGACTGCCCATATCTCGGGCAAGATGCGCAAGAACTACATCCGCATCCTCACCGGCGACAAGGTAACCGTGGAGCTGACCCCCTACGACCTTTCCAAGGGCCGCATCGTCTACCGCGGGCGGTAACTAGTCCGAATCTTCTGGCAGGTGGGCCAGTTCGCGGCGCACCGGCTCCGACTTCAGCTCCAGGTCGCCGTCCTCGCCCACCAGGATGCGGACGTGGCCACCGTCGGCCAGCCGGCCGAACAACAGTTCCTCCGCCAGCGGCCGCTTGATTTTCTCCTGGATGAGCCGGGCCATCGGCCGCGCACCCATCGTCGGATCGTAGCCCCGTTCGGCAATCCAGGACCGGGCCTCGTCGTCGAGTTCCAGGGTCACGTTACTGGCGGTGAGCTTGGCCTCGAGCTCCACCACCAGCTTGTCCACCACCCGCGCAATGGACGTCGCATCGAGCGAGGCGAACTGGATGATGGCGTCCAGGCGATTGCGGAACTCCGGCGTAAAGGTCTTGTTGATGATCGCCAGCGCGTCGCTGGAATGGTCCTGCTGCATGAAGCCGATCGAGCTGCGGCTCATCTCGGCCGCGCCCGCATTGGTGGTCATTACCAGGATCACGTTGCGGAAGTCCGCCTTGCGGCCGTTATTGTCGGTGAGCGTGCCGTGGTCCATGACCTGCAGCAGCAGGTTGAACACTTCCGGATGCGCCTTCTCGATCTCGTCCAGCAATACCACCGAATGGGGGTTCTTGCTCACGGCCTCGGTCAGCAGGCCGCCCTGGTCGTAACCGACATAGCCCGGCGGTGCGCCGATGAGCCGGGACACCGTGTGCCGCTCCATGTACTCCGACATGTCGAAGCGGACCAGCTCGATGCCCAGCGAGTGGGCGAGCTGGCGGGTGACCTCCGTCTTGCCGACACCGGTGGGGCCGGCGAACAGGAAGCTGCCGACCGGCTTCTCCTCCTCGGTGAGGCCGGAGCGCGCCATCTTGATGGACGAGGCCAGCGCCTCGATGGCCGTGTCCTGACCGAAAATCACCAGCTTAAGATCCCGTTCCAGATTCTTCAGGACGTCCTTGTCGGAGGCGGACACGCTCTTCGGCGGGATGCGCGCCATCCGCGCGACGACGTTCTGCACCATCTCGGCGGTCACCGTGTCGGTGCGCTCGGCGGCGGGTTTAAGCCGCAGGTTGGCACCTGCCTCGTCGATGACGTCGATGGCCTTGTCGGGCAGGTGACGGTCATTGATGTGCCGGGAGGAGAGTTCGGCCGCCGCCTCCAGGGAGTCGGTGGCGTAGCGTACGCCGTGATGCTCCTCGAAGCGGCTGCGCAGGCCCTTCAGGATCTCGACCGTCTCGGCCACCGTCGGCTCGGGCACCTCGATCTTCTGGAAGCGGCGCGCGAGCGCGTGGTCCTTCTCGAAGATGCCCCGGTATTCCTGGTAGGTGGTGGAACCGATGCAGCGCAGCTGGCCGTTCGCCAGCACCGGCTTGATCAGGTTGGAGGCATCCATTACGCCGCCGGAGGCCGCACCCGCCCCGATCACGGTGTGGATTTCGTCGATGAACAGCACGGCGCCGGGGTCCTCGCGCACCTCCGCCAGTACGGCCTTCAGCCGCTTCTCGAAGTCGCCGCGGTACTTCGTGCCGGCGATCAGCGCGCCCATGTCGAGGGCGTAGATGGTGCTGTCCTGCAGCACCTCGGGCACCTTCTCCTCGACGATCATGCGGGCCAGCCCCTCGGCCAGTGCGGTCTTGCCCACGCCGGCCTCACCCACGTACAGGGGGTTGTTCTTGCGCCGGCGGCAGAGAATCTCCACCGTCCGCTCGATCTCGACGCCGCGCCCGATCAGCGGGTCGATGCGCCCCTCTTCGGCCAGTCGGTTGAGGTTGGTGGCGTATTTCTCCAGCGCCGAAGACCCGCCCTCGGGTTCCGCAGCCGCCTCTTCCTGACCGACCTCGGTGCCCTCGCCGCCCTCGTCACCTATCTTGCTGATGCCGTGGGAGATGTAGTTGACGACGTCCAGACGCGTGATGTCCTGCAGATTGAGAAAATAGACCGCCTGGGACTGTTTCTCGCTGAATATCGCCACCAGCACGTTCAGCCCGGTGACCTCCTTGCGGCCGCTGGACTGCACGTGGAAGACCGCGCGCTGCAAGACCCGCTGGAAACCGAGCGTCGGCTGGACGTCGTTCTCGTCGTCCATAGAGACCCGGGGGGTCGACTCGTCGATGAATTCGGTGAGCTGTTCGCGCAGCTTCGCCACGTCGGCGTCGCAGGCCCGCAGCACGTCGTGCACCTGCGGCACGTCCAGCAACGCCAGCAGCAGGTGCTCCACCGTCATGAATTCGTGACGGTTTTCGCGGGCCGACTGGAAGGCCTCGTTCAGGCAGAATTCGAGTTCACTGTTCAGCATAGTGGGTTACGACCGTCCGTCGGTGTAGTAGTTCGGAGGCTCAGGCCTCCTCCATGGTACACAGCAGCGGGTGCTGGTGCTGCTGGGCATAGCCGTTCACCTGGGCCACCTTGGTCTCGGCGATCTCGTAGGTATAGACGCCACAGACCCCCTTGCCCCGTGTGTGCACCTCGAGCATGATGCGTGTCGCCTTCGGGCGGTCCATGCCGAAAACGCGCTCCAGCACCTCCACGACGAACTCCATGGGCGTGTAGTCGTCGTTGATGAGCACCACGCGGTACAGCGGTGGCCGCTTCAGTTTCGGACGCGATTCCTCGACCGCCAGACCGCTGTCGTCCTGCTGATCCTGGTTCGGTCTCTCTTCGCTCATGATCCCGTGGTTGGCTTCCTGCTGTGTGACGCCCAGGCTTCCGGGCCGGCGATGGCCGACCTCCGGATTATATATGCGGCCGCCGGCTCCGTTGACAACCCGTCCGCGCGAACGTTCCCACGCTGCCGCAGGCCGCCGCCGGAGCCCGCGCCAGCGCGGAGTTTGCGCTCTTTTTTTAGGTAGTTACCACCTTGTTCGGTAATATGCTGACCCTTATCATGCCTCCGGTGCGTTAGACGGAGCCAGACCCTCTCCGGGCGGGGGACGAACAGGCGCAGGGATACCGCTGAAATCCATGAATGCGGAAACGAAACTGGCGGGGCTGAAGAGCATGAGCCCTTCGGAAGCGATATCGGCTGCCGGCCGGCATTTACCCCGATGGGTCGCACTCGCACTGGTCGTCGCCATCGGCTGGCAGCTCGCCTCGATGCTCTGGATGCTGATCCCCGCCGGGGAGGAGGACGTCGTCGCTCCGCCGCCGGCCGCGGCGACACCGGCGTCGGCGCCCAGGGCCGGGGTCAGCGGCATCGACGTGACCGGCATCGTCAACGCCCACTTGTTCGGCGAAGCCTCGGCCGACGCTCCGGCGCCCGTACAGTCCGAGATCGACGATGCGCCGGAGACGCGCCTCAGCCTGACGCTGAAGGGAACGGTGGCCGCCGATGATCCCGACTATTCGCTCGCCATCATCGCCGACAGCCGCGGCGAGGAGAAGGTCTACTCCATCCGGGACTCCATCCCCGGCGGCGCCACCCTGCATGCCGTCTATGCCGATCGGGTGATACTGAACCGGGCCGGGACGCTGGAGGCGCTGAAACTGCCCCGCGAGGCCGAGGGCCAGACGGTCACGCGCAGTCGCCAGACGAGCTCCGCCCGCCTGTCGAGCGCGTCGCGCCAGACCAGCGTGCAACAGATGATCACGGAGAATGCCGTCCAGCTCATGGACGTCATTCGCCCGCAGCCCTATTTCGCCGACGGCCAGCAGCGCGGCTATCGGGTCTACCCCGGCCGGGACCGCAGGAGCTTCGCCGCTCTCGGCCTCAGGCCCGGCGACCTGGTGACCGCCATCAACGGCACACCGATGAACGACCCGCGCACCGGCATGGAGGTGTTCCGGATGCTCGGCGACGCCACCCAGATCACGGTCACCGTGGAACGCAACGGCCAGTCCGAGCAGCTCACGCTGAGTACCAGCCAGCTGGAGGGACTCGGTGATGACGGAAGCAGATGAAGACGGCAGTGAACATGAATAACCAGAACAGCCTCCCCCGCCATTCCCTCCCGGCGCTGCTGCGCGCATCTCTTGCGGCCGCCGTGCTCGCCGTCTGCGGGGCGGCCGTTGCCCAGAACGCGACGATCACGCCGAATTACAAGGACGCCGACATCCGCCAGATCATCGAGGCGGTGAGCGACGTTACGGGACGCAACTTCATCGTCGACCCGCGGGTGAAGGCCCAGGTCACCATGCTCTCCTCCACGCCGATGTCGGCGGACGCCTTCTACGAGACCTTCCTGTCCATCCTGGACGTATACGGATTCGTGGCGGTGCAGAGCGGCAACGTCGTCAAAATCCTGCCTGACGCGAATGCCCGGCAGATACCGGGGGCCGAGACCTACGCCGGCGAAGCCTCGAACGACGACATCGTCACCCAGGTCGTCGAGGTGCAGAACATCGCAGCTGCCCAGCTGGTGCCGATACTCCGGCCTCTGATCCCCCAGTACGGCCACCTCGCGGCCCACCCGCCGTCGAACATGCTGATCATCTCCGACCGGGCGGCGAACGTGCGCCGGCTGCTGCGCATCATCGGCCGCATCGACCAGGCCGGCGACGAGGACATCGAGGTGGTGCCGCTCGAGCACGCCACCGCCGGGGACGTGGTGCGGGTGCTGACTTCCCTCGCCCAGGCCCAGCGCACGGAGGGCGCGGGCCAGATCGGGCTGGTGGCCGACGACCGCACCAACAGCGTGCTGATCGCCGGCGAGAAGAACCAGCGCCTGAAGATGCGCACCCTCATCGCCCACCTGGACACGCCGCTGGAAGACGGCGGCAACACCCGCGTGCGCTACCTGCGCTACGCCAATGCCGAGGAACTGTCCTCCAAGCTGCAGAGCCAGTTCACGGGCACCGGTGCAGGCGGTCAGGGCGGGCAGGCCGGGGCGCAGGCCGGGGGTCTGGGTGCCGCCGCCGGCGGACCGGTGCAGATCTGGGCGGACGAGCTCACCAACGCGATCATCGTCACGGCGCCGCCGAAGGCCATGCGCGCCATCATGGCGGTGGTGGACAAGCTCGACATCCGCCGTGCCCAGGTGCTGGTGGAGGCAATCATCGTCGAGATCACCGCGGACAAGTCCGCAGAGCTGGGCGTGGAATGGGCCGTCGACGGCAGCCAGGACAACAACGCCATCGGCATCCAGAACTTCCCCTCCTCCGGCGTCAACCTGCTCGGGCTGGCGGGCGCCGCCGCCGGTGACGGCGAGGCCGCCGGCAACGCGCTCACCGGCATCGGCAGCGGCATCACGCTGGGCGTGGGCCGGATCTCCGAGAACGGCACGAGCTTCGTCGCGCTGCTACGCGCACTCCAGGGCGATGCCGACACCAATATCATCTCGACGCCCACGATCGTGACCATGGACAACGAGGAGGCCTCCATCGAGGTCGGCCAGGAAGTACCCTTCCTCACGGGCCAGTTCACCAACACGGGCGCGGCCACGGGCGCCGTCAACCCGTTCCAGACCATCAACCGGGAGAGCGTGGGCACGAAGCTCGAGATCACTCCGCAGATCAGCGAGGGCGAGTCGATCGTGCTGAAGATCAACCAGGAGATCTCGAGCATCGCCCAGGGCGCCACCGGTGCGGTGGACCTGGTGACCCAGGAGCGCAAGATCTCCACCTCGGTGATCGTGGAGAACGGCGGCATCCTGGTGCTGGGCGGACTGATCGACGACACCATCCGGGAGAGCGACCAGCGGGTGCCCGTGCTCGGCAGCATCCCGGTGCTGGGGAACCTCTTCCGTTCCCGGTCGACCAATACGGTCAAGGCCAACCTGATGGTCTTCATCCGGACCTCCATCCTCAGGAACCCGGAGCAGACTCACATGGCCACCGAGGAGAAGTACAACTACATGCGTGAGCTGCAGCAGGAAGAGGGCCGCATCCGGCTGATGCCCGGCAAGGGACGGCCGACGCTGCCGCCCATCGAGACCTACGAGCCGAGCGTACCGGCCGAACGCCCGGGCAACATCATGTCCGGGGAGGAAACCGACGAATGAGCCAGATCGAGACCGCTGAGCTGAGCCTCGCCGAGGAGGCACCGGCGTCTGAGCCGCCGAAGATCGGCGAACTGCCGGAGAAGCGACTGCCATTCTCCTTCGCCAAGCGCCACGGCGTGCTGATCCGCGACTACGCCGACGGCAGGGCCGACGTGATCTGCCGTGTCGGCGTGTCGCCGGTAAGCCTCGCGGAGGTCCGCCGCTACGCCGGCGTGCCCCTGAAGCTGACCCGGGTCACGGCCGATGCCTTCGACGCCATGCTGCGGCAGGCCTACGAGGGCGGCAGCAACAACGCCATGCAGATGATGGAGGGGCTGGGCGACGATACGAACCTCTTCCAGGTGGCGCAGGAACTGCCGGAGCCCTCCGACCTGCTGGAAAGCGACGACGATGCGCCGATCATCCGGCTCATCAACGCGGTGCTGACCGAGGCGGTCAAGGAGAACGCCTCCGACATCCACGTGGAGCCCTACGAGAACCGTCTGGTCATCCGCTTCCGTGTGGACGGCGTACTGCGCGAGGTACTGGAGACCCGGCGCGCGGTCGCCCCGTTGATCACCTCGCGCATCAAGGTCATGTCGAAGCTGGACATCGCCGAGAAGCGCCTGCCCCAGGACGGACGCATCTCACTGCGCATCGCGGGCCGCGCGGTCGACGTGCGCGTCTCCACCATCCCGTCGGGGCACGGCGAGAGGGTGGTGCTGCGTCTGCTGGACAAGCAGGCCGGACGGCTGGACCTGAACTCGCTCGGCATGGACCAGGCCGCCCAGCGCACCATGGACGAACTCATCCACAAACCCCACGGCATCCTGCTGGTGACGGGCCCTACCGGTTCGGGCAAGACCACCACCCTGTATGCGGCGCTGGAGCGCATCAACGACAACAGCCGCAATATCATGACGGTGGAAGATCCCATCGAGTACTACATCGACGGCATCGGCCAGACCCAGGTGAATACCAAGGTCGAGATGACCTTCGCGCGGGGCCTGCGCGCCATCCTGCGTCAGGACCCGGACGTGGTGATGGTCGGCGAGATCCGCGACCTGGAGACCGCCGAGATCGCGGTGCAGGCCTCGCTCACCGGCCACCTCGTGCTCTCCACCCTGCACACCAATACGGCCGTGGGCGCGGTGACCCGCCTGCGCGACATGGGCGTCGAGCCCTTCCTGCTGTCGTCCAGCCTGATCGGCGTGCTCGCCCAGCGCCTGGTGCGGGTGCTCGATGACGATTCCAAGGTGCCCTACACGGCGCGCGAGTACGAATGCCGCGTGCTGAACGCGGACCCGGACAACCCGCCCACCATCTACCGGGCGGGCGACGTCGAGGACGGCGGCTTCCGAGGGCGTACCGGTATCTACGAACTGGTACCCGTGGACGATCACATGCGCACCATGATTCACGACGGCGCCAGTGAGCACGACCTGGAGAAATACGCACGGACGCTCAGCCCGAGCATCCGCGACGACGGCCGCACCAAGGTCCTCTCCGGCGTCACCACCCTGGAGGAGGTGCTCCGGGTCACGCGGGCCGACTGAGGCCCTCCGGGACCGGTTACGTGGGAGCCTTCGAATACGTAGCGCTGGACGGCGCCGGCAAAGAGAAGAAGGGCGTCTTGGAGGGCGATACCGCCCGGCAGGTGCGCCAGCTGCTGCGCGAACGCTCGCTGGTGCCCCTGGAGGTCTCGGAGGTCGCCGAGAAGGAGTCCTCGCGCCAGCTCTCCGTCGGGCTCAGACGCGGCTTCTCCGCCACCGAGCTGGCGCTGGTCACCCGTCAGCTGGCCACCCTCGTCAACTCGGGCATGCCGCTGGAGGAGACCCTGCAGGCGGTGGCCCAGCAGACCGAGAAGCCGCGCACCCAGAGCATCCTGCTGGGGGTGCGCGCGCGGGTCATGGAAGGCCATACGCTGGCGGACGGCCTGGAGGAGTTCCCGCAGGCATTCCCTGAGATCTACCGGGCCACCGTGTCCGCCGGCGAGCAGTCCGGCCACCTGGACGCCGTCCTCGAGCGCCTCGCCGACTACACCGAGACCCGCCAGGCGCTGCGCCAGCGCATCACCAACGCGCTGGTGTACCCCATCGTGCTGGTACTGCTCTCCCTCGGCATCATCGGCTTCATGCTCTCCTACGTCGTACCCCAGGTGGTCGGCGTGTTCGAGACCACGGGCGCGGAGCTACCCATCCTCACCCGGGTGCTGATCGGCGTAAGCGACTTCCTGCGTGCCTGGTGGTGGCTGCTGATCGCCGGAATCGCGGCGCTGTCCTTCGGTGTGTGGCGGTTGCTGAAGATCGAGGGCCCGCGGCGGCGCTATCACCGGCTGCTGCTGCGCCTGCCCGTGATCGGGCGCATCACGCGGGGCGTGAATACCGCCCGCTTCACCCGCACGCTGAGCATCCTGGCCGGCAGCGGCGTGCCGGTCCTGGAGGCGCTGAAGATCTCGGCCGAGGTCATCATGAACATCCCCATGCGCGAGGCGGTGCAGGAAGCCTCGTTACGCGTGCGCGAGGGCGGCGCCATCTCACGCTCACTGGCGGCGAGCCGCCTGTTCCCGCCCATGACCATCCACCTCATCTCCAGCGGTGAGTCCAGCGGACAGCTGGAGGAGATGCTCGGCCGCGCCGCCGACAACCAGGAACGCGAGATGGACGGGCTCATCACCACTCTGATGGGCATCCTGGAGCCCCTGCTGATCGTATTCATGGGGGGCGTCGTGCTGACCATCGTGCTGGCCATCCTGTTGCCCATATTCCAGATCAACAACCTGATTCAGTAACGAAATTCCCGCATAAATACATAAAGTTAGGAGTTTCGTAAAAACTGCGGCATACCCTGTTGCACCGGGCACCTGATTGGGGGTATACATGCGCCGAACGTGACATAAACTCTCTGACACGAGCCGGTGCGGGGGCGCTCCCATGGACGAGACGTTGATGCAGGTGGAACGGGAAGACCCACTCGACGTGGATGACGAATTCGAGGACGAGGACATGGAGGATGCGGATTTGTCCGCAGACGACGACAGCGAAGAGGACAACGTCGGCGAGTTGTCCGTCGAGATCAATGTCGAACAGCTGGTGGCCGAATTCGAGGGCGCGCAGTCGAAAGCCACTGGCAGTTTCGCGGCGCGCCGGCGGCTGGAGGAGTTGATGGAGCAGAAGCGCTTCGAGCGTGCGCTGCGCGACATGGACGACTGGGACTTCGACGACTGACTTCGACGACTGACTTCGACGCCCGCCGCGCCTTCAGTGGAAGTCCCGCGAGCGCAGGGCGAGGCTCCCCAGCAGGGCATTGTGCTCCGTCAGCCGCCTGGCGATGACATGGATCACCTCTCCCTCTATCTGCACCTCGCCCTCGACTCCCATCAGCCGCGCCGATAGCAGTGCCCGCCGCTGCGCCTCCGCGGTCGCCTTCCAGACCACCAGATTGACCTGACCGGTCTCGTCCTCGAGGGTGACGAAGGTAACCCCGCTGGCACTCCCCGGCCGCTGTCGGGTTACCACCAGCCCGGCCACCCGCACCCGCGCCCCGTTGCCGGCTGCCGGCAGTTCCTCGGCCGTGACATAGCGCCGGCGGCGGAACCGTTCCCTCAGCAGCGCCATGGGATGGCGCCCCAGGGTCAGGCCGAGACTTTCGTAGTCGGCACGGGTGTCCTGCCCCTCCGCCGGCCGTCCCAGCATGGGCAAGGCCTCATAGCGGGTCATCGAGCGGAACAGACCTTCCGGCGCCTCAACGCCGGCCACGTCCCAGCGGGCCCGGAAACGATGGCCGGCGAGGCCGGCCAGCGCACCGGCTGCGGCCAGGGCGGACAGGGCCGCGCGGTCCAGGCCCGCGCGTTCGGCAAGATCCTGCACCGAGCGGTATTCGCCGCCGCTCTCCCGTGCCGCCACCAGCGCCCCCGCCGCCGCCGCGGCGAGGCCCCTTATCCGGTCCAGCCCCAGGCGCACGGCCGCCGCCCCGTCCTCCCGCCGCTCCAGTGAAGACTCCTCCCGGCTCGCGTTCACGTCCACCGGACGCACCTCCACGCCGTGGCGCACGGCGTCCTGCACCAGCTGGGACGGCGCATAGAACCCCATGGGCTGGCTGTTCAGCAGCGCGCACAGGAACGCCGCCGGTTCGTGGCATTTCAGCCAGGCGGAGACGTAGACCAGCAGCGCGAAACTCGCCGAATGGGACTCCGGGAAACCGTACTCGCCGAACCCCTGGATCTGGTTGAAGATCTGATCGGCGAAATGCTCGCCGTAGCCCCGCGCCCGCATACCGGTCTTCAGCTTGTCCTCGAAGGGTCCGAGCCCGCCGCGGCGCTTCCAGGCGGCCATGGCCCGGCGCAGCCGGTCCGCCTCGCCGGGGGTGAAACCGGCCGCCACCACCGCAAGTTCCATCACCTGCTCCTGGAAGATGGGCACGCCCAGGGTGCGCTCGAGCACGCCGCGGACCTCCTCGCTGGGATAGCTCACCGACTCCTCGCCGCTGCGCCGGCGCAGATACGGATGCACCATGTCCCCCTGGATGGGCCCGGGGCGGATGATCGCCACCTCGATGACCAGGTCGTAGTAGCAGCGGGGCCGCAGTCGCGGCAGCATGGCCATCTGGGCGCGGGACTCGATCTGGAACACACCCATGGTGTCCGCCGCCGAGATCATGTCGTAGACGGCCGGGTCCTCCGCCGGCACGCCGGCCAGGTCCAGCTCCCGGCCGTCGAAGCAGCGCAGCAGATCGAAGCAGCGGCGTATCGCCGTCAGCATGCCGAGGCCCAGCACGTCCACCTTCAGCAGTCCCAGCTCCTCCAGGTCGTCCTTCTCCCACTGGATGACGGTGCGCCCCTCCATGGCGGCGTTCTCCACCGGCACGAGTTCCTCCAGCGGACCGTCCGAGATCACGAAGCCGCCCACGTGCTGGGACAGGTGGCGCGGGAAGCCGATGAGCTCACGCACCAGCGTGAGCAGGCGGCGCATGACCGGGCTGTCCGGGTCGAGGCCGGCCTCGCGCACCCGCTCGGGATCGACATGGCTGCCGTCCCACCATTGCATCGCCCGGGCCAGCCGGTCGGTCTGCAGCGAGGTGAGCCCCAGCGCCTTGCCCACGTCGCGCATCGCGCTCCGCGGCCGGTAGGTGATCACGGTCGCCGCCAGCGCCGCGTGGCCGCGGCCGTACTTTTCGTAGATGTACTGGATCACCTCCTCGCGGCGCTCGTGCTCGAAGTCCACGTCGATGTCCGGCGGCTCATCGCGCTCCTTCGAGATGAAGCGCTCCACCAGCGTGGACATCCGCTCCGGGTCCACCTCCGTGATGCCGAGACAGAAGCAGACGGCGGAATTGGCGGCGGAGCCCCGGCCCTGGCACAGGATGCCCCGGGCCCGCGCCCAGGCAACGATATCGTGCACCGTCAGGAAGTAGGGCTCATAGGCCAGGTCGGCGATGAGCGCGAGTTCGTGCCGCACCAGGTCGCGCACCTTGCGAGGTGCGCCGCCCGGCCAGCGCCGGGCCATGCCCTCCCCGGTGAGATGCGCCAGCCAGCTCGCGGCGGTGTGGCCGGCGGGCACCAGCTCCCGGGGATACTCGTAGGCGAGTTCGTCCAGGGAGAAGTCGATGCGCTCCGCCACCGCGACCGTCTCGTCGAGCAGCTCCGGCGGATAGAGTTCCGCGAGCCGCGCCGGCGGGCGCAGGTGGCGCTCGCCGTTCGGGTGCAGGGAGTAGCCGGCCTCGTGCACCGGCACCTTCAGGCGGATGGCCGTGAGCGTATCCTGCAGGGCCCGGCGGCCGCGCCGGTGCATGTGCACGTCGCCGGCCGCCACCAGAGGCAGGCCCGTGCGCCGGGCGAGCCGGCCGAGCCCGTCCAGGCGCGGCCGGTCGAGCCCGTCGGCGGCGAGTTCCGCAGCGATCCAGCAGCGGCCGGGGAACAGGCCGGCGAACCAGTCGCCGTGACCGCTGCCTGCAAGGTCCCGGCCCGGCAGCCACAGCACCAGGCAGTCCGGCAGGCCGTCCTCCAGGTCGCTGCGCTGCAGCCGGTAGGTGCCCTTCTGCGCGTTGCGCCTGCCGCGGGTGATGAGCCGGCACAGCCGGGCGTAGCCGCGGCGGCCGGCGGCGAGCGCCACCAGCGCCGGTCCGTCGGCGAGGCGGAATTCGGCGCCGACGATGAATTTCATGTCTCGCCCGCGGGCCGCACCGTGGGCGCGCACCACGCCGGCCACCGAGCACTCGTCGGTGAGCGCCAGGGCGGTATAGCCGAGCGCATCCGCCCGTTCCACCAGTTCCTCGGGATGGGAGGCGCCGCGCAGGAAGGAGAAATTGCTGACGGCGTGCAGCTCGGCGTAGCGGGGCGCCATCTCAGCCGAAGATGCCCTGCAGATACCACCCGGCCGGCGGACGGTGCTCCCGGTAGATCCAGAGCCGTGCGCCGGCGCCCGTCTCGGCGACATAGTAATCCCGGGCCGTATCCGCACCGTCCCACCAGCCGCTCTCGATGCGCTCCGGTCCGTCCACGAGCTGCAGCGGGCCGTCGTGGCAGGGAGTTGCCCCGTACACGGCAAGACGCTGGGGCCGGGTCAGTATCCACAACGGACGCTCGAGCAACAGACTGCCGCCCTCTTCCTCACCAGCCGCGGCTACCTCCTGCATCCGGTTCCAGGGCGACAGCCCCGCGCCACCGCCGCCTTCCAGGGGATCGACCTCGTCCCAGACCTGCTGGGGCCGGTGCTCCGCGAGGCTGCGCAGACCCCGGACGGCGCGCTCGCCCAGCCGGGCCCGCAGGCTCTCCACCAGCCGGGGCAGGCCGCCGTCATGGCGAGCGACCCGGCCGGCCGCCAGAGGCAGGACCTTCGTATCGCCTTCCCGGCGCTCCAGCCTCCCCGTGGCCAGTTCCACGGCGATCACCGGCGCCGGCAGGCACACTCGCTCCAGGCGAATACCGAGCAGGTTCCGCCAGTGCTCCACGTCGCAGCCGGCATCGCTGAAACCCAGGGTGAGGGGCGTCGCCTCGCCACGCAGGTGGAAGAAACGGAACCGCAGGCGGCGTACGGCCCGCTGATGACGCAGCAGGAAGCCCTCCAGGGAGGCCAGCAGGCGCGAGCAGCCGGCCGCGAGCAGCGCCTCGTCCCGGGTCTCCTCACCGAGGTCGACCTGCTCGCGGAATCGCGGCGCACCCGTGTAGCGGGGCCGCGGATCCGGCAGGCGGCCGAAGGCCCGGTCCAGCGCCTGCAGCCGGGCCGCGCCGAAACGCCGGGCGAAACCCTCGCGGGGCAGCCGGCGGCACTCGCCGATGGTGGCTACGCCGATGCCCGCCAGCCCCTGCAGCACCGCTGTCGGCCACCCCGTGACCCGCAGATCCAGCGGATTGAGATGCCGCGGTAATTCCGGCATTGCCTCCACCCGGCCGCCGGCCCCTCGCGCAAGCCAGAGCGCAGCCAGCGGGGTGGGCGCCACGCAGACCCGCACCCGATGCCCCCGCTGCCGCAGCCCGTCGGCAACCAGCCGGCAGAGACGGTCCAGCCCGCGAAACAGGCGGAGGCTGCCCTGCACCTCCAGCAGCAGCGCGTCCGGGGCCTCCGGGCTGACCAGGGGACTGAAGCGCCCCGCCCAGTCGGCCAGGGATTCCAGCAGGCTGCGCTCGCGCCGCGGCCGACGGGACAGGGTGGCGAGTTCCGGCGCCAGCGCCAGGGCCGCGCTCAGCGTCTGTCCGGTCCTGACGCCGGCCGCCGCGGCAGGCCGGTTGGGAAGATGGACGCGCGTCTGCCCGCCTTCATCCTCCATGATCGCCAGCGGCCCGGCGGCAGCCGCGGTTTCACCCAGCGCCTCGAAAGCTATTTCGGGCAGGCGGACGCACAGCCAGAGCTGCGAGCGGCGCTGCCGTGCATGAACCGGAGACGGATCTTCCGCCGGCGGCTCCCCACCGGCGAGGGGCAGCGGCTGCTGCCGCGCGGATTCGGAGGCAGTCTTTACGCAGCCCCGGCCGGGCCGGTGGGCCGGGGATTCCCCTTCTGCCGGAAGGATGCGATCGGGCGGCGAGACCATGGCGATACGGCCACGGCGTCAGCCTGAACCGGCAGGTCCGCTGGCACCCGCCGCTGCCATATCCTCCTCCGGGCCCTGCTCCGGCGACCGCACCAGCGGCAGCGGGGAAGCGCCGTCACGGCCGTCATAGTCGCTAACCAGCGCAGGCCGCGCCCCGCGCACCTTGAACAGGTCCACATCCGTGCCGTTGCTGCCGGGGCGCAGCATCAGCCGCAGCGCGGCGGCGGAGGCTTCCCGCCGCGCTGCGGCCGGACGGAAGGCGATGGCCCAGCTCTCGCCCCTGCCGGCGGCCAGCTGCAGCCGCCGGCTGGTGCGCTCGTCCATGCGGTTGATCCAGGCGAGTACGGCGACGCAGGTGCCCGACGACAACGCCTGCTCCATTGCCCAGAGCGCTTCCCGGTCACGGGCCGGATGGATCAGCAGTATCCGGGAGACTTCCAGCCCCCATTGCATCAGCGCCGGCGCATAGGGCACGTGGGGCGGCGCGATCCAGACCACCCACCCCTCGCGCTGCCGGCACAGCGCGGATAGCGCCGGCATGAACAGGCGCAGCTCGCCGATGCCGCAGGTGGCGGACAGGGCCTCGGTGAGCGAGGCCAGCGGCCAGCCGCCGCCGGGCAGGCAGGCGTCGAGCCTGTGGTAACCGGTGACCGCCACCCGGCCGGCCTCGCCCTCCCGCACGGCGCCCTCGCTGCCGCGCCAGAGCCGGTAGCTGCCGAGTAACTGTTCGAGGGCTTCGTCCACGGGGCAAAAGAGGCGTCAGTGCACCGGCATGCCGTCGCGGATGACCCCGACGACCACCCCTTCGATGACCAGCGGCTGGTGGGCAAGATCCACCCGTATCGGGGCGAACTCGCTGTTCTCCGGCATCAGCCAGACCATGGTGCCTTCCTGGCGGTAGCGCTTCACGGTAACCTCGTCCTCCAAGCGGGCCACCACGATCTGCCGGCTCCGGACCTCCGGCGTGCGATGCACGGCCACCAGGTCGCCGTCCAGGATGCCCACGTCCTTCATGCTCATGCCCTGCACCCGCAGCAGGTAATGGGGCTTCGGCCGGAACAGGCTCTTGTCGATCTGGTAATGGGCCTCGATGTTCTGCTCGGCCAGGATGGGCTGGCCGGCGGCCACCCGCCCGACCAGCGGCAGGCCCATCTGCTCGCGCAGGGAGTCCTTCAGCCGGATACCTCGGGAGGTGCCGGGCCTCAGTTCCAGCACCCCCTTGCGCTGCAGCGCCCGGAGGTGTTCCTCGGCGGCATTGGGGGAACGGAAACCCAGCTCCTCGGCGATCTCGGCCCGGGTGGGCGGCATGCCCGTCTCGGCGATGAAATCCTGGATGAGTTTCAGAATCTGCGACTGGCGTGGGGTGAGATCGGCCATGGTGTTATCCTGTATGCATGCCCAGATACTGTGATTATATACAGCCTTCGCTCCGGTGCAAGCCTATCCTGTGCCTGCTGCCTGCCGCCCTCCTGGCCGCCGGTTGCGCCACGCTCTCCGAAAAGGAATGCAGACAGGCCGACTGGGAGGCGCTGGGAGAAACCGACGGGGCGCTCGGCTATCCGCCCGCACGCATCGAGGAGCACCGCGAAGCCTGCGCCGAGTACGGCGTCGTCCCCGACGAAGATGCCTACGCCCGCGGCCGCCTCGCCGGCCTGGACCGGCTATGCACGGCCGCCGGCGGCCTCGCTCACGGCCGCGCCGGCCGCAGCTATCAGGGTGTCTGCCCGCCGGGTTACGAGGAAGACTTCTACACGGGTTATCAGGTGGGTCGGCGCATCCACCGCGTGGAGGAGGAACTGGACGATACGGAGCGCGCGCTGCGCCAGCTGGACTTCGACCTCCAGCGCCAGGATCTCAGCGAAGACCAGCGCCGCTCCGCCTATTACCGCTTCCGCGATCTGGAACGCGAGCGCGATTCACTGGAGCGCGAACTCGCCCGGCTGGAGGACGAAGCCCGGCAACTCCTCCGCGAACGATGACGGACAGCACCGCACATCTGTCGCAAAAGGCCGACAAATCAAATGCCTCAGCGAAAAAACCGCGCTTCTTTACCGTGATTACGTTGAACACTGACCGCGTTTAATAAATAATACGCGTGTTTTTAATGCCTCCAACAGGGGAAAAGCACATGAAGAGAATCGCAACGAAACTCGGCGCCGTCGCAGCCACGATGCTGCTGGTCACCGGTTGTGCCAACCAGACCGCTCTGGACGAAGTGCAGGCGACCGCCGAACGCGCTGCCGCCGACGCCGCTGCCGCCAAGTCGGCCGCCGAAGCCGCACGTTCCGCCGCGGACCGTGCCAGCCAGATGGCTTCCAGCGCCCAGAGCACTGCCAGCCAGGCGCTGTCTGCAGCACAGGGCGCGCAGAGCTGCTGCGATGCGAACCGCGAACGCCTGGAGCGGATGTTCCAGAAATCGATGTCCAAATAATTCGCGGATTCAGAGACTCTTCAACGCCGCGCTCGTCGCGGCGTTTTTTTGTCCACTATTCGCTGTCCGCCACCAGCGTCTCGCCGCCCTCGCCGGCCGCATCCACCCGGCGCGGTATGCCGTCTGCGGCACGATGCAGCGCCTCCACCCGGTCCCAGTCCACCTCGATGCGCCGCTCGCTGGTGGCCGCCACGTAGAGTTCGGTCAGCCGGGTCAGCGCACTGACGCCGGTCACGGCGCCATCCTCCACCGCGTTCACCAGCGGCTCGTGGGCCTCCATGAGCAGCTGCCCCTCGTACCAGCCGAACTTGTAGGGCTCGTCGATGATGCGCACCGGCGTGCCCACGGGGATGTGCCCGAACGCGAACTCGATGTCTTCCGGAAACATGCGTATGCAGCCATGTGTCACGCGCATGCCGACCCCGGCCGGCCGGTTCGTGCCGTGGATGAGATAACCGGGGATCGCGAGACGTATGGCGAAACGCCCCAGCGGATTGTCCGGTCCCGGCGGCACCACCCGCGGCAGCGGCGGGCGCCCGTCCGCCAGGTGTTCCTGACGCACCGACTCGGGGGGATACCAGGCCGGGTCCTTCGCTTTCCGGGTGACCCGCGTCAGCCCCAGCGGCGTCTCCCAGTCCATGCGACCGATGCTGATCGGGAAGGTCATCACCGTCCGCGTACCGTCGGCCTCCGCGGGCGGGAAGTAGTACATGCGGTACTCGGGCAGATTCAGAACGACGCCTTCCCGGGGCACGTCCGGCAGGATGAAGCGGGTGGGCAGCACCACCTCGGTGCCGTCGCCCGGCAGCCACGGGTCCACGTCGGGATTGGCCCGCACGATGTCGTAGTAGCCCAGGCCGTGCCGGCGCGCGATGTCGAGCAGCGTGTCCCACTCCCGGGACTGAACGGCCGTCACCCGGCCGACGACGTTATCGCCGTTGTTCGGCAGATCGAACACCTCGCCCCGCGCCGACGCGACGACCAGCACCCCGGCCATCGCCAGAGCGAGCCTGCCTGCAATCGTCCTTATCAAGCGGATATCTCCTCTGCGCCGCGCGCGGCACCGTTGCGGGATTCTCCCAGATATCCCGCGGCCGGTCGATGTGGCTGGCGTTGACCGTTTCGCAGGACTCGCCTACCTTTCGTTCGCATCCGTGCCGGCCGCCGCGAGCGATGCAACATGACCATGAAGATCAGCCTGTACATCAGCGAACGCGACCTCAAGCAGTTCCGCAAGGCCATGCGGGGCGCCCGCGCCGCGGCGAAGGACGCCGACGAGGCCGAGATCGTGAAGGCCACCCGGGAGGTGATGGATTCCCTCCACCCGGGCGTACTGCCGGACTTCGTCCGTGAACGCCTGCCGCGGCTGCAGGCCATGTGCGCCATGCTGGAGGACGAGGAATGGAACCTGCCGGCCGCCGAGCGCCTGAAGCTGCTCTCCGCGCTCATCTATTTCGGCGACCCGGAGGACCTGATCCCCGACCAGATGCCCGGACTCGGCTATCTGGACGACGCGATCATGATCGAGCTGGTGCTGCGGGAGCTGAAGCACGTCATCGAGGCCTACGACGACTTCTGCGAGTTTCGCGACAACTACTTCCGCCGCTTCAAGGTGGGCACCGATGCCGTGACCCGCCGCGAGCGCGTCGGCGCCCGGCGCGACCAGCTGCACGAGCGCATGGCGCGGCGCATGCAACGCGACCGGGAGACGGCGGCGATACCCGCCCCGCTCTGGTAGGGGACCCGCCGGACGGGAGCCGCGGCTGCTCAGTAGCGGATGAGTGCGGAACCCCAGGTGAAGCCGCCGCCGAACGCTTCCAGCAGCAGCGTCTGGCCGCGGCTGATACGGCCGTCGCGGACGGCCACGTCCAGGGCCATCGGCACCGAGGCCGCCGACGTATTGCCGTGGTCCTGTACGGTGAGCACCACCCGCTCCATGGGCATCTCCAGCCGCTTCGCCGTGGCCTGGATGATGCGGATGTTGGCCTGGTGCGGGATGAGCCAGTCGATGTCGCTCTTGGCGAGGCGGTTCTCCGCCAGCGTCTCGTCCACGATGTTGCCCAGGGTCTTCACCGCCACCTTGAACACCTCGTTGCCGCGCATGTGGATTGCTGCCTCGCCGCGCAGCATGTCCTCCAGCTTCTCCGAAGGTCCGGCCGGGAAGAAAAGCAGGTCCTTGTACTGCCCGTCGGCGCCCAGATGGGTGGAGACGACGCCGGGTTCTTCGGCGGGCTTCAGCACCACCGCGCCGGCGCCGTCGCCGAACAGCACGCAGGTCTGGCGGTCGTCCCAGTCGGTGATCCTCGACAGGGTCTCGGCGCCGATCACCAGCGCGCAGCCGGCCGCGCCGGTGCGCACGTATTTGTCGGCCACGCTGAGTGCGTAGATGAAGCCGGTGCACGCGGCCTCCACGCTGAACGCGGCGCAGTCGTGGATGCCGAGCTTCTCCTGCACCAGACAGCCCACGTTGGGAAAGACCCGGTCCGGCGTCGTGGTGCCCACCACGATGAAATCGATGTCGGCCGGACCGACGCCGGCGGCCGCCATGGCCTCTCTCGCCGCGCCCACCGCGAGGTCGCTGGTGTACTGGCCGTCGGCGGCGATGTGGCGTCGCTCGATGCCGGTGCGGCTGCGGATCCACTCGTCCGTGGTATCCACCATCTTCTCCAGGTCGGCGTTGGTGAGGATCCGGTCGGGCAGGCAGCGCCCGGTACCCTCGATGCGCGAGTAAATCATGCGGCTTCCCGTTGCAGCAGGCGTCCGATCTGGGACGGCACGTCGTGCTCGACCTCGACCACCGCCGTCTCGATGGCATGCAGGAAGGCCAGCTCGTCGGCACTGCCGTGGCTCTTCACGACGATGCCCGTGAGACCAACCAGACTCGCGCCATTATAGTGTCTCGGATCCAGGCGGGCGCGCAGCCTGCCGAGCACGCCACGCGCCGCGAGCGCCTGCAGGCGGGACAGCCAGGTCTCCGTGAAGGCGGCCTTCAACATCTCGGAGATGAATCCCGCCGTGCCTTCCATGGTCTTCAGCGCCACGTTGCCCGTAAAGCCGTCGGTCACCACGACATCGGTCTTGCCGGAGATGATGCCGTTGCCCTCGACGTAGCCCACATAGTTGAGGCCGCTGGCCGTGAGCAGCGCGGCCGCGGCCTTTACCGTCTGATCGCCCTTGATCTCTTCCTCGCCGATGTTCAGCAGCGCTATGCGGGGGTTGTCCAGCCCGCGCACGTCGGCGGTGACCACCGAACCCATCATCGCGAACTGGAACAGCTGCTCGGCAGTGCAGTCGGTATTGGCGCCGAGGTCGAGCATGTGCACCGATCCGCCCCGGGCGGGCATTTCTGCCAGGATCGCAGGCCGGTCGATGCCGGTCACGGTCTTCAGCACGAACTTGGCGATGGCCATCAGGGCGCCCGTGTTGCCCGCGCTGACGCAGGCCTGCGCTTCGCCCTGCTTCACCAGGTCGATGGCCACACGCATGGAAGACTGCTTCTTGCGCCGCAGGGCGTCGACCGGCGCATCGTTCATCGTCACCACCTCGGGGGCGTGGCGCACGAGCAGCCGGTCACCCCCGGCGCCTGCTGCGGTAAGGGGGCCCAGGACGGTCTCGTCACCCACCACGGTGATGCCCAGGCGGGGATGGCGCTGGAGCGCCTGGCGGGCCGCTCCCACCACGACGCCGGGACCGAGGTCCCCGCTCATGGCATCGAGGGCGATGGTGAACTCGACGGCCTGCATGGGTGTGACGAGCCGGCATGGGCCGGCTCAGGCGGGGTTCAGTCCTGCTCTTCCACGAGCCTGGGCTTCACCACCTGTCGGCCGCGGTAGAAGCCGTCCGGGCTGACATGATGACGCAGGTGGGTCTCGCCGGTGGTGGGTTCCACCGACAGGGTTTTCCCCTTCAGCGCATCGTGGGCGCGACGCATGCCACGCCTGGAAGGTGTCTTGCGGCTCTTTTGAACTGCCATTTTCCGCTCTCCAAAAAAGTGTCCCGCCGGCAGCCCTCGAGCGTCAGGCGGGATCGGTTTCTCGTCCGTCGGAGCCCCGGCATCCCGGGTCACTCGTCCTGTTCCTCATTCTCTCTCATCAGCGCTCTCAGTGCGCCGAACGGTCGCTGCGTCTCCGGCTCCTCGTCGGTCCCGGCTGCGCCCAAGTGTCTGGTCAGCGGCCGGCAGCGCGAGCGGTCCTCGTGCATCAGTGCCAGCGGCAGCGCCAGCAGCAGCTCTTCCTCCACCAGGTCGAGCAGCCGCACGCCCCGTCCTTCCACCGGCCAGACCTCGAAGCCCGGCAACGCCTCGTAACTCATGTCCTCGTCCGGCAGCAGGAACGCGATATCGGCCTGCAGCACCAGTTCCATCAGTCCCAGGCACCGCTCGCAGACCAGCGGCAGCGTCGCGCGGGCGTGCCCGGTGACCGCCGGAACCGGCTGGCTGCCCTCCACCCGCCGGCGCTCGAAGTCGAGCTCGACGGTCAGCGGCCAGCGCTCCCAGTCGGCGGGCGCCTCGCCGCCGCACCGCGCCAGCGCCTCGCGAACTAGGCCCGCGAGACGGTCCGTGGAACCCAGCGGAACGACGTCCCGGATCTCCTCGCGTCGGGCGGCCAGCGCGTCCGGGCGCAACGCCTGAAGCACGGGGCTGGACATAGCCGGCGGATCATAAGAGGCTAGGCCCGTGCTGTCAAAAGGAAAAGACCTGCGGAAGCCCGTCTCCGCCCCCGTGCAGGTGACGGGGCAGGTGACTGATCGAGCATGGAAAAACCCGCCCCGAACGAGGTCATCCTCGCGTCTTCCTCGGCCTACCGGCGCGCCCTGCTGGCACGCATCCTGAGCCGCTTCGAGAGCCTG
>CAZRSA010000007.1:0-42789 GCA_964602525.1 uncultured Woeseiaceae bacterium
GTCGAAGTCCCGTTTGCTCCGGTACGGGCCGAGTCTGTCCTTGTCCGAGCCCATGGCTTCAGCCTGCAGCACGGCCAACCGCCGTGCAAGTGGCAAAAGCCGCAGCCGTCCTTGAAACCGGGCAGGACTCGCGCCAGCATCGGGCAGGGCAGTCCCACTGCCGAGGTGATTGCATGGTCCGAAACTGGTTCTACGGTATCTCACTGACCGTACTGACGGTTATTGGCCTCCTGGCCCTGCGCTGGCCGGGCGCGCTATGGGCGCTCGCGGCCGTGCTGCCGCTCGTGGCGCTGGGGCTGCGCGATGCGTTGCAGACCCGGCACACCGTTCTCAGGAACTTCCCGCTCATTGGCCACTTCCGTTATCTCCTCGAGGGGGTACGTCCGGAGGTGCAGCAATATTTCATCGAATCGAGTATCGACGCCTATCCCGTGGAGCGCGAGTTCCGCAGCGTCATCTACCAGCGGGCCAAGGGGGATCTGGAGACGCAGCCATTCGGCACCCAGCGCGACATTTACCGGGTGGGCTACGAATGGGCCGAGCACTCCATCGCTGCACTGGAACCGCCCGAAACCGTGCCCCGGGTGACGGTGGGCGGACCGGACTGCAGCCGTCCCTACGCCGCCTCGCTGCTGAACGTCTCGGCCATGAGCTACGGCTCGCTCTCCGACCGCGCCATCCTGGCGCTGAACCGGGCGGCGAAGGCCGAGGGCTTCTGCCATAACACCGGGGAGGGCGGCCTGTCTCCCTATCACCTGGAACCGGGCGGCGATCTGGTCTGGCAGATCGGTACGGGCTACTTCGGCTGCCGCACCGAGGAAGGCCGTTTCGACCCGGAGCGATTTCGCGAGAAAGCCGCCGGCGAGACCGTTCGCATGATCGAGCTGAAGCTCTCCCAGGGCGCCAAGCCGGGCCACGGCGGCATCCTGCCCGCGGTCAAGGTCAGCGAGGAGATCGCCGCCATCCGGCACGTCAAAGTGGGGGAGACGGTCTTCTCGCCGCCGAGTCATCGGGAATTCTCGACGCCCGTCGGCATGATGGAGTTCGTGGCGCGGCTGCGCAGGCTGGCCGACGGCAAACCGGTCGGCGTGAAGCTCTGTATCGGCCGGCGCAGCGACTTCTTTGCCATGTGCAAGGCGATGCTGGAGACCGGGATCCGGCCCGATTTCATCACGGTGGACGGCGGCGAGGGCGGTACGGCCGCCGCGCCGCTGGAGTTCTCCAACTCGGTTGGCATGCCGGGACGGGACGCCTGGATACTGGCTCACAGCGCCCTGGTCGGCGCCGGGCTGCGCGACGACATCCGGCTGTTCGTCAGCGGCAAGATCCTGACCGGCTTCCACATGATCCGGGCGCTAGCTCTCGGCGCGGATGCGTGCAACTCCGCCCGGGGCATGATGTTCGCGCTGGGCTGCATCCAGTCCCTGCGCTGCAATACGAACCTGTGCCCCACAGGCATTACCACCCAGAAGCGGTCCCTGGTCTACGGACTCCACGTCGAGCAGAAGAGCCGCCGGGTGGCGCGCTGGCACCGGGAGACCATCAAGGGGATGCTGGAACTGCTGGGAGCCATGGGTTTCGATGACCCCCGGCGCCTGCGCCCGGAGCACATCTTCCGCCGGATCGACGATCTGCGGGTGAGGAACCTGAAGGAGCTGTACGATTTCCTGGAACCGGGCCAGCTGCTGGAGGACCGGGACCTGCCCCGCGGCATCCGGGACGAGTGGCAGGCCGCGCGGCCGGACCGCTGGAGCCTGCAGCCCGAGCTCGGCCAGCACGGCGGCGGTCGGGTCCGGGAAGACTGAGGCCTCAGGCGTCGCGGTATTGCGGGAGTGCCTCGCTGATGAGTTCGCTCACGCCGAAGAGCTTCGCCATCAACGCCACTCGCATCCACATGCCGTTTCTCTCCTGGCGCCAGTACATCGCCCGCGGGTCCCGGTCGATCTCCGGCTGGATCTCGGGGCCTCGTGGCAGCGGATGCATGATGGCGGTGTCTTTCCTCATCAGCCCGAGTTCCCGCTCGCCGATGGTGAAGGGCGCCAGGTTCACGCCGGAGGACTCGTCGGCCACGTCGTGCTCGAACTGCATGCGGGTGACGTAGATGGCGTCCAGCTCGGGCAGTATCTCGTGCAGGCGGCGGGTCTCGTGGAATTCGACGCCGTGCTCGGTGAGAAAATCCTTGATGTCGGGCTCCATCTCGTAGGCCGGCGGCGCGATGAAGACGAGCCTCACGCCCTCGTAAAAACGCATCAGCCGGCTCAGCGAGCGCACGGTCCTTCCCCGCTTCAGGTCGCCCATCATGCCGATGGTCTTGCCGTCGATGCCGCCCCGCTGCTCGAAGCTGCGCTCCAGCGTGTAGATGTCCAGCAGCGCCTGAGTGGGGTGCTGGTCCTTGCCGCTGCCCGCGTTGATGATGGGGACCGGGCGCGGGATGCTGTCCATCAGCGCCGCGGCGCGGGCCGCGTAACCCGCCTCCGGCGTGCGCATGATGATCAGGTCCACGTAGGAGCTGAAGGTGCGGATGCTGTCCTCGAAGGTCTCGCCCTTCACCTCCGAGGAAACCTCCGGATTGCGGATCTCGCTGGTGCGGATGCCGAGCACGTGACAGGCATTGTTCATGGACAGGAAGGTGCGCGTGCTCGGCTGGGTGAAATAGAGCATCGCGCGGCGCGTGGGCAGCAGTTGCTGCAGGAAGCGGGCGCCGTCGGGCGGCTTGGCGACGGTGCGGATGGCGGTGGTGAGGTCACAGAGTTCGTCCAGGAGCGGACGGTCGAAGATGTCGGTATCGACGATGTGGAACATGGGCTACTCCGGCGGCCGCGGCGATTATCGGCAAAGCCGGCAGGGCTGTCGATGCCGGTAATCCACCATACCCTCCTCACCCTCCTCCTGCCCGCCCGGGCGGCCGGGTTTCGGGCAGAATAGCGGCTGGCAGCCCGGGGACACGGGCGACACTCTGAGGAGATGGTTATGGGACTGGCAGCGATACTGCGAGAGATGCTCGGGTCATCGGGTGAGCGTGACCCCGTGCTCGGGAGTCGAGAGAGCGCCGAGATGGTTGCCTCGATCATGGTCCTGGCCGCAATGAGCGACGGAGGCGTCTCCGCCGAGGAGAACCTGCGCATGGTGCAGTTGCTCCGGCGCCGTTTCGGCCTTTCGCCGGTCGACGCCTTCGCGCTGGTACGCGACATCCCCGACCGGGTGCAGAACCGCGCGGACGTACAGCGGCTGATCGAGGCGCTAAGGCAGGAACTCTCGCCGCAGGGGAAGGAGGAGGTGATGATGATGGTCCTCGACATCATCGCCGTCGACCACGAGAAGGACCCCGGAGAGATGAATCTCCTGTCGCGGCTGATCGACGCGCTCGAGATACCGGAGGCATCGATGAGTGTGGTCTACGGCCGCTACTTCGAGGCGCGCAGGGCTCGCCCGTCATGAGGACGCCCGCGGCCGTCCATGGAGCGGCATCCGGAGTCGGACTGGACGATGGCGCTGTCGGCCTTTTATAGTCGCGCGGAATCGCCACGGAATCCCGCACCTGTAGCGACGTCCCCGGCGAGCGGCCCGGGAATCCAGCGAACCCCAGAATCCGACTGTCCCTGAGAGGCGCCGTATGCAGCCCTGCCGGAAGAGCCTGATCCGCCCGTTCCTGCTGACGGTCCTCCTGGCCCCGTTATTGAGCGGCTGTGCGTCGCAAGGCGACTACCCCGGCGCGACCCCCGACCCGCTGGAGCCGGTGAACCGGGTGACCTATCAGTTCAACGACACGTTCGATCGCCTTCTGCTGAAGCCTGTGGCGAAGGGGTACAGGAAGGTGACGCCCTCGCTGGCGCGCCAGGGCGTCGGCAATTTCTTCAGCAATCTCGGCTACCCGTTCGTCATCTTCAACAACCTGCTCCAGGGCAAGCCGCGGGCGGCGGTATCGGATACGGGCCGCCTGCTCGTGAACACCACGGTCGGGCTCGGCGGGCTGATCGACGTCGCGTCCGACATCGGGCTGGAGGAGCACAAGGAGGATCTCGGCCAGACCCTGGCGGTCTGGGGCGTGCCCGCCGGACCCTACGTGGTCATCCCGTTCCTGGGCCCGGCGACGCTGCGGGACGCGGTCTCGCGCCCGGCGGACATCGGCTTCAACGGCCTCTACTACATCGACGACAGGTCGATTCGGGACAAGCTGTTCGTGCTGGAGATCATCGACATGCGCGCGCGGCTGCTCACTGCCGATTCCCAGATCGAGGCCTCGAACGACCCGTATCTGTTCGTGCGCAGCTCCTACCTGCAGCGCCGTGAATACCTGATCTACGACGGTAACCCGCCCATGGACGACTTCTTCGAGGAGGAATTCCTCGACGATGACGGCGGGTAGCCGCAGGGGAGCAACGCCGCTGAGCGAGCAGCCGCTGCATGGCGATCCGGTAGCCGCGGAATACGAGGCCCTGGCCGGCATCGCGCTCGAGCGTCTCACCGGCTACGTCGAGGATTCCCGCGCGGGCCGCGAGCCGGTGGGCGGCCATGCGCCGCTGGCGGAGGTGTACGCCGCGCTGGAGCTCGACCGCTGGACCGGTCCCGGCGGCATGGACGAGGTGAGCTTCGCCGGCTTCCTCGACCGCTACCTCGCCTACTCCACCCGGCTCTATCATCCGGCGGTCATCGGCCACCAGACCCCGGCCCCGGAGCCCCCGGCCGCGGTGGCGGACCTGATCCACGGGGCCGTCAACAACCCCATGGCCATCTACGAGATGGGGCCCTCCGCGGTCGCCGTGGAATTCGCCGTGCTGAACTGGATGATCGCCATGATCGGCTGGACGCCCCAGCCGCTGCCCCCGGCGGAGGCGCCGGGCGGGCATGCCGCCGGCGTGCTGACCCACGGCGGGTCGCTTGCCAACCTTACGGGCCTGCTGGCGGCCCGTGCAGCCGCCGCACCGGAGGCCTGGCAGGAGGGCGTGCCCGGCGACCTGGCGGTGCTGGTGCCGGAGAACTCCCATTACTCCGTGGCGCGGGCCGTTGCCATCATGGGACTCGGCAGCCGGGCCTTCTACCCGATGGAGACCGACGGGCGCGGCGTGGTGCGGGCCGACCGGCTCGAGGCCGCCCGGGAGCGGGTCCGGGCTGACGGCCGGCGCTGCATGGCCGTGGTGGCCAACGCCTGCGCCACCGCCACCGGGCTGCACGACCCGCTGCGCGGGATGGGCGAGTTCTGCCGCGAGTACGGCGTGTGGTTCCACGTGGATGCCTGCCACGGCGCCTCGGCGCTGCTCAGCCCCCGCTACCGCCACCTGCTGGACGGCCTGGATCTCGCCGATTCCGTGGTCTGGGACGCGCACAAGATGCTGCAGACCTCCACGCTGTGCGCGGCGCTGCTGGTGCGCGACGCGGCGGCCTTCCAGGCCACCTTCCACCAAGAGGCGAGCTATCTGTTCTACGGCGACAACCGGGACGGCATCGACTTCGTCTGGCGTGCCGTGGAATGCACCAAGGCCGGGCTGGGGCTGAAGGTGTTGCTGAACCTGGCCTTCCGCGGAGAGCGCAGACTGGGACGATACGTGGAGGGCCGTTACGCAATGGCGCGGCAGTTCTTCGAGGTGATCCGCGCCCGCCCCGGCTTCGAGTGTCCCTGGGAGCCGGAATCGAACATCCTGTGTTTCCGCTACGGCGACGACGACGCGCTGCAGGTGCGCATCCGCGAGCGGCTGCTCCGCGAGGGCCGATACCACATGACCTCGACGCTGCTGAACGGCAGGCGCTATCTCCGCCTGACGGTGATCAATCCGCTGACCGATGGCGACACGCTCGCAGGATTGCTGAACGCCATCGAGGAGACGGCGGCGGAACTCGCCGGCTGAGGGCGGAACGGCTCAGCCCGGCTGGCGGCATTGCCGCAGTGCCCGCAGCCAGATCGGTACCGCCAGCGTGCCCGCCGCGATCAGCGCGACGCTCAGCCAGAGCGGCTCGCCCTGCAGCAGCAGCCGGCCGAAACCGGTCAGCCAGCCGTACACGCTGACGGCACAGGCGGCGAGGCCGGCCAGGTCGCGGCGGAGCTCCGCGGCACCGCCGGCGGGGTCCTCGCCCGCCGCCGCCGCGCTCCGGCGCCACAGGCCCGGCGGCCTGACCCGGCGGTAGAAGGCGACCAGCTTGTCCTGCTGCGTCTGCGGCGCCAGGTAGGCGGTGAGGATCACCACCGCCAGGGAGACGGCGGACATCGTGCCGAGGCGGATCCATTCCTCGTCGGTGGTGAGGATCAGGACCGGGGCCACGACCAGCGACACGGCGATGGCGGCCACCTCGCTCCACAGGTTGACCCGTTCCCACAGCCAGCGCAGCACCAGCACCGCACCGGTACCCGCCCCGAACAGCAGCGAGATCTGCCAGGCGGTCTGGATGGAGCCGAGGTTCACCATGATGGCGAGCGCGATGGCCAGGATGACCAGGCTGGAGACGCGGGCCACCAGCACCAGCTCCCGGTCGCCTGCCTCGCGCCCCTGCACGTGTTCCACCCAGATGCCCTTGTACAGGTCGTTGCTCCAGTAGCTCGCGCCCCAGTTGAGATGGGTGTCCAGCGTGGACGCCAGCGCCGCCAGCATGCCGGTCAGCATCAGGCCCCGCGCGCCGGCCGGCAGCAGTTCGTCCATGCCGAGGACGAAGGTGAGTTCCCGCTGCGCGATGGCGGCCTCCCCGAGTCCCGCCGCCGGCTCGAAGGGATAGACGATGAGCAGCGCCACGCCGATGAGCAGCCACAGCAGGCTGCGCACGACGATCTGGGTCAGCGTGAAGACCACGGCGGCGCGCCTGGCCTCGCCGTGATCGCGGCAGGCCATGGTGCGCTGGGCCAGATAGCCGGTGCCGTCGCTGTTCATCTGGAAGAACCATTGCAGCGAGACGATCACGAGGAAGGGCAGCAGCGCGTCCTCCGCCGACGGCGCGAAACTCAGGAAGCGCCCGGCCTGCTCTGCGCCGTAGAGTTCGCTCAGCCGTGCGGGCATGGCGGCCAGACCGCCGGCGCCGTCCACGGCCAGCCAAGCGTACAGGGCGGTGCCGGCGAGCATCAGGGCGAGCTGCATGACGTCGGTGGCGATGACGCCGCGCAGGCCGCCGGTGGTCGAGTACAGGGCGACGAAGGCGAGCATGCCGAGGATGCTGAGGACGTTGTTGGCGGTGGCGGTGGCGGCGCCGAGTCCGGTGACGCCGGAGGCGAGCACCAGGCCGCTGTGGGAGATCAGGTCACGGATCGGGTCGTACAGGCCCGCGGGCAGCCAGGCGTGCCAGGGCAGGAAGATCTCGAACAGGCGCACGGCGGCCACCAGTACGAAGGCCATGACCACGCAGTTGATCAGCGTGCCGTAATACACGGCCTTCAGGCCACGCAGCGCCAGCGCGCCGCGGGAGCTGTAGCGGGTCATCACCAATTCCGCGTCGGTGAGAATGCCGGCGCGGCGCCAGGCCGCCGCCAGCACGAAGCCCATCAGCAGGAACGCGAGCCCGTAGATCCACAGGCGCCACAGCGAGAATATGCCGCCGACGGCCAGCAGGCCCATCACCAGCAGCGGGGTATCGGCCGCGAACTGGGTGGCAGCCATGCTGAAGCCGGCACGGGTGCCGGAGACGCTGCGGCCGGCGAGGAAGTACTCGTCGAGGTCCCGCGAGGCCTGCCGGCGCGCGCGCAGGCCCACGGTGACGCTGTAGGCCACGAAGGCCGCGACGATGGCGAAGTCGAGCATGGCGGTTCACCGTGCCCTGCGGCGCGCGGTGCTCCGGCAGCGGTTCCCGCCTCAGGTTAGCGCGTCGGCGCCGGCTACGCAGCCTCGGACCGGTCCCCCGACTCTTCCGGCTCCAGCGCCGCCGCCAGCGCCTCATCCACGTTCTCCAGCCAGACGAACTCGAGCTGTTCGCGCGCCGACTCCGGCACGTCCTCGAGGTCCTTCCGGTTGCGGGCGGGCAGCAGCACGGTGTGGATGCCGGCCCGCAGAGCCGCGAGCACCTTCTCCTTGATGCCGCCCACCGGCAGCACCAGTCCGCGCAGGCTGATCTCGCCGGTCATCGCCACGTCCTTGCGCACGTTGCGCCCGCTCAGGAGCGAGGCGACGGCGACGAACATCGCCACGCCGGCACTCGGCCCGTCCTTCGGGATGGCACCCGCGGGCACGTGGATGTGCACGTCGTTGTCCTCCAGTTCCTTCACGGCGGCGTCGAGCCGGTCCACCCGGCTCTTGTTCAGGCTGAGTGCCGCCTGGGCACTCTCCTTCATGACGTCGCCGAGCTGACCCGTCAGGATCAGCTTGCCCTGGCCCGGGATCCGGGTGGCCTCGATGAAGAGGATGTCGCCGCCCACCGGCGTCCAGGCGAGGCCGGTGGCCACGCCGGGCACGCTGGTGCGCAGCGCGGCCTCGCTTTCGAATTTCGGCGCACCGAGTATCGACTGCAGGTCGTCGGCCGTGACATGCACGGATTCGGCGGTGCCCTCGCTGATCTGCATCGCGGCATGGCGCAGCACGGCGCCGATCTGGCGCTCGAGATTGCGCACGCCGGCCTCGCGGGTGTAGCCGCCGATCAGCTGCTCGAGGGCCTCGTCGTCGATGGAGGCCTGCTCGGCCTTCAGGCCGTTGGCCTCGAGCTGGCGGGCCACCAGGTAGCGCCGGGCGATCTCCAGCTTCTCCTCCTGGGTGTAACCCGGCAGCTCGATCACCTCCATGCGATCGCGCAGCGGTCCCGGGATGTTGTCGGGCACGTTGGCCGTGCCGACGAAGAGCACCTTACTGAGATCGAAGGGCACGTCCAGGTAGTGGTCCTTGAACGTGGAGTTCTGTTCCGGGTCCAGCACCTCGAGCAGCGCCGACGACGGGTCGCCGTGAAAGCCCACGCCCAGCTTGTCCATCTCGTCCAGCATGAACACCGGGTTGCGGGTGCCCGCCTTGACGATGCTCTGGATGACCGAGCCCGGCATGGAGCCGATGTAGGTGCGCCGGTGGCCGCGGATCTCGGCCTCGTCGTGCACGCCGCCGAGGCTTGCGCGCACGAACTCCAGGTCCAGCGCGCGGGCGATGCTCTGGCCGAGCGAGGTCTTGCCCACGCCCGGCGGACCCACGAAGCACAGGATGGGGCTGCGGCCGGTCGGGTTCAGCTTGCGCACCGCCAGATATTCGAGGATGCGGCGTTTCACCTTGTCCAGGCCGTAGTGATCCGCGTCCAGGATCTCGCGGGCCCGGGCGATGTCGATGTTCTCTTCGTCTTCCTTCGACCAGGGCATCGAGGTCAGCCAGTCGAGGTACGTGCGGATCATGGAATGCTCCGCCGCCGCCTCCGGCATGGCTTTCAGACGGCGGAGTTCCTTGCGGGCCTGCTTGTCGGCCTCGGGCGGCATGCCGGCCTCGTCGATGGCCTGCTCGATCTCCTCCGCCTCGGGCGCACCCTCTTCCTCGCCGAGCTCGTTCTGGATGGTCTTCAGCTGCTCGCGCAGCAGGTACTCGCGCTGGCGCTCGTCGATCTTGTCCTGGGTCTGCTCGTCGATCTCCTTCGACAGCTTGAGCACCTTCAGGCGATGGGTCAGAAACTCGGTCAGCCGTTCGAGACGCTGGCGCACGTCCACCGTCTCCAGGATGAACTGCTTCTCGGCCGGCTTGATGTCGATGAGGCCGGCGACCAGGTCGGCCAGCAGGCCGGGGGACTCGATGCTCGCGAGCGCCGTGGGCAGCTCCGGCGGCACCTGCGGCAGAAGCTCGATGAGCTCGCCGGCCTTCTGCTTGACGTGGTTCGCCAGCGCCTCGGCTTCGGGGCTGCTGCCCTTCGGCTCGGGGATGGTGTCGAACCGGGCCGCCAGGAACGGCAGGCCGGGCACGAAGTCGAGCACGCGGAAGCGCTCCTCGCCCTGGCAGATGAGGTGATGAATGCCGTTGGGCGCGGTGATATACCGCACCACGCTGACGACCGTGCCCACCTGGTACAGGTCGTCGGGGCCCGGCTCGTCCACGGACGATTCGCGCTGCAGCACCAGGCCGAGCTTGCGGTCGCTCTTCACGGCCTCCCGGGCTGCGGCGATGGAGACCTCCCGGCCCAGCGCCACCTGGGTGACGGCGCCCGGGAAGACAATGAGGTTGCGCACGGGCAGGACCAGCAGCACATCGTCCGGAATGCGTGACTCCGGCGTTGGCTGCTCGTCCCGTGCGGCCGAATTTTCCTTGCGTTCAGTCACTGATTCTCGGTGCGTTACTGGCTTCCGGAATCTGGACATGGTGCCGGCGGACGGCGATTTCAATCCCCCGTGCCACGCCGGGTGGATTCGCCGCGACGCATCGCGGCGGAATCGGGAGCGAGTCGGAGCGCTCAGCGTCCGCCGTCGAACGGCGCCCACCGCAGCCCCAGGGAAACGAGGCGGCGATCCCAGGTCAGTCGCGGATCGGTGGAGGTGAGATCCTGCAGCTCCGCGTCTGCATAGAGCACGAACTGGTCTAAGAGGCGATATTCCGCGGTGATGGTGGCCAGCAGCATTTCGGTCTGCAGCGGGCCACCCGCAGGCCGGTCGAAAGCCCAGGCGCCGGGATAGAAATAGTCGCGGTACTCGGCTCGTGCGTCCACGGAGAGCCTTGACCCGAGTCGGACGCGGGTGCCGGCCCAGAACAGGTCGCGGATGTAGTCGTCGTAGCCCAGATGCCGGTCGGTGCGGTCGGTCCGCGCGTAGCCGACGCTGAGACGGACGGAGTCGAACAGCTCCTGGGTGGCCGACCCGCCCAGGCTGATGAAGCGGTGTTCGAGCGGCGGGGCGTCGGCTACCACGGCGCCGTCCAGGTTCTGGGCGGGCCGCCCGGCATAACGCCGGGCGTAGTAGCTCGCCTCGGCTCTCAGTGTCGTCGCGCTCCACAGCAGATAGGAGACGTGCAGGCTGCCGGAATAGAATTCGTGGTCGTACTGGGGGACGAGATCGTCGCCTTCGTAGTCCCAGTCCAGTCGGTCGAAATCGGGCACTGCCGGGTAGTTCTCGTGGTCCCGGATTTCGCCCGTGAACGTGGCGCCGTAGCGCAGCCGGCCGCGCTGTTCGGCCAGCGTCAGTGTCGGGCCGACATGCCAGGCACGGTACCGGTCCTCGATGTTCTCGCCCTCGAATTCCCGGCCGAAACCGTCGACTGGATCGAGATCGTTGCGCCGGTAATGGCCGAGTTCGAATACGCCGCGGATTTCGCGCTCCCCGTGCTCGGTGGCCTGTCGGTAGTGACTGCCCACCTGCAGGCGATGCCGTTTGCGGTCGGCATTGTCGAGCTGGTCGTCGCGATAATAGCGGCCTGCGAAGTCATAGGTGGTGAAGAACCGTTCTCCTTCGAAGGTGTTGATGGAGACGCCCGCGGAGAAATCCACGGGTGTGTAGCTCCAGGCCTGGATGAACGGATCCGTCAGCGGCGCTCCCGGTTCGGTCAGGTCTTCGTAGGGTTCGACGGGCGTGCGGAAGATGTTGTCGTCGTAGCCGTAGCCGAGGCTCAGTGCGACGGACCAGTACCGTTCCGCGTCGTCGTCCGGGCCCAGCCGCCGGTAGACCGGTTCCTCCGTTTCGGTGTCGCTCCGATAAAGGGCCAGCAGCTCCTCGCGCGCCCCGCGGGCCGTCGCGGCGAAGGCCGAGTCGGCCGCTTTCTCCGTCGCCAGAAGGAGCCATTCGAGGGCCTGGTCCGAGGATCTCTGCTCGTGGGCGATCAGGCCGAGGTGGTAACAGGCCCTGGCTCCGAACTCCGGATCGTCGGTGAGCCGGAGCAGCGCCTCGCGCGCCCCGTCGAGATGCCGGGTGCGATGCTGGACCACCCCCAGCCGGAAAGTCAGCTCGGGTGTATCCAGTCCGAGACGGGCCGCCTCGAGATAACGGCGGCGGGCGAGATGGTAGAGTCCGGACTCGGCAAGCCTCTCGGCCTCACGATAGCTGGCCTCTGCGTCGGCGGTGGGCGAGGCAGCGACGGACGAGGCCAGCAGCAGGGTCAGCCACAGGAAGGCCGTCCCTGGCATGCCTGCCCGTCGCAACGACCGCAAGCGGCTGGCCTGCGTGCGGTCGAGTCCTGAGTTGATGTCAGCTGATGACGACATAGATGACCGGGTGCCTGCGCTGATCGTCGCTGGACGACCCGACGTGGATCGCCCATCGGCTAGCCGGAGATGCTGTCATAACCCCTGCGGGCAGACTGTGACCCTGTCGGCAGAAACCGGACCGGCCCGCAGCGCCATGCGTCAGATCACATTTCCGGCGTCCGGGACTTTCTTCGCGCCGTCCGCCCGAGGCAGACTCGATGACCGTCGAAGGCAGTACCGCGGAGACGTATGCGCCCAGTCAGATTTCTGTTGTCGGCCCTCGTTGCTCTGGCTCTCATCGGCGGCGGCGCGCTGATCGTGCTGATGCCGCCGGGGGCGGCATTCCATACGGCGCTCGCCAACGTCGTCCTCCAGTCGCGGCAGTTCCAGGGCGCCGCCTATCTCGCTGCGGGCGACCGTTATGTGAGCGTGGAATTCCCGGACGCCATCTTCCCATCGCCTCCGGTCATCACGCTGACGGCCGCCAGCGAGAGCGGCCCGTCGTATTCGGTGGGCAACGTCAGCCGGCACGGGTTCCGGGTGGAGCTCGGCACCCGCGCCACCAGGGATCGGGTCTACTTCTGGCAGGCAGCCTGGGATCGTTACGTCGAGAAGGAATACGTCGAGCAGATCCAGGGCAAGGAGGCGGTGTTTCGTTTCGAGTTCCGGGGCCGCGGCCACGACGCGCTGCATACCGGCTATGCCGCATATCGCCCCTCGGAGATCGCCGTACCGGACCTGGCAATGCAGGACATCGAGGGCGAGATCAGCGGCTTCAGGGAGGTCGTTCTGGAGGCGGCCCACCGTGACTACATGGATCGCAACCACTGCAATCCGGCCGACCGCTTGCGGGCTCGTCTCCGATTGCGGTTCCTGGAATGCCCGCCGAAAGCGATCGCGGAATCCGTGCCGGTGTGGGACCGGCCCGATCCCGAAGCGTGGCGGGTAGTCCCCGCACCCCGGGGTCTGCGGTTGCACCGGGAGCGGGAGACTGCTGCCTCGAAGGAGCGTGCGGCGGCGTCGCTCGCGACGCTGCTCCGTCCCGCTCGCATGGTGGACGTTTCCCGCCACAACAACCAGCTGGTGGACTTCGTGGCCCATGCCGAGGCGTCCGGGGCCCGTCCGGAGGACGGCTGGACACTCGTGCGTTTCGACAGCCACAGCGATATCTACGCCTACGACGATCCGAACCGCTACCGGCCCTCGGGCCAGATCGGCGACTTCCTTAACCGGCTGGTCGGCGATGGTCGTATCCGTGAAATATTCTGGGTACTGCCGGACTGGAGCCGTCATTCGGCGGTGGAGGACGTCTTCTGGTCGGAAGAATTCCCCTTCGACGCCGGGGTGCCGCCCGGGCCTTATCTGGAGGGGCCGTCTACGATGGAACTGTTCGTGGACCCGGCGAGCGGCGACGTGCATTTCCGTCGGCCGCCCGCTCATCGGGATCCCGCGGAGTTCCGGCGGGTGCAATTGCACAAGCTGATGCTGGAGGAATTGCCCGATTTCGGACACGAGAAGCGTCGGCTGCTGCTGGAATTCGACGCCGATTTCTTCTCCAACACCGGTCACGACACGATGATGGCGGCAGCGTGGAACCCGTCCCGCGAGCTTCTGCTGCAGCGCCTGGAGAGAGTGGCCACGGCGGTCATCGAGAAGAACATCCATCCCGAACTCGCCTACCTGTGTCTGTCGCCGCACTACGTGGGCCCCGAGGACCGGGGCACGCTGCTGGAGACATTCGCGACCGCGATGGAGTCCAACGGTCAGAAGGATGTGCTGGTGGCCTATGCCCATGCCGATACCTTCGGGCCGTCCCCGGCCGCGCGGTCTCTCGCCAGGTCCTCGGGGTTGCACGGGTTCTTCTGGGAACTGCGCCGACTGGATGCGCGCAACTGGCCGGCGGATCAGCGGATCGAGATCGCGGCCGATGACCCGGAGTATGTGACCGCTCTGGAATTGCTTGAGCGCGCGCGGTTGCCCGGCGTTCACCGGTCAACCTCGCTCATGTATCGACTGGATCGCTTCGACGGCGAGGCTGACGGGATCATCCGCCTGGCTGATCTTCAGCGCGTCGCCGGCCTGGAGGATCCGGCGTGGGTGACGACCGGGCACCCCGGCCGTGCCGCGCCCGGATCCTGATTGCGTCCCGCGAGCGCCGCCAGAGACCGGCCGCAGCTGCCTAGCGCCGTCCCCAGCCGTGGTGCGGGTGTCTGCGCACCAATTCGGGATTGCGGAAGACCAGGACGAGCAGCCCCCCCGCGACGAAGCCGCCTATGTGAGCCCAGAAAGCGACCCCGCCGCCCTGGCTGCCGATGGTGCTGAAGCCGCTGACGAGCTGGATCAGGAACCAGTAACCCAGCATGAAGGCCGCCGGAACCGCGATGGTGGTGATGTAGAAGCCGAAGACGATCAGCATGTGTACCCGCACCTTCGGATACAGCAGTATGTAGGCGCCCATGACGCCGCCGATGGCGCCCGAGGCGCCGACCATCGGGATGGTGGAATCCGGGTCGAACACCGTCTGCAGCGCCGCTGCCGCCAGGCCGCACAGGAGGTAGAAGATCACGAAGCGCGTGTGGCCCATGGAGTCCTCGACGTTGTTGCCGAAGATGTAGAGGAACCACATGTTGCCGATGAGGTGGAACCAGCCGCCGTGCAGGAACATGGAGGTGAACACGGTATACCAGGTGGAGCTGTCCCCCAGCACGCAGGTGATGCCCGGCGCCAGCGGCACCCGGGTGCCCGGCGCGGCCGTCTGCAGCACCTCGCCCGGGATCAGTGCGAGGTTGCACATCGAGCGCGACAGGGCCGGCTCGGTGCCGAGGCCCTGCACCAGCAGCCAGGCGAGCACGTTCAGCCCGATTAGCCCCCAGGTCGCGTAGGGCGTCAGGAAATGCGGGTTCTCGTCGCGTAGAGGGAACATACGGCTCTCGGCTGCGAGGGCTGGGCTATCATATGGGAGGGCCTTCAGGCCCGATTCTCTGCGGCGGCGCCGAGAAGCGATCGGACCTGAAGGCCCTCCTGCAACAGGAGGATGGTGACGATGCCACAGCTTTTCAAATCGATCATTGCGACATTGGCGCTATTGCTGCTGACGGGCGCTCCGCTGCAGGCCGCGAGCATTGCGGTCATCGGTACCGGCGACGTGGGCGGTACGCTGGGTCCGCGGCTCGCGGAGCTCGGCCACACCGTGGTCTACGGTTCCCGTACCCCGGAGGCGGAGCGGGTTCGCGAACTCGTGCAACGCACGCCCGGGCGGGCGTCCGCGGCCTCCCAGTCCGGTGCCGCGGCGGCGGCGGACATCGTGATACTCGCCGTGCCGGCGTCCGTGGCCGTCGAGATCACGGAGGGCCTCGGCGACCTGGACGGGAAGCTCGTCATCGACCCCACCAATCCGTTCCGCTTCACCGACGACCGGCTGGCGGTGCGGACCATCGGGGATTCCATGACGCAACGCATCCAGGAGGCGGCCCCCGGCGCCCGCGTGGTGAAAGCATTCAACACGGTCTCGTACCAGACCATGGCCGACCCCGGCATCGCCGGCGGACCGGTTACCATCCCGCTGGCCGGGGACGACGCGGGTGCCAAGGAGGAGGTCGCGGAGCTCGTCCGGGCTCTTGGCTTCGAGGCCATGGACGTCGGGCCGGCGCGTTACGCGCGGGAGATCGAGGGCATGCTGATACTCTGGATGAACGCGCGGCTGAACGGCCGCGGCTTCGACTACCATCTGCGCCCGACGCCGCACAGCGGCCTGTGACCAACGGAGAGCGAACATGAAACGCAGCGGCGCCTGGCTGGCGGCGAGAGCCCTGGAGAACGTCGGCGTGCGCTATACCTTCGGCGTGCCGGGGGTGCACAACACCGAAATCTACGACGAGCTGAACCGCAGCGAGCAGATCACCCCTGTGCTCGTGACCCACGAGCAGGGCGGCAGCTTCATGGCCGAGGCGTTCAGCCGGGTGTCCGATTCCATCGGCTGCCTGGTCATCGTGCCGGCGGCCGGCATGACCCACGCCATGAGCGGCATCGGCGAGGCTTACCTCGACGGGGTGCCGCTGCTGGTGATCTCGGGCGGGATCCGGCGCGATTCGGGCCGGCACTACCAGCTGCACGAACTGGACCAGCAGCAGGTGCTGGACGGTATCACCAAGGCCGCCTTCCTGGTCGAGCGGCACGAGGACGTTGTGCCGAGGATCTACGAGGCCGCCGAGATCGCCACCTCCGGACTGCCAGGGCCGGTGTTCGTGGAGATCGCGAGCAACGTGCAGATGTTCACGGCCGACGTCGTCGAGCCGCAGCCCTATCGGCCCGCTTACGTGCCGCCCGAGCCCGTTCCGGCCCTGGTGGAGCAGGCGGCGGCGATGCTGCTGGCGGCCGAGCGGCCAGGCCTCTACCTGGGCTGGGGCGCGCGCGAGGCCACGGAATACAGCGTTGAGATCGCCGATCTCCTCGGAGCGCCGGTTGCCACGACCATGCAGGGCATCAGCGTGTTCCCCCACGACCACGCCCTGCACACCGGTATGGGTTTCGGGCCCTCCGCAGTGCCGGCGGCCCGCCACGCCTTCGAGAAGGTGGACTGCCTGCTGGCCGTGGGCGTGCGCTTCGCCGAACTCGCCACCGGCAGCTACGGCATGGAGATACCGGAGCAGCTGATCCACGCCGACATCGACCCTCGGGTGTTCGACAAGAACTACCCGGCCACCGTTGCCGTGGAGGCCGACGGCGCGAAATTCATGCGCGCGCTGCGCGACGAGCTGAAGGGGCGGCGGCAGACGCCGGTGGCGCACAATGAACTCCGCCAGGGCATCCGCGAGGACAAGGAGGCCTTCTTCGCGAGCTGGCGGGAGAAGACCAGCGACGAGAAGGTGAGTCCGGGCATCTTCTTCCGCTCGCTGCGCGAGCAGCTGGACCGGGACTGCTACGTGGTGGTGGACGACGGCAACCACACCTTCCTGACCGCGGAGCAGTTCCCCGTATACCAGTCGAAGCATCTCGTCTCGCCCACGGACTTCAACTGCATGGGCTACTGCGTGCCCGGCACCATCGGCGTGAAGCTCGCCCACCCGGACAAGCAGGTGTGCGCCATCGTGGGCGACGGCGCTTTCATGATGACGGCGCTGGAGATACTGACCGCGGCGAGCAACGATCTCGGCACCGTGTTCTTCGTCTTCCATGACGGCGAACTGGCCCAGATCTCCCAGTTCCAGTCGCTGCCGCTGAAGGAGAAGACCTGCACGGTGATCGGCGATCTGAAGGTGGACGGCGTGGCGACCGCGACGGGCGCGGCGTATTTCCGCATGGAGCACGACGGCGACGTGGACCGGGTGATCGGCGAGGCGCTCGCCGTGGCCGCCGACGGACGCCCCGTGATTGTGGATGTGAACATCGACTATTCCCGCAAGAGCGTGTTCACCGAGGGGGTGGTCAAGGTCAACCTCGGCCGCTTCCCGTTCCGCCAGAAGGTGCGCTACATCGGCCGCGCGCTGAAACGCCACACCATCGGCTAGCTACCCGGCCAGGCCCGGCCGGCTCGGCTGCCGGGTCGCGGCCGGAATCGCGGCCTGAATTGGGGCCGGATTCGCCGGCGGGCGCGCTCAGGCGACGCGCCCGGCCAGCCGGCCGCCCAGCAGGCAGCCGCCGAGGAAGGTGCCCTCCAGGCCGCGCTTGCCATTCATGCCGCCGCCGCCGAAGCCGGCCGCCTCGCCGGCGGCGTAGAGGCCCGGGATCGGCTTTCCCGCTCCGTCCAGCACCCGGGAATCGAGGTCCGTCTGCAGCCCGCCCATGCTCTTGCGGCTGATGATGAACTCCCGGATCACCACGAACGGGCCGGCCTCGGGATCGGCGATCTTCTGGGCGTTGCAGGTACGCAGCCGGTCGCCGGTCCAGCGCCGGGCGAAGGCGATACGGCGCAGCTGGTCGTCGTTGTGGAAGCGGGGGCCCAGGTCGATCAGCCGGTCGTAACGGGTGACGGCCTCGCTGACCGCGTCCAGATCCACAGAGCCGTCGCCGACCAGCGCGTTCATCTTCTCCACCAGCGCCGGCAGGGTGTCGGCCACCAGGAAGTCCGGTGAATTAGCCGCGAGTTCGTCGAACAGCCAGCGATTGCCGCGCACGAGGTCCCGCGCCACGGCGAGGCGCTTCTTGTCGCGGAAGGCCGGGTTGAACTCGGCGCCGGAGATGGCGAGCTCCTTGAGCGCGATCTTCCGGTTCAGGAGCTGCCAGGAGTAGGCGCGCTCCTGGCGGCAGATCTGCGCCACCAGGTCGTGGGTGTCGTAGCCGGTTACCAGCGGCTGCGGGCCGATGCGCTCGCCCCGCCAGTTCAGCCAGAGGGCGGACTTGGGCGGCACCAGCGACAGGCCGTGGTGAGGCTTGCGGGGCTTCCAGTGGGGGATGCCGGCGGCGTAGTTCCACTGCCAGTCCAGGTGGGTGATGGCCGCCCCGTGGGCGGCGGCCGCATCGTGCAGCATGCCGTCGGCATACTTGTGGGAGCCGTTCAGGATGATTTCCGGCGGCTCGCTCCAGTCCGCGTGCCAGTTCTGCCGCACCCGTTCCAGGTTGCCGTTGATGCCGCCGGCCGCGATGACCACGGACTCCGCCGTCGCCTCGAATTCCCCGCCGCCGCCCTCCGTGCGGCCGCGGCAGCCTGTGACGCGGCCCTCCGCCGTCGTCAGTGCCTCCACCCGCTGGCCGAAACGGCACTCGAGCAACTCCCCGCGCGGGTGCCCGAGCAGCCGCCGGGCCAGCACCACGGCCAGCTCGTAGCCCGTGCCCCAGACGATGTGCCAGCGCGGCACCGAGTTGCCCGGTACGTACAGGCCCCGTTCCACCCACAGTGGCATGGGCATGAAATCCACGCCCAGGCCGGTCAACCACTCGTAGACGTCCGGCACCGCGCGTTCCACGTAGGCCTCCGCCCAGGCCCGGGGCCAGCGGTCGTCGGGCCCCAGTTCGCCGAATGCCAGCCAGTCTTCCAGGCCGAGGGCCTGGCTGTCGCGGATGCGGTGCTTTCTCTGCAGGGGCGAGTCGGCGAACCAGATGCCGCCGAAGCTCTCCTTCGCGAGTCCGCCGAAGTTCTCCTCGGCGTCCCGGTCCAGGATCAGTACCCGCCGGCCCCGTTCCAGCGCCTCCCAGGCGGCCGCGATGCCCGCGATGCCGCCGCCGATCACGATGACGTCCGTCTGGTACCGCTGCACGTGCTCCCCCTCCTGCCGGCGCTCCGCCGGCTCTGGAATTCTGCCGGATCGGCCCGATTATGGCGTGCGAGGGCGCCGCCGTCTTGCGGCCTTACCGGATTCCCCCGATGGGCCGTAGTGCGATGTAATGAACGATTCGCCTCGGCGGGGATCCAAATCCGGGCCGCAGGGGTTGACTGATTGGGTGCTATAGTTGACTATAACACCGCATCCGGCGGCCTTGTCCGCCATAAATCAAGCAGCCAGCCGCGAACCGAAAGTTGCCGATGAAACGAAAGATTCTCCGCTTTGCCGCGATCGTCCTCATCCTCGCCTCTGCGGTGGGAGGCACCATGTTCATGTCGCAGATGAAGCCGCCCCCGCAGACGCGCGAGGTGGCCACAGTGCACCCTCTGGTCGAGGTGATACCCCTGGAGGAGACCGCGGTGGACTTCCGCGTCACCACCCAGGGCACCGTGCGGCCGCGCACGGAGACGGTGTTGAGCGCCGAGGTGTCCGGCGCCATCGTGTGGGTCTCGCCCAGGTTCGTCGCCGGCGGCGTGTTCGAGGCGGGCGAGGAGTTGCTGCGCGTCGACCCGACGAACTACCGGGTGGCGGTGGAGCAGGCCGAGGCCCTGCTGAAACAGCGCCGCATCGAGTACGAGGGCGCCGAAAAGCTGAAGCTGAAGGGCTACCGGGCGGAGGCGGACCTCGCCTCGGCGGCGGCCGCGCTGGCCGCCGCCCGGGCGGAGCTCACCCGGGCGAAGCGCGACCTGGAGCGTACCCGCATCACGCTGCCCTACGACGGCATGGTGCGGGCCAAGGAGGCCGACATCGGCCAGTACGTGACGCCGGGCACGCGGCTGGCCGTCACGTTCGCCACGGACTACGCGGAGATCCGGCTGCCGCTCACCGACCAGGATCTCGCCTTCGTCGATCTTCCCGCTCCCGGTGCGCTGACCGAGGACGGGACGGTCGAGGGCCCGGCCGTGCGTCTCACCGCCGAGCGCGAGGGCCGCGTCGGCACCTGGCAGGCTCGCATCGTGCGCACCGAGGGCGTGGTGGACGAGACCAACCGGGTGACCTACGCGGTGGCCCGCGTTCAGGACCCCTACGGCCTGCGCTCGGACAATGCCGCGCGCATGCCCCTGCCCATCGGCACGTTCGTGGCGGCTGAGATCGACGGCGTCACCATGGAGGACATCGTCCGGGTGCCCCGGCGGGCGCTTCGGGCCAACGACCAGCTGCTGTTCGTCGACGAGGACAGCCGGCTCAGGATCCGCCCGGTCGACGTCATCCGCGCCGATGCGGAGTACGCCTATCTGCACCGCGACTCCGTTCAGGGCGAACGCATCACGCTGACGGCGCTGGAGTCCCCCATCAACGGCATGCGCGTTCGCACCGGTGCGGAGCCGGAACCGGGCAGTGACGAGGAGCGACTCGCGGCGGGTGACGAAGCTCCGAGCGGGACACAATGACCGACCCGAAGCACACCACGAACCAGAAGGGCCTCATCGCCTGGTTCGCCAGCAACCACGTTGCGGCGAACCTGCTGATGTTCCTGATCATCGCCTTCGGCATCGTCTCGACCTTCACCATCCGCAAACAGACGACACCCGACTTCGAGGTGGACACAGTCGTCGTGCGGGTGCCTTACCTCGGCGCCGCGCCTCAGGAGGTCGAAGAGGGGGTGGTGATCAAGATCGAAGAGGCCATCCAGGACGTCGACGGCATCATCGAGATCCGTTCCACCGCCACCGAGGGCGTGGGCACAGTGCGGGCGGAGGTCGGCCAGGGCGAGGACCTGAACGAGGTGCTGAGCGAGGTGAAGACCCAGGTGGACGCCATCGCCACCTTCCCGGCGCTCGCGGAGAAGCCGGTCATCTACAAGCAAGAGTTCCCCATCCACGTGGTCTTCCTCTCGATCTTCGGCGACATGGACGCCTACATGCGCAAGGAGATCGCGCAGGAGGTCCGCGACGAGCTGATGCGACTGCCGGAGATCAACCAGATCCAGATCCTCGGCGACCGGGACTACGAGATCAGCGTGGAGGTCTCCGAGTACGTGCTGCGCAAGTACGAGCTCACCATGAGCGAGATCTCCCAGGCCATCCGGGACTCGTCCGTGGACATGCCCGGCGGCGCCATCCGTTCGGATGGCGGCGACATCCTGCTGCGCACCGAGGGCCAGGTGTACACGGGCCAGGAGTTCGCGCAGCTGGTGCTGCGTACCTATCCGGACGGCACCCGTCTCACCCTGGGCGATATCGCCAACATCGACGACGGATTCGTGGAGACCGACGGCTTCGCCCATTTCAACGGTGAGCGCACCGCGGTGCTGCGGGTGCTGGCCAGCGGCAACCCCAACGAACTGGCGACGGCCGCGGCGGTGAAGCGCTATGTCGCGGAGAAGCAGTCCTCGCTGCCGGACGGCGTGGACATGGAAGTGTGGGTGGACCGGGCGTACTACCTGCAGGACCGCCTCGACCTCATGCTGACGAACATGTTCCAGGGCGCCATCCTGGTGTGCCTGATCCTGTCGCTGTTCCTGCGCATGAAGGTCGCGGGCTGGGTCATCGTCGGCATCCCCGTCACCTTCTTCGGCGCGCTGTGGCTGATGCCCCACATGCCCTGGCCGGTCACGGTCAACGTGATCAGCCTGTTCGGTTTCATCCTGGTGCTCGGCATCGTGGTGGACGACGCCATCATCATCGGCGAGAGCATCTACACGAAGACCCGGGCCGACGGACACACGCTGGACAACGTCATCGCCGGTGCGCGACGGGTGGCCGTACCCGCGACCTTCGGCGTGCTGACCACCATTGCGGCGTTCGCCCCGATGCTGTTCGTGGGCGGTTTCGCCGGGCCGTTCTTCGAGGCCATGTCCGTCGTGGTGATCCTCTGCCTGCTGTTCTCACTGGTGGAGTCCAAGCTCATCCTGCCGGCGCATCTGGCGAACGCGAACATCAAGCCCATCGACGAGGACGACCTGTTCCGGCCGCAGCGCCACATCCGCTGGCGGGAGCGGGTGCCGCGCTTCTTCCAGAAACTGCAGCGCCACACCCAGCACGGACTGCACTGGCTGATCAATACGAAGTATTTGCCCTTCCTCGAGCGCGCGTTGCGTAACCGAGGCATCAGCACGACGCTGTTCGTCGCGATCCTGATCCTGACCTTCGGCGTGGTGCAGAGCGGTATCGTGCGCACGGTACTGTTTCCCGAGGTACCGGGCGATTTCGTGCAGGCACGGCTGGACATGCAGCAGGGTACCGCGCCGGACGTGCGCAACGCCGCGCTGTACCGGCTGGAGAACGCCGTCTTCGAGATCAACGAAGAGTACACGGAGGTGTACCCCGATGCCCCGGAGCCCGTCGAGCGGGTCGGCATGTTCACCAGCGGCAATGTCGGAGGACAGGCCATCGTCGAGCTGCATCGGGGTGATGACCGGCCGATAGAGGGCGAGGAGTTCGCCCAGCTGTGGCGGGAGAAGGTCGGCGAGATCCCCGGCATCAAGGAACTGGACTTCGTGGCCGGCGACCAAATGGGCGGCGGCGCACCCCTCAGCTTCGGCCTGTCCGGTAACGACTACGAGGCGCTCGAGGCCGCCGCCGAGGAACTGCAGGCGAAGCTCTCCGAGTACGAAGGCGTGTTCGATATCCGCAACTCGTCGAGTTCCGGCGGCGAGGAGATCCGGCTGTCCATCAAGCCGGAGGCCGAGGCGCTCGGGCTCACCATGGCCTCGCTGGGCCGCCAGGTGCGCCAGGCCTTCTACGGCGAGGAGGCCCAGCGTATCCAGCGGGGCACGGACGAGCTGAAGGTAATGGTGCGTTATCCCGAGGGCGAGCGGCGCTCCGTCGCCGACCTCGAGAACATGCGCATCCGCACGCCGGACGGCGCCGAGGTGCCGTTCCACTCCGTGGCCGACCTCGAATTCGACGAGGCCTATTCCAGCATCACGCGGCTGAACAGAAAGCGCACCATCACGGTGTCGGCCGACATCGATGCCGAGCGCGTGGAGCCGGGCCCGATCATCGAGAACATCAGCCGGGAGTACATCCCCGATCTGCTCTCGCGCTACCCCGGCGTGACCTACGGACTCGAGGGCGCCAGCCAGGAGGAGCGCGACTTCCTCCGCAACATTTCCATCGCGTCGATCGCGGCCCTGTTCCTGATCTACGCCCTGATCGCCATCCCGCTGAAGTCGTATTCCCAGCCGCTGATCATCATGTCCGTCATTCCGTTCGGGCTCATCGGCGCGGTCATCGGTCACATCGTCATGGGGGAGGCCATCAGCATGTTCTCGCTGTTCGGGATCATCGCGCTGTCCGGTGTGGTGGTTAACGACAGCCTGATTCTGATCGACTTCGTGAACCGCGCGCGCCGCGAGGGTGCCGAGCGAGTGCGTGCGGTGCTGGACGCGGCGCGGCAGCGCTTCCGGCCCATCATCCTGACCTCGCTGACCACGGCGGCGGGCCTTGCGCCCATCATGGCGGAAACCAGCACCCAGGCGCAGTACGTGATTCCGATGGCCATCTCGCTCAGCTTTGGCATCATCTTCGCGACGGTCATCACGCTGTTCCTGGTACCTTGCCTGTACATGCTGCAGGAGGACTTCGGCCGCAGCATGCGCGGCGCACGGGATTTCCTGCTCGGCCGGGAGCCTGAGCGCCACTCGGCCTGACCGGCGGCGCGATGCGACGAAGCGTGCACCCCGCAGGACGAAGCGTGCCGGGTGTGCCTTCCGGCGGTGCCATACTGCGGGTCACGAGCGTGCCGGCCGCAGGTACCCGTCATAACCATGAAACCCCATGAATTGCTGGGCGACCGCAGGCGTCTGTTCTGGATCCTGAACATCGGCGGCTGGATCGGCTATGGTCTGGCCGCCTACCTGGGCGCACTGGTCTACGAGAAGCCGGACGCTTACGTGCTGGTCATCGCAGGAGCCGCCGTCACGGGCTTTCTACTGACGCTGCCGCTGCGCCTGTTCTACCGCCGCCTGTGGTCGCGGCCGCCACTCGTCATCGCCGCCGGCGTCGTCGCCGCCTGCTATGCGCTGGCGCTGGTCTGGCGCGTGGTGGTGAACCAGAGCTACTGGACGCTGGTGAAGGATGGCTGGCAGCCGACCGCGCTCACCGACTACATCAGCGGCGTAATGGGCTCTTTCTACATCCTGCTTTGCTGGAGCGGCCTGTACTTCGGCATCAAGTACTACCGCATGCTGCAGGAGCAGACGGAGAAGACGCTCAGGGCGACCGCTGCCGCCCACCAGGCTCAGCTCAGCATGCTGCGCTACCAGCTCAACCCCCACTTCCTGTTCAATACGCTGAATGCAATCTCCACGCTGATCCTGGACCGGGACAACGAGCGGGCGAACCGCACCGTGTCGCGTCTCAGCGACTTCCTGCGCCACAGCCTGGACGACACCGACCCCATGCGCCTGGTGCCGCTCGAGCAGGAGCTGCGCGCGCTGGAACTCTATCTGGACATCGAGAAGGTGCGATTCGGAGAGCGGCTCACCGTGGAGCGCCACATCGATGACGAGGCACTGGCGGCCCTCGTGCCCAGCCTGATCCTGCAGCCGCTGATCGAGAATGCCATAAAGTATGCGGTGGGCCCGATGGAGAACGGGGGTACCCTCTGCATCTCGGCCAGGAGATTCGACGAGAGTCTCGAACTTACCGTGGCGGATACCGGCCCCGGTCTCGACGGAGGACGTGCCGACGGGAAATCGTCCTGCGGCGTCGGGCTGAGGAACGTCAGGGAACGGCTGCAGCACCTCTACGGTGACCGGCAGTCGTTCACACTGGAGCCCAACGAGCCTCACGGGCTGATCGTCCGCATGGTGATCCCGTACCGAACCGATGACTAGGTTGCGCACACTCATCGTCGACGACGAGGAACTGGCCCGGCGGGGCCTGGAGATTCGCCTGGCCCGGCGCTCGGACGTGGACGTGTGCGGCAGTGCCCGTAACGGCCGCGAAGCCCTGGAGGCCGTGCGAAACCTGCGCCCGGACGTGATCATGCTGGACATCCAGATGCCCGGCATGAGCGGTTTCGATGTGCTGGAGGGGCTCGCGGGCTCGAGCATGCCGGCGATCATTTTCGTCACCGCCTACGACCGCTTCGCCATCCGGGCCTTCGAAGCCAGCGCGCTCGACTATCTGCTGAAGCCCATCGACGACACCCGGCTCGGCGAAGCCCTCGCCCGGGCGCACCGGCGAGTCGCACAGCGTCGGGCGAAAGAGCACCGGGACCGGCTGCTGCGCCTGGTCTGCGAGCTCTCGGGCCGGGAGCTGACGCTGGCGGACGCGCTGGCCGAGGCCGGGCCCGAAGGACGGCCGTACCCGCGGCGCCTGGTGATACGCGACGGGCGGGATACCTGGTTCGTGCCGGTGGAGGCGGTGGACTGGGTGGATGCCGCCGGTGATTACATGTGCGTGCATGCCGAGGGCAGGACGTGGGTGATGCGGGGCACCATGAAGCGGCTTGAGAGCCAGCTCGATCCCTCCGATTTCGTGCGCATCCATCGCTCGGTCATCGTCAACCGCCATCGGGTGGCGGCGCTGCGCTCCCACCGCAACGGCGAGTACTTTGTGGCGCTGACCTGCGGCGAGGAGCTGAAGCTCAGCCGTGGCTACCGGTCGAACGTCGAGCGGTTGCAGCCGCTGTCCTGACGCTGCCGGAACCGGCCGGGACGGGAGGCGCCGCCCTGGGGAGGCAACGGCCCCTCCCGCCCCGCCGGCGTACTCAGCGCCCGGCGAGCTTCGTGTTGCTCTCGCCGGACGAGTGAATGCCCGAGAGCACCGGGCTGCCTATCGTGCGGACGACACGGTCCAGCGCTTCGTCCGCGCATCGCCTCTCGGCCGTGATACGTGCCAGGGAGCGCCGGCCGGGGATGCTGCAGGCCTTGCCGGCCGCTGCCCGGAGCCGTCCGTAGAGGCGGCTCGCAAGAGCGTGTTCCTGCAGTTCGGCGGCATGATATCGGACTGCCACTCCGGTCTGTCCGGCGTGGGCGGCTCCGGCCGGCACGAACGCGGCGAGCAGTGCGGCCAGGGTGGCGACGAGCGCGAGCCGCGGCTCCGGCTCTCCGGTGTAGCGGGTGATTCTGGTGTACATGACGCAGTCCTCCTGATGGTTGTGACCGTCAGAAAGTGAGATGCGTCCCGGCCGGCCGGAGTTGGGAGGTTAGCGACGAGGCGTGCAGAGCGTGCGATGAAGCGATCTTCACGGCTCTTTCATGTCCCGCACTTCTCGCATGGGCCATGGTTCCCCCGAGCGGACAAGCAGGTCCGACGATTCAAGGGAGGCAACTCATGCGAAGGAGATACAGCACCAGGGCAGCGCTGATTGGCATCGGCCTCGCCGTGACGGCAGGTTGTGGCGGCGGCGGCGGCGGCGGAGGCGGCGGCGGATCGCCGCCGCCGGCCGCGCCCATCGACGAGGACGTCGGCGGCATCTGGACGGGCGAGATATTCGGCCGCCCTGCACTCGGTTTCGTGGCCGAGAACGGGGACTATGTCTTTCTCGAGCAGAGCTCGCTTCAGCGCAACTTCGGTAGCCTGACGGTCGACGGCGCCGACTTCGAGGGCGACCGGCGAGCCTATGCTGCCCCCAGGCGAGGTCCTGGAGCTCACCGGGACCCCGTCCGCCGACAACCTCGCGATCGTGGACGGCACTGCGGACGGTCGCCGGTCGCTGGACGGCGGATTCGCGAGGAGTCCGGACGGACCGGTACTCGCCGAGTTCGCGTTTGACTACGACCCCGCGTACGAGCGCGGCTCCAGTCTGCCCGCCATCTCCGGCCAGTACTCCGAGTCTGACTCCTCCGGTGTGACGGTAACGTACTCCATCGATGACCAGGGGCAGGTTTCCGGCAGCGACACTGCGGGATGCACGGCAACGGGAGACATCTCGCTGCTGGACATGGCATACAACATGTACGCGATCAGCCTCACGCTGAGTGGCTGCGCGCCGTCCGGTTTCGAGGACGGGGATTACACGGGACTTGCCGCCACACTCGATTTCGGCGGGGCGGAGAACGACACCCTGGTGTTCTTCGCCGAAGGTGCGAGCGCAGCGCTCGCCGTCGAGTTACCTCGTATCCAGTAGGCTATACGGGTTCTAGTCCTTGTCCGCCATCCGAACCGTGCCCGCGGACGTCTGCAGGCGCTCCAGCACCGGGAACTGGATGCTCATGCCCGGGCGCACCCGGTCGAGCTGCAGGTCCGGATTGTACTGGCGAAGCAGCCACACCGGCACGTCATAGTCACGCCGCGCGAGCAGCCAGACCGACTCGCCGCGGCGCACCCGGTGCGCCACCGAATCCCGGATGCGGTACCGGCGGAAGAAGCGTTCCTGGAGATCCTGGTGATAGGCCAGGCGCCGGATCTCGAATGCCTGGCGGTCGATGCCGTCGAAGACGAGCCGCAGGCGGTCGCCGATGCGCACCGGGCGGCGGAAGCCGTAGCCGTTGGCGTCGCGCAGCCGCTGGGTGCGGATACCCAGCCAGTCGGCATAGTGGCCGAGGGTTTCCATGGCCTGGATCTCGATGGTGCCGTCCGCGGCCACCGAGTAGTCCGCGGGGTCGGCCGCCAGTACGGCCTGGGACGTGGCGAGGCCGCTGCCGGCCTCGTCCTCGGGTGCCCCGACCGGTTCGGGGCCCATCAGGGCCGCCGCCACCAGCGCGGTGTCGTAATCCGGGGCGCGGGTTTTCGGCACCGGCGCCGGCGGCGGGGAGCTGCGTGCCGCGGCCGCCAGGCGCACCGTGTCGTCGTCCGTGGGCAGACGCAGGACCTGGCCGGCGCGGATGCGGTGGCGGCTGCGCAGGCCGTTCAGCGCGACGAGGTCCGATATGCTGACCTCGTAGTAGCCGGCAATACCCGACAGGGTGTCGCCGCGGGCGACCGTATGCGTCACGTCCGGCAGCTGCCGGGCGAACACGGCATCGGGTCCCAGTGCGGCCAGCAGCGCGCCGCCGTCGCCGTCCAGCAAGCCGGCCGGCAGACGCAGGGTGAATCCCCGCGGGATGTGCTTGTTGCCGCTCCAGACGGTGCGCTGCAGCGCAGGGTTGTGGCCCTGCAGCTCGCGGAGGCCGATGCCGAGCGCGGCCGCCAGTCCGCGGGCGCTGGTGTATCGCTCGACGGTGAGCAGCTCGTGGTCCGCCGGCGCCTCGAGCGCGACCTCGCCGAAGTACTTCTCCGGCTCCCGGTCCACCTGCAGCGCCGCCAGGAAGGCCACGTAGAAATTCCGGGAGGCGAAGCCGAAGGTGCGCCCGCGGTAATTGCGGGCGATGGTCTCGATGTCCTTGGTACCGAGCTGGCGCGCGGCCCGGCGCATGCCGGCGACGCCGTGGTTGTAGCCGGTCAGCGCCAGCGGCCAGCTGCCGGTCACGGCATGGTTGTTCTCCAGCAGACGGGCCGCAGCCACGGTGGAGATGAACGGGTCGCGGCGCTCGTCCACCACGTGATCGATGCGCATGAACCGCCGGCCGGTGGAGCGGGTGAACTGCCACATGCCGGCGGCGCCCACCTTCGAGTAGGCCTCCGGGTTGAAGGAGGACTCGACGTGGGGCAGGGCCACCAGCTCCTCCGGCAGGCCACGCTCTGCGAGCACTCGTTCGATGTAAGGCCGGTAGCGGCCCGAGCGCCGCAGGCCGGCCAGGAAGCGGTCCGACTGGCCGAGCTGGAAGCGCACCTGGCGCGCGGCCCGGGCGAGCCGGTCGTTGCCGACGTCCTCCGGCCACAGCGCAAGGACCCGTCGTTCCTCCGCCGACAGCCCTTCGCGCTTGCCGCTCGCCAGCCGCTCGAGGACGCGGCGGTAGTGCTCGCGGCGCTCGCGGATGTGGCGGTAGCGGGTGCTGCGGCCGGCGCCGTCGAAGTCCAGCGTCTCGTAGCGTACGGCGAGGTTGCGTGAGTCGTGCAGCACGCCGCCGTCGCTGGAGACGCCGGTATAGATGTAGGTCCAGAAGGCGATGTCCCGCTCCAGGCCGGCCGGGCGCGGAAACAGCTCGCTGGCGCCGGCGGTGGCGGCGAAGCAGAGGGTCAGGGCGAACAGGGCCCGGATGTGGCGCCGGTGCGCTGTCGGCATTCAGGGTCTCCCGGGGCCGCCGGCGGCGGCAGAATCGCACGGGCAGTGTGCAGCTCCATCCGCCGCCCGTGCAACGCAAGGCATCACGCTTTCCTGTTGCTGCCGTGAGGAATACAGTATGGAAAACGGCGTTGCAAGCGCGCGCCGGGACGAGAGCAGCGAACGGGGGCGCCATGAGAAGGCTGAGCATCGCCGACAGCAATTTCCTGCTGGCAGAGAACCGGGAGACGCCCATGCACGTGGGCGCACTGAATGTCTACACCCTGCCGAAGGGCGTCTCGCAGCGCCGCTACCTGAAGGAGCTGCTGTCCATCCTGCGCCGCGACGACCCCCTGCTGCCACCGTTCGGCGAGCGCCTGGCCCCCGGACTGCTGGCGAAGACGGGCCTGGTACAGCACTGGATCCCGGATGAGCACATGGACATGGAGTACCACGTGCGTCACGCCGCGCTGCCCGAGCCGGGCCGCTACCGGGAACTGTTCGCGCTGGCCTCCCGCCTGCACAGCGCCCTGCTGGACCGTAACCGTCCGCTGTGGGTCATGTACGTGATCGAGGGGCTGAAGAAGCGGCAGTTCGCCACCTATTTCAAGGTGCATCACTGCGCCATCGACGGCACACGGGGCGTGCACCTCATGCAGAGCATGCTGTCGGACTCGCCCGAGGGCCACGTCGACTATTCGCCGCTCTCGCTGCAGGCCTGGGAGACGTACAAGCACAAGATCGGCAACGAGTCGGAGGCCGAGGCCCCGTCGCCGAAGGACCTGAAGGCGGTGGCCGAGGCCCTGCGCGAGCAGCTCGGTGTCACCGCGGACGTGCTGGGCGGGCTGCGGCGCTACGGGCAGGTGTGGCTGGGCATGGGCGGCAGGCTGGCCGCCCCCTGGCACCGGGTGCCCCACGGGCTGCTCACGCAGAAGATCTCCGGTTCCCGGCGGCTGGTGGCCGACTCCTGGCCCTTCGACCGGGTACACGCCGTGAGCAAGGCCCTGGACGCGACACTGAACGACGTCGTGCTGGCGATGTGCGCCGGCGCCCTCATCCGTTATTACGCGGCCCAGGGAGAATCGCTGGACCGGCCGCTCAAGGCACTGGCGCCCATCTCGGTGCGCACCGGCGGCGACATCGACTCTGCCAATGCCATCGGTTTCATCATCACGAGCCTGGCCACCGACGTGCCGGAGCCGGAGCGCCGACTGCGGGCCATCCAGGCCTCCATGCAGGCAGGCAAGGACCTCTATGCCAGCCTGTCGCCGGAAGCCGCCACCCTGTTCACGGCGGTCGCGTTCTCGCCCATGCTGCTCACAAACTTCCTGGGCACGGCGAACTGGTTCCCGGCCTACAACCTGGTGATCTCCAACGTGCCGGGCCCGAAGCAGCCCATGTACTGGAACGGAGCGGCGCTGGACGGCATCTATCCCATGAACATCGTGGTCCACGGCCAGGCCATGAGCATCACGCTGGTGAGCTATGCCGGCAACCTGGACTTCGGCATCGTCGCCTGCCGGCGCTCGGTGCCCCGGGTGCAGCGCATGCTCGGTTTCCTGGAGGAGGCGCTCGGCGAACTGGAGGCGGTGGCCGGTACCCGCGCCGCCTGAGCCCCCTCAGGGCTCGCCGTAGATCGCCACCGTCACCCGGCCGGCCGTGTCCACACTGGCGCGGTACATGCCCGGGGTGTTGTGGGGCATGGCGATGTTGCCGGCGGCATCCATGGCGATGACACCGCCGTCGCCGCCCGCGGCGGGCAGCACCTCGTGGATCAGCCTGCCGGCGGCCTCGCCGATGCTCAGGCCGCGGCGCACGTGCTCGCAGATGCTGTGGGCCACGACGAAACGGATGAAGTACTCGCCGGTGCCGGTGGCGCTGACGGCGCAGGTCTCGTTATTCGCATAGGTGCCCGCGCCGATGATCGGCGTATCGCCCACACGGCCCCAGCGCTTGTTGGTGAGTCCGCCCGTGGAGGTGCCTGCCGCGAGGTTGCCTTCACGGTCGAGGGCCACTGCCCCCACGGTCGAGTACCAGCGGCCGGCCTCTGTGCCGGCCTCTGCGCCGGCCTCTGCCTCGTCCTTCTTCGCGTCCTGCAGCTGGCGCCACCGGCGTTCCGTGTGGAAATAGGCCGGGTCGACCAGTTCGAAGCCCTGCTCGGCGGCGAAGGTCTCGGCGCCCTCGCCGATCAGCATCACGTGGCGGGACTCGGTCATCACCCGCAGGGCCAGATCGATGGGGTTCGCGATGCGGCGCACCGCCGCCACGGCACCGGCATTCAGCGTGGCGCCGTCCATCACGGAGGCGTCCAGCTCGTTCTCGCCCTCGGCGTTGAAGACCGCCCCCCTGCCCGCGTTGAAGCGCGGAGAGTCCTCGAGGATGTTGACGGCCGCCTGCACCGCCTCCAGGCTGCCGCCGCCGCGGGTCAGCACCCGGTGGCCGGCCCGCACCGCTTGCTTCAGCTCGGCGCGGATGGCTGCTTCCTGCTCCGGAGTGATCTCGTCCCGGTTCATGGTGCCGGCGCCGGCATGGATGGCAATGGCGACGGGGGCTTCGGCGGCGGAGTGGGAGGATGGCGCGAGCGCAACGACGGCCGCCGCCGCGGCAATCGCTGACAAGGCGCGGATGGGGTGCTTCATCGTGTGCCGTGGTCGGTGAATGTCAGGCTTCGGGCATCTCGTAGAAACTGAATCGGGTGCCCTTTTCACCGGTCACGATAACACGGCAGTCGCCCCAGCTCGCCGGGATGTTCCATTGCACTCCTTCGCGTACGGTATCGGTCACTCGCTGCCAGTCACAGCGGATCTCCAGCTCATCGGCAGCACCTTCGACATCCGCGATGGTGAAGGCCTTGCGCAGGGGACGGTAGTGCCAGCTGGAGCGACATTCCTCACAGGCGGCGCCGTCCCCGATGTTCGCCTCCACCCGTAACGGTGCCGGGCCTGCCGCGGCCGCGCGGATCTCTCCGACGACTGCCCGGAGTGCTCCGAGCCCCTCGTCGCTGCCGGTCGCCTCGACGTAGTCCTCGTAGGTACCCAGCGCGGAGCCGTAGCGCCCCAGACGTATCTTCAACGCGAGCACAGAGCGCAGCAGTGAGGGGTACAGCTCATCCTCGATCCAGGCCCCCTTGCTCGCGATGGTGCGCTTCAGCGCAGCGAGTTGGGCGCTCTCGTCGCCCCGTTCGCCGGCGACGATGGCCTTCAGCATCCAGAGACGGGCGATCTCGTAGGCGTTCAGCCCGTCCTCCTGCTCGGTCTCGGCGATCAGCGCCTCGGCCTCGTCGATCTCTCCCGTCTCGAGCAGGCGGGAGATTCTGCGGTGTGCCCTGCGGTACTCTCTGCCGGCGCCGATCGCTTTCGGTTCCAGCTCGAAGCGGATCAGGGTTTCCGTCTGGCACTGCTGTACCGGCTGCCCCTCCAGCGTCGCCGGCTCGTAGCGCCACTTGCGCACGACCTTCAGCGCCGCCTCCTCGAATCGGGAGCTGCCGCTGGAATCCTCCACGATGGGATCTACCACGCGCCCTTCCTCGGTCACGACGAAACTGAGCTTGACCCATCCCGCCCGACCCCGATGCAGTTCGTAGCGGGGATAATCGGGTGCGTAGCGCCGGACCGGCTTCGCCATCGTACCGTGGCTCGGGCCGGCGGCGTCGGGTTCGCCGGCCAGCGGCGTCTCGTGGAACCCACCGGAAAGCGAAAGCACGAGCATTGCAGCCGGCAGCCGCAGCGCCCTTCTGCTGAATCTTCTCGCTGGCATCACCCATCCTTCCGCGGCCGGTCATGATAAAAATAGACCATATAAGGACTTCAGGCAACGAGAACTCGCGGCAAACGGGTCGGCGCATGCCTGCTAGAGTAGGTGTCTCCGGATTGCACGAGTTCGATCCCCATGAGCGACCACCCCCTGAACATCCGTGTCATCGATCACGTGGTCATCCGCGCCCGGGACCCTGAGACCCTGATGGCCTTCTACGGCGAGGTGCTCGGCTGCGCGCCGGAGAAGGAGCAGACGGGTATCGGGCTGTACCAGCTGCGGGCGGGCGCCTCGCTGATCGACATCGTCGCGGTCGACGGCGAACTCGGCCGCAATTTTCCGCGCCCGCCGGCGGACGATGCGCCGAACATGGATCATTTCTGCGTGCAGGTGGAGCCCTGGGATGCCGACGCCATCCTGGCCCATCTGCGTGCCCACGGTGTCGAGGCCGGCGAGGTCGTGCGGCGCTACGGCGCGTTGGGCTACGGGCCCTCGATCTACGTCACCGATCCGGAAGGCAACACGGTGGAGCTGAAGGGCCCGCCGGCGTAAGGCGCCGGCGGGCACCGGTAACAGTCGACCCGGCCACGCCGTTACGGCGTCGCGTAGCGGGTGATGACGGCGGCCGCCGCGCCGATGACCAGCACCCAGAAGAACAGGCCGAAGAAGACCACCGTGCCTTTCAGGGCCTCCTCGCCGGCGTTCTCCGGGGTCACGTCGCCGGCCCGGCGGGGCGGCCCCGACGGCGCCGCCGCCGCCAGCAGCAGCACCAGCAGGAACAGACTCACCAGCAGGAAGCCGAGCCAGGGCACGCCCCGGACCGGCGGGCCGATCGGCGTCATCCATACCCCCGCCGCCCAGATAAGCGGGAACAGGAGCAGGAAGAAGAAGATGAAGAAAGGCGTCATGCTCGCGTCTTCGCTGCGCCGGCTTGCGGCCAGCACCGCAGCGACCAGCGCGGCGAAGACCAGCGCGAGCAGCATTTCGGTGACGATCATCAGCCGTCCCCCCGGCTGTCGTCGGGTTTGGCGTAGGGGTCGACGTCCTGGGCGAGCGCCGGGGCCGTCAGCAGGGTGGCGACGGCGACAGCGAACAATGTCGTCTGACGCTGCATGTTTGCCTCCTTTCGTTCGTGCGTGGTCCCTCACGCTGGCGGCTGCAAGTGCCGTGCCGAAAGGAGGCGGGCGTACCCGTGTCATTGAATCGGGGGGATTCAGGCAGCGCGGACCCCGTCTCGCGGGCGCGGCGACCGCCCCCGGGCGCAGGCCGTTTGAATAACTTGCTCAGGTGCCGTGAATTTCCTGCAAATCGGCGAGGCTTATTCCTTCGCCTCGACTCGCTCGTCCACCCGTTCGGCCATGGCGCGCAGTCCGTCCGAGATCTCCACCCGGTAGGGCTCGGCGGCGACGGGCAGCAGGGAGAGTTCCCGGGGCAGCGCCGCCATCTGCGCGGCGGCGCGCTCGCGCACGTCCGCCAGCGGCGCGGTTTCGCCGAGCGGTCTGCCGTCGCGCATGACCGGCCGCAGCAATGGTTCGCCGTCCAGTGCCTCGTCCACCAGGCCGATCACGTCGTGGTGGAAGGTGCCGTCGTCGCGGTAGTGGCGAAATACCTGTTTGCGGCCCGGCCAGGTGGCCTTGCCCGACGACTTCTTGCGCCGGGGGATACCGGCGTATTCCTGGATCTTGTAGACGCAGTCGAGGTAGGGCGCATCGGCGGAGACGTCCAGGTCGGTACCGACGCCGTAGCCGGTGGCCGGTATGCCGGCGGCCACCAGGCCGGCGATGCGGTCCTCGTTCAGCCCGCCGCTGACCATGATCTCGATGCTCTCGCAGCCTCCCTCGTCCAGGATGCGGCGCACCGCCTTCGCACCGGCGTAGAGGTCGCCGCTGTCGATGCGCACGCCACGGATGGTGAAGCCTTCCGGCTCGAGCTTGCGCGCCAGCTCCACCACTTTCCGCGCGCCTTCCTCGGTATCGTAGGTGTCGATGAGCAGCACGGTGTTCTCCGGCTGGCTGCGGCAGAAGTCCTCGAAGGCCTGCATCTCGGAGTCGTGGGCCTGGATGAAGGAATGGGCCATGGTGCCGAAGATCGGAATGCCGTAGAGCTCGTGGGCCAGCACCGTGGCCGTACCGTCGAAACCGCCGATCCAGGCGGCGCGGGCGGCGAACAGGCCCGCCTCTGCGCCGTGGGCCCGCCGCAGCCCGAAGTCCACCAGCCGCTGGTGGTCGTGGGCGGCGAGACGCATGCGCGCGGCCTTGCTGGCCACCAGCGTCTGCATCTGCATCAGGTTCACCACCCGGGTCTCCACCAGCTGCGCCTGGGCCAGCGGCGCCACCACCCGCACTACGGGCTCGTTGCCGAAGAACAGCGTGCCCTCCGGCATGGCGTCCACGTCACCGGTGAATCGCAGCTCCGCCAGGGAGTCGATGAAAGCGCCGTCGAGCTTCTCCGTGCGCCGCAGCGCTTCCAGATCCCGGTCCTCGAAGCGGAAGTCGGTGAGGTAGCGGAGCAGTTGCTCGAGTCCGGCCGCCACCATGAAGTTCCGGTGGTCGGGGAGCTTGCGCACGAAGAACTCGAACACCGCCGTATCGTCCATGCCGATGTGCCGGTAGGCCTGCAGCATGGTGAGCTGATACAGGTCGGTCAGGTTCGGGCTGCCCAGGCGTTCGAGCCAGCGGGAGTTGCTCATGTTGCGCTTTTCCTCGTGGCTCAGGCGGCTTCGAGATGGTCGAAGTCGGTCTTCACCGCGCCTTCCTTCTCCATCTCGGTCACGGCCTTCCGGCCGTCGTCCGGGTCGACGTTGACGGCCCGGATGGCGTCTTCGAGCAGCACCACCTCGTAGCCGTTCACCAGCCCGTCGCGGACCGTCTCGCGCACGCAGTAGTCGGTGGCCAGGCCGCCGACGAATACCCGCTGCACGCCGCGTTCCTTCAGCCAGCGGTCGAGTTCAGTGCCCTGGAAACCGCTGTAGGCCTCCTCCTCGGGCGTCTCGGCCTTGGACACCACCTTGGTGTCGCCGTGCAGGTCGAGCCCGGTGGCGAACGCGGCGCCCTCCGTACCGGCGACACAGTGGGGCGGCCAGGGCCCGCCCTGGGCCTCGAAGGAGCAATGGTCCTCCGGATGCCAGTCCCGGGTGGCCACGATGGGCAGGCCCAGCTGCTCGAACACCTCCGAGTATTTGTTCAGCACGGGGATGACCTGGTCGCCTTCCGGCACGCCCAGCGCCCCTCCGGGCAGGAAGTCGTTCTGCACGTCCACCAGGATGAGTGCGTCCCCCTGGTGGGGCTTCAGCAAGGCTTCTCGGGTTGCCATATCCACTCCGGTCCGTTCATGTACCTACTGTAACAATGCGCCCGCTCGACTAGCATCTCAAGGGTGAAGATATTCGCGCCCGCCACCTCGAGTGCCTTCGCCGAGGCGGTCTGCGACCGCATCGGCAGGGCGCCGTCGCGCCTGCGCGAGCGGGACTTCGACGACGGCGAGCACAAGATCAGGCCGCTGGAACCGGTGCGCGGCGAGGACGTCTACGTCATCCATTCCCTCTACGGCGAGCCCGGCCGGAGCGTCAACGACAAGCTCTGCCGGCTGATCTTCCTGCTCGGTGCGCTGCGGGATGCGGGAGCCGGGCGTCTCACCGCCGTCATCCCCTATCTCGCCTACGCCCGCAAGGACCGCAAGACCAAGAGCCGGGACCCGGTCACCACCCGCTACGTGGCCGGCATGCTCGAGTCCTCCGGCCTCGACCGGGTGGTGACGCTGGACGTACACAACCTCGCCGCCTACCAGAACGCCTTCCGCTGCCGCAGCGAGCACCTGGAGGCCAAGCGGCTGTTCGTGGACTACATCCGCGAACGGGTCGGCGACGAGCCGCTGGCCGTCGTCTCGCCGGACGTGGGCGGTGTGAAGCGGGCGCGGGCGTTCCGGGAGGCGCTGGAGCAGGCGCTGGGCCGGGAGGTGGGCGACGCATTCATCAACAAGAAGCGCAGCCGGGACGTGGTGAGCGGGGAGACGGTGATCGGCGACGTCGATGACCGCGTGGCCGTCGTCCTGGACGACCTCATCAGCACCGGCACCACGCTCGCCCGTGCCGCGGCCGCCTGCCGGAAACTCGGCGCACGGCGCGTGTTCGCAGCCGCCACCCACGGCCTGCTGGTGGACCCTGTCAGCGAGAAGCTGGCGGTACCGGAGCTGGAGGGCGTGATCGTCACCGACAGCGTGGCGCCCCTGGGCCGAATTTCCGATGCCTTCGCCGCCAGGCTCACCACCCTGAGCGTGGCGCCGCTGATCGGCGACGCCATCCGCTGCCTGAACGAGGACGGCTCGCTGGTGCGGCTGCTGGGCGAGGACGAGGATTAGCGCCCGCCGGCGGACTGCTCCGCCAGTGCCTCGTCGACGAACTCCCGGGCGAGCGCCATGTAGTGCCGTGCCTCGGCGATGTAGTGGTCCCGGTCGAAGGCGGGATCGTCGAGGTGCCAGGCCGAGAGGACGGCCCTTACCATGGCGCGCCGGCTGAAGTAATAGGCCAGCAGCGTGGGCTCCGGCACGTCGCCGCTGGCCGCCTGCCAGGCCGCGAGCAGGCGGTCGCGCAGTTCCCGGCCGCCGGCCCGCTGGCATTCCAGGGCGAGAAAGGCGACCTCCTCGGCACTGTCCTGTATGCGCAGGTCGCGGGAGAACTCCAGGCAGTCGATCACGGCGAACCGGTCGCCAAGGTAGACGTGCTCGGGGCGCAGGTCGCCGTGGGTCTCGGCCACGTGGCCGGCTTCCGCGCGGGCGCCGACGGCTTGCCGGTGCGCACGGACGTAGCGGAGCTGGTCGTCGAGGATGCTGCGCCAGGGGTCGTCGGTGAGGGCATCGTCGATTTCCTCCAAGTGCCGGCGCTGCGTGTCGTTCTGTGCTAGCAGCCGCGACACGTAGGCCTCGGCCTCCAGCGGCTCCGGCGGCAGTCCTGCATAGAACGGCGCCAGGTGACGGGCTACCCGCGCCAGCTGCTCGTCGGCGACCGGTCCCCGGGCAATCAGGCTCTCGAGCATCGCCTCCTCGGGCAGCCGGCGCATCTGCACGAGCCACTCCACCGCCCGGCCTTCGCCGCCGATATGCAGGCGGCCTCCGGCATCCTCGGTGAGCGGCACCACGTCGAGGTAGACCCAGTCGGCCAGCCGGCGGTTCAGCCGCAGCTCCTCCCGGCAGTAGTGTTCCCGGTCTTCCAGACGGCGGTAGTCGATTACCCGGGCCCGGATGGCCTTCTTCATCTTCCAGGCGTGTTCGTCGGTCAGGAATACCCAGGCGAAGTGGGTCTCGACCGGCCGGACGGCCGCCACCGGGCCGGGATAGCTCGCGGGATCCGAGAGGAAGCGTACCTTGCGCCCGGTGTTCGCGGAGCGGTGTTCCTGCGCGTCCTGCAGGCGGGGGCTTTCGTCGTCCGGTGGCGGGTTCACCGAACCATTATAGGCCCGATGATGGGCTCGATTTTAGGACTGATCGGGGCGGTTACGGATTTGCACCGGCGGCTCCGGGCGTCACACTGGGCATACACGGAGCAAGGAGAGCGACATGACCGTATTCGCAGATCGCAGGGAGGCCGGCCGGGTGCTGGGCGAGGCGCTCGACCGACGGCTGGAGGCGGATTCGCCGCTCGTGCTCGGGCTCGCCCGCGGCGGCGTGCCGGTGGCCGCCGAGGTCGCCCGGGAGCTCGGCGGCGAGCTGGACGTGCTGGTGGTCCGCAAGGTGGGCGTGCCGGGTCAGCCGGAGCTGGCGGCGGGCGCCATTGCCTCCGGCGGCATCCAGGTGCTCTCGGAGCGGGTGATGGGCATGACCGGTCTGGACGAGAACGACCTGCAGCCGGTGGTCGAACGCGAGCAGGCGGAACTCGAGCGCCGGGAGCAGGCCTACCGGGGTGACCGGCCCCCGCTGGACGTGAGCGGCCGGACCGTCATACTGGCGGACGACGGCATGGCGACCGGCTCGAGCATGCTCGCGGCCGTGAAGGCCGTGCGCAAGCTGGGCGCCAGCCGTATCATTGTGGCGGTACCCACGGCATCCGACGAGGCTGCGGCCGACATCGGGCGGGAAGCCGACGAAGTCGTCTGTCTGGATACCCCGTCGCCCTACATGGCCGTCGGTTATTGGTACAGGAACTTCGGCCAGACCAGCGACGAGGAAGTCCGGGAGCTGCTGCATGAGTCCACGACCGCAGGTACACGCGCCGACGAATGACGTCCTCGGCGAGCTGGATGCCGTCGCCATCGCCGAGCGCATAGCTGCCCGGGACATCAGCGCGGCGGAGGCCGTCGAGGCGGCCATCGCCAGGCTTGCCGTCGTCGAGCCGGTACTCAACGCCGTGGCGGTCACCCGGTACGATCAGGCCAGGAAGGAGGCGGAGCGCCTGTCCACGGAGGATGCCGGCGGCCTGCTCGCCGGCGTGCCGTCGGCGATCAAGGACAACGTCGACCTGGCCGGCCTGCCCACCCGCTACGGATCCCGCGCGACGCCGGAACGCCGTTACGGTGCGGACAGCCCCATCACGGCCCAGTTCCGCTCCACCGGGCTCATGGCCATCGTCAAGACCGCGCTGCCGGAGTTCGGCCTGACTGCCACCACGGAGCGCAGCTGGGGACCGCCCACGCGCAATCCCTGGAACACCCGTCACTCCACGGGCGGCTCCTCCGGCGGCTCCGCCGCGCTGGTGGCGGCGGGCGTGGTGCCGCTCGCCCACGGCAACGACGGCGGCGGCTCCACGCGCATCCCGGCCTCCTGCTGCGGGCTGGTCGGGCTGAAGCCGTCCCGGGGACGACTGCTCACGGTGGCACTCGCCGAGAAGCTGCCCGTGGACATCATTGCCGAAGGGGTGCTGACCCGCAGCGTGCGCGATACGGCCGCCTTTTACGCGGAGGCCGAGAAGCACCGTGCGGGGGACGGCCTGCCGACCATCGGCCACGTCCAGGGGCCGGCCACCACCCGGCTCAGGATCGGCTACACCACCCGCCACCCGCTGGGGGCCTCCTGTCACCCGGAAGTGGTGGCCGCCGTGGAGAACGCCGCCGCCGTCTGTCGGCGGCTGGGGCACCGGGTGAAGGAGATCCCGGCACTCGCCGATGCCCGCATGGCCGAGGACTTCTTCCTCTACTGGGCGCGGATGGCCACGGTCATCCGCTACCTGGGTCGGTTCGCATTCGGGCGCGGCTTTGACCGGCACGAACTCGAACCGCTGACGCGCCAGCTCAGCCGCCATTATCTGCGGCGCATCTGGCGCAGCCCGGGCGCCATCCGCCGCCTGCGCCGTTTCGGCGAGGAGCACCGGCGCCGTTTCGCCGACTGCGACTTCATCGTCTCGCCGGTGCTGGCGCGTCCGCCGGTGCCGCTGGGGTACCTGGCGCTGGACATCGACTTCGATACGGCCGCCGAGCGGCTGATGCACTATGCCGCGTTCACGCCGGTGCAGAACGTGGCCGGCACGCCAGCCATCTCCCTGCCGCTCGGCCAGAGCATCGAGGGGCTGCCCATCGGTGTGCAGTTCGCCGCCGGGATGGGAGAGGAAAGACGGTTGCTGGAGCTGGCCTACGAGCTCGAGGCTGCTGCGCCGTGGTCATCAGCCGCGCCATAGAAATCAGAGTCATCGATACAAGAGACGCTGCAGCTCGCGCCGCCGCAACTCAGAAGCGGAAAGCAGCGCCGAGCACCGGCCCCTGCAGCGCGGCGTCCAGCAGGAACCCGTCGGTCTCGTAGTCGACGGCGAGATAGCGGTAGCCGGCGCGGATCGTCCCCCAGCCGGCGTCGAAGCCCGCCAGCCAGCCGTAGGGTGCGATCGTCCAGCCGGCCTCTCCGCCATCTGCAGCTTGCGTCGGCGCGCACATGACGAGCAAGGCCAGACAGGCCAGTCCCTGCGCCGGTCGGCGCAGGACAGTTCGGAGCCGGTCCAGGCTGCCAGAGACTCGCGATGCGGCCGATACCTGCATTTGCCGATTATCGTGCGAGCGCGGTCCGTTGTCACACGATCCGGCCGGTACGGAGTAGGTATCGGTCACAAGGGCCGTCGGCGGGGCCAATCTGTTAACGTGCGGCCATGGCTGAGAAGAAACCCCTGATCGCGCGCGGCTTCCCGCTGTTCACCATCTTCGGCTTCGAGGTGAAGCTGAACCTCACCTGGCTGCTGCTGGCACTGCTCATCACCTGGACGCTGGCCGAGGGCTTCTTCCCCCAGCGCTACCCGGACCTGGGCACCCAGACCCGCTGGTGGATGGGCATCGCCGGGGCACTGGGCATCCTCTTCTCTATCGTGTTCCACGAGCTCTCCCACTCCCTGGTGGCCCGCTACTACGGCCTGCGCATGGGCGGGATCACGCTGTTCATCTTCGGCGGCGTGGCCGAGATGCGCCACGAGCCGAAGGAGCCCAAGGTGGAGCTGCTGATGGCCGGCGCCGGCCCGCTGTCCAGCCTGGTGCTGGCCGGCATCTGCTGGCTGCTGCATGCCGGTGCGGAAGGCGCGGGCCTGCCGACGCCGGTGACCGGCGTGCTCTTCTACCTGGCGGTGATCAACGTGGCCCTGGCCGTTTTCAACCTGATCCCGGCCTATCCCCTGGACGGCGGCCGCATGCTGCGGGCGGGGCTGTGGGCCTGGCGCAACGACATCCGGGATGCGACGCGGATCGCCAGCAACATGGGCTCGGGCTTCGGGCTGATCCTGATCTTCCTGGGCGTGCTGTCGCTGATTCAGGGGTTCTTCGTCGGCGGCATGTGGTACGTGCTGATCGGCCTGTTCGTACGCGGCGCGGCGAAGGGCTCCTACCGTCAGCTCATCATCCAGCAGCTGCTGGAGGGGCGCTCGGCCCGGGACGTGATGAATACCGACCCGGTCACGGTGGAGCGTTCGCTGAGCCTGCGGGACTTCATTGACGACTATGTCTACCGCTACCGTTCCCGTTTGTTTCCCGTGGTACAGGACGGCGAGCTGAAAGGCTGCGCCACCGTGGAGCGGGTGAAGGAGGTGCCGGAGGAGCAGTGGGAGCAGACGGCCATCGCCGATATCGTCTCTTCCTGCTCCGACGAGAACACGGTGAGCCCCGACGAGGAACTCACCGATCTCGCCTCGAGCCTGTTCGGCGGCAGCGCCGGCCGCCAGCGCCTGGTGGTCGAGGACGGCCGGCTGCTGGGAGTCGTCTCCGTGGACGACCTGCGCGAACTGCTGCAGCTGCGTCTGGAACTCGGCGACGACGCCGAGCCGCCGGGCAACCGCCGCCGGGCCTAGTCGGCGGCGGCGCTCCTCAGAGCGCCTTCACCTTGATCAGTTCCTCGCCGTCCGGGTCGGTGACGTGCACCGCGCAGGCGATGCAGGGGTCGAAGCTGTGGATGGTGCGCAGGATCTCGATGGGCTGCTTCGGATCGTGCAGCTGGTGGTTGTCCTGCAGCGCGGCCTCGTAGGCGCCCGGCACGCCGTTGGCATCCCGGGGGCCCGCGTTCCACGTGCTGGGTACCACTGCCTGGTAGTTCGCGATCTTCTGGTTCTCGATCACGATCCAGTGTGACAGCGCACCGCGCGGCGCCTCCATGATGCCCACGCCCTTGGCCTGACGCGGCCAGCTGCCCGGGTCCCAGTTCCGCTCGTTGAAGGTGCGGGTGTCGCCGGCGCCGATATTGCTGACCAGTTCGTCGTACCACACCTGCATCTGGTCGGCGATGATCTTCGTCTCCAGCGTCCGGGCGGCCGTGCGGCCGAGGGTGGAGAACAGCGCCTGCACCGGCACGTCGAGCTGGTTCAGCGTCATCTGCACCA
>CAZRSA010000008.1:0-42533 GCA_964602525.1 uncultured Woeseiaceae bacterium
CTCGTGCTCGGCGTAGAGGATCAGCGAGGTGTCCAGCGTCTTCCGGTGCAGCTCGTTCGGCGCCTCGCCGTGCAGGAGATTCAGGAAATGACCCGCGATGCTGTCGTCCTCGGTTTCCGTGTCGATGCGCGCCCCGTCGCTGTGGAAGCGGTGCCAGTACAGCATGATGGACGGCAGCGCCGCCACGAGCCGGTCCGCCACGTGGGCCTGGTTGGAGACGTCGCCCTCTGGCTCGAGGTTGCCCAGCACGGAGACGCCCGTGCGCAGTACGTCCATCGGGTGGGCGTCGGCGGGAATCATCTCCAGCACCTGCTTCAGATCACCGGGCAGGCCGCGCAGCCCCTTGAGCCGCGTGACGTAGGCGTCGAGTTCGCTGCGGTTCGGCAGCTTGCCGTGCATCAGCAGGTAGGCCACCTCCTCGAAGTTCGCGTTGTCGGCCAGGTCGTAGATGTCGTAGCCGCGATAGGTGAGCCCGGCGCCTTCCTGGCCCACCGTGCACAGCGCCGTCTTGCCCGCCACCACACCGGCGAGACCGCCGGTCTTCTTGTTAGCTGCCATAGTCTTCAGTCCCCGTATCGTTGTGTCGTCGTTACGCTCGCCGCGGGCGTATCACTTCTTCGTGAGCCCTGTTTCCGCGAACAGCTCGTCGAGCTTGTCCTCGTACTCGTGGTAGCCGAGTACGTCATAGAGTTCCGCGCGGGTCTGCATGCGGTCCACCACCGAGGCCTGGGTGCCGACCGAGCGCAGCTCGCGGTACACCTGCAGGGCCGCCGCGCTCATCGCCCGGAAGGCCGAGAGCGGATACAGCGCCATCGCCACGCCGGCCTCACCGAGTTCCTCCGTGGTGAACAGCGGCGTCTTGCCGAACTCGGTCATGTTGGCCAGCACGGGCACGGCCGCGGCACCGGTGAACTGGCGGTACTCGTCCAGCGTGGTCAGGGCCTCGGCGAAGACCATGTCGGCGCCGGCCTCCACGTACCGGGCCGCCCGGTCCAGCGCGGCCTGCTGGCCCTCCACCGCATGGGCGTCGGTGCGGGCCATGATCACGAAGCGGTCGTCGGTGCGCCCGTCGACGGCGGCCTTGATGCGGTCCACCATCTCGTCCGCCTCCACCAGGGCCTTGCCTGGCCGGTGGCCGCAACGTTTCGCTGCCACCTGGTCCTCGATGTGGCAGCCGGCCGCGCCAGCCCGGATCAGTTCACGGATGGTGCGGCCGATCATGAACGCGCTGCCCCAGCCGGTATCGGCGTCCACCAGCAGCGGCAGGTCGCTCGCGTAGCTGATGCGGCGGACGTCCTCGCACACGTCGTTCAGCGTGGTCATGGCGAGATCCGGCAGGCCGAAGGAGGCGTTGGCCACGCCGGCCCCGGAGAGGTAGATGGCGCGGAAGCCCGCCTCGCCGGCCAGCAGCGCGCTGTAAGCGTTGATGGTGCCGACCACCTGCAGGGGTCGCTCATCCTCCAGCGCCTGCCAGAACCTGGCGCCGGCCGATTCCTTCTGCATCCCGAAATCTCCAGTGCTGACTGTCCCGGGGCCCCGGGCGGGGCCGGGATTCTAAACCAGCGCAGAGTCCGTTCCCAAATTGTCCAATCGGTCTATTCTAGTTCTCGCTGCCGCCGATACGGACGACGGTACGCCCGGTGACCCGCCCGGCGATGTAGTCGTCGAAGGCTCCGGGGAGATCCTCGAAGGCAATCTCCCGATGCCCGATGGTCTCCAGATGGCCGGGCCGCAGGTCGGTGCCGATGCGCTTCCAGACCTCCAGGCGCAGCGGGCGCGGCGTGTCCACCGAGTTGATGCCGAGCAGGCAGACGGCGCGCAGGATGAACGGCAGCACGGTGGTCTCCAGCTTCGGGCTGGCCGCCAGGCCGATGCTGGCGATGTTGGCGCCGTAGGCGGCGGTGCGGGTGAGCCAAGTGAGTATCTCTCCGCCCAGGTTGTCCACGGCGCCGGCCCAGCGGGCCTTCTCCAGGGGCCGCCTGCCGAAGTCGATCTCGTCGCGCAGCAGCACTTCGGCGGCGCCGATGGACTCCAGATAGCCGCGCTCCCCGGACTTGCCCGTGACCGCAGCCACCTCGTAGCCGCGGCCGGCCAGCATGTCGATGGCCAGGCTGCCCACGCCGCCGGTGGCGCCGGTCACCGCCACCGGCCCGTTCTGCGGCGCCTGCCCGTTCTGCTCCATGCGGTGTATGCCCAGCGCCGCCGTGTAGCCCGCCGTACCGATCATCATCGCCTCCCGGGCGTCCATGTTCTCGGGGATGGGCACCAGCCAGTCGCCCTGCACCCGCGCGTACTCGGCATAGCCGCCGTCGCGGCTCTCGCCGAGGCCGCAGCCATTTACCAGCACCGCGGTACCCGGCGGGAAGCGCTCGTCCTCCGAGGCCTCCACGACGCCGGCGAGGTCGATGCCGCCCACCAGCGGATAGCGGCGCAGGATGGGGCTCGTGCCCGTCGCCGCCAGCGCGTCCTTGTAGTTGATAGTGGAATAGGCCACCCGCACCACCACGTCGCCCTCGCCGAGGTCGTCCAGGCCGATTTCCTCGAAACCCGCCCTGATCTCGTCATCCTGCTTGTCGATGCGGTAGGCCCTGAACTTGTCCATCGTTGCTCCTGGAAACTGCTCCTCAATATCGCTGTCGGCAATTCGCTCCCCGGAAAGGGTGCGGCCGACGAAGATCGGCCCGGCGCACAGGCCGTGACCAATTCTACGCCCTCCGTCCGGTGCCGCCACCCGGGTTAGAGTGCAGGAAACGGAGGAGACGATGACAGACCGCAACTGCCGTGATCTCGTACTGGTGCTCGGCGACCAGCTGGACGAGGGCAATGCCGCGCTGGCGGCGGCCGACCCGGACCGGGACGTGGTCCTGATGGCGGAGACGCCGGGAGAGGCGGCCGCCGTCCCCAGCCACAAGCACCGCATCGGCGTCTTCTTCGCCGCCATGCGCCACCGCGCCGCGACGCTGCGCGAAGCCGGCTGGCGGGTGGACTACCGGGACATCGCGGAGGGCATAGCCAGCCTGTCCGCCGCCGTCGGGGACGCGGCGGCCCGCCACCGGCCCGCGCGGCTGCGCGCGGTGGAGCCCGGCGAGTGGCGGGTGCGCCACGTGGTGGATACGGTCTGCGGCTCCCTCGACCTGCCGGTGGAGTGGCTGACCGATCGGCATTTCCTTTGCACCATCGACGAGTTCGCGGACTGGGCCCGGGGCCGCAAGCGCCTGGTGATGGAGTACTTCTACCGGGAGATGCGCCGGCGGCACGACGTGCTGATGGACGGCGACCAGCCGGCGGGCGGAGAGTGGAACTACGACGCCGACAACCGTGACTCCTTCGGCCGCACCGGGCCGGACGAGCTGCCGGCGCAGGCCGGCTTCGAGCCGGACGAACTCACCCGGGAGGTACTGGACGCCGTCGAGCGCCACTTCCCCGACCACGCCGGCAGCACGGACAACTTCCGCTGGCCGGTCACCCGGGACCAGGCCAAGCAAGCACTGGCGGACTTCGTCGACCATCGGCTGCCCCTGTTCGGGCGCTACCAGGACGCCATGTGGCAGGGCGAGCCGTTCCTGTATCACTCGCTGCTCTCCTCCAGCCTGAATCTCAAGCTGCTCGACCCCCGGGAGGCGATCGACGCGGCGGTGGACGCCTGGCGCGACGGGCGGGCGCCGCTGAACGCGGTGGAGGGCTTCGTGCGCCAGATCCTCGGCTGGCGGGAGTTCATCCGCGGCGTCTACTGGCTGCAGATGCCGTGCTACAAGGCGCTGAATCACTTCGACCACGACACGCCGCTGCCGGAGTTCTTCTGGACGGGCGAGACGTCGATGAACTGCCTGGCGCAGAGCATTGGCGACACCCTCCAGAACGGCTACGCGCACCACATCCAGCGGCTGATGGTCATCGGCAACTTCGCCCTGCTGGCGGGGCTGCGCCCGGCCGAAGTCTGCGACTGGTACCTGGCGGTGTACGTGGACGCGGTGGAATGGGTGGAACTGCCGAACACCCTCGGCATGGCCCTGCACGGCGACGGCGGCATCGTCGGCTCGAAGCCCTATGCCGCGGGCGGTGCGTACATCAACCGGATGAGCAACTACTGCAGGGGCTGCCGTTACGATCCGGGCAAGCGCACCGGCGAAGATGCCTGCCCGTTCACCCTGCTGTACTGGGACTTCCTCGCCCGCAACCGGGAGCGGCTGCGGCGGACCGGGCGCATGAACATGATCCTGAAGAACCTGGACCGCTGGAGCGAAAACGAACTGGGCGCCATCCGCCGCCAGGCCGCGGCGTTCCGGCGCTTCCCGGGCGGAGAGCCGGCCTAGACCTAGTCTTCTATGGTGGTGAACACGCCCTTCTGGCGCGCGAAGTAGCGCGACAGCGCCTTGATGTCCTGCGGCGTGAGCGCCGTGACGATGCCGGCCATCACGGCGTTGACCCGGGTGCCTTCCTTGTACTGCTCGAGCGAGTGGATCAGGTAGCTCTCGTGCTGGCCGGCCAGGTTCGGCCACTCCGGCGACTGGCTGATGCCGTTGCCGCTGTGGCAGGCCACGCAGGTGGAGATCTTGTCCGGCGCACCTTCCGGCGCGTTGGCCAGCGGCTGCGCCGCGGCCTCGCCCCAGGTGGCGAAGTACGCGGCGATGTCCTGCATGTCCTGGTTGCTCAGCGAGGCGGCCTGGGCCTGCATGGTTTCGTGGGGCCGTTCGCCGTCCTTGTACGCCCGGAGCGCCGCCACGATGTACTCGGGGTGCTGGCCGCCCAGCTTCGGCACGCGGAAGGAGGGATAGGCGTTGCGGTATCCCTCGATGCCGTGGCAGCCGAGGCAGGTGTAGGCGAGCGTCTCGCCGCGCTCCGGGTCGCCTTCGGCAGCGGCGGTGAACGGAATGGACAGGGGAAGCAGGGCTGCGGCCAGCAGGGCCGCACGCTGGAAGGTCACTCTGAGCACGCTGTTACCCGTGTGATTGGCTGGGAGGGAGTGGAGACAGGCCGGTATGGTAGTGAGTGTCATCGCCGAATTCCAGCAGCCCGGCCGCCGGCGGGGTCACCGCGGCGCGCCCGGGCGCTATGGTAGCATCGGCGGCCTGCCTGGCGGCCGGAGCGCCCCGTGAAGAAATTCCTCTTCTTCCTCGTACTCGGACTGTTCTTAACGCTCCTCGCGGCGCCCTGGTTCCTCGGCTCGTTCACCGAGCGCCAGATCGAGGAACGGCTGGACGCCGGCGCCCGGGCCCAGCCCGGCATCGCGGTCTTCACCGAGGAATACCGACGGCGCTGGTTCTCCAGCGACAGCCGTCACCGCATCGTCGTCACCGACCCCCGGCTCGGCGAGGCGCTGCGCGAACTCGCCGGCGGCGATGGCTTCGCCGACGAGCCGGCCATCGTGATCGAGACCCGCATCGAGCACGGCCCGCTGCCGCTGGGCGCCGACGGGCCCCTGCGCCCGGGACTCTCCCGCGCGGTCTCCACTTTCGACCTGGACCCGGGCGGCGGCGACCCGGTGCCCCTGCCCGGACGCCTGCTGACCACCATGGCCCTGGACGGCAGCACCCATGCCGAGTTCCGCCTGGAGGCGGGGTCGCGGGAGTCTCCCGACGGCGCGGGCCGGATCAGCTGGGAGGCGGCGAGCATCGACGCGGACATCAGCGCCGACGGCCGGCGCGTCCACGCCCGCGGGCAGATCGGAGGCTTCGAACTGGTGGCACGGGACGGCGCCGACGGCGACCTACGGCGGGTGAGTGTGCAGGACGTCGAGGGCGACAGCGTCCAGCGCTACACCGCAAACGGAGTCCCCGTGGGACCCACCGCCATCACCATCGGCGCGGTCGCGCTCAGCGGCGACGGCACGGACGTGACCCTGGAGGAGATCCGCATCACCAACGACGCCGAACTGGAGGGCGAACTGCTAAGCGGCACCACCGAGGTACGGGTGGAGCGCATCGAGGGCGGCGGCCCGGGCCCGGTCTCGTTCACGCTGGACCTGGCGACGCAGAACCTGCACGAGCCGAGCCTCGCAGCCCTGGCCGAGACGGCGCAGGCGCTGGAGCGAGGGGGGTTCAGCGGCACCCCGGCGGAAGCCTACCGCCTCATGGAGGACGACATCGCCCGCCTCGTAGCCGCCGGCCCGGTACTCGACCTGCGCAAGCTGGGCATCGCGCTGCCGGACGGCGAGCTGCGCCTGACCACCTACCTGGCCCTCGCCGCGGGCGGCGACCCGGAGCCGCCGCTGGATGCCCGCGAGCTGCTGGGCCGGCTGACCGGGACAGCAGAGGTACGCGTGCCCGTAAGCGTGGTCGAGCGGGTGCGCGAGATCGACCCCGCCGCAGCGGAGCAGCTGGAGATGCTGATTGCGACCGGAATGCTGCGCCCCGACGGCGACGACTACCGTCTGCAGGCGGAATACGGCAACGGCCTGCTGACCATCAACGGTCTGCCGCTGCCGGTGCCGCTGGCCTGGTAAGAGACAGGTCGAGTTCGTCGGCCCGGTGACAGGCCGCCTCGCCCCCGTCCACTGACCGCAGCGCCGGCTCGTCTGCCGCACAACGCTCCACGGCCCAGGGGCAGCGGGTGCGGTAGGCACAGCCGGAGGGCGGATTCCAGGGCACCGGCAGGTCTCCGGCCGCTGCCGGCCTTGGCCGCCGCCGCTCCACGGCGGGATCCGGTACCGGCACCGCATCCAGCAGCGCCCGGGTGTACGGATGGCGGGGACGCGCATAGAGTTCTCCGACCCCGTTCCGCTCCACGATGCGGCCGAGATACATCACCATCACCCGGTGGCTCACCCGCCGCACCACGGCGAGGTCGTGGGCGATGAACAGGATGGCCAGTCCCATCTCCTGCTGCAGGGACAGCAGCAGGTCGATGATGCCTGCCTGCACGGAGACGTCCAGGGCACTGACCGCCTCGTCGCAGATCAGCAGCCGCGGCCGGGTGATCAGCGCCCGGGCGATGCCGGCCCGCTGGCACTGCCCGCCGGACAGCTCGTGGGGATAACGCGAGACGGTCTCCGAGCCGAGGCCGACCCGCGCCAGCACGGCCGCCACGCGCTCCCGGCGTTCGCCGCGGGAGAGGGCGCGCTCGTGGACCAGCAGCGGCTCGGCCACGATCTCGCCGATGGGCATGCGCGGGTCCAGCGAGCCGAGGGGGTCCTGGAAGACCAGCTGCAGGTCCCGGCGCACGGCCCGCATGCCGGCGCGGCCCAGGCGGTCGAGCGGCCGCCCGAGCAGCACCACCCGGCCCTCGCTGGCCGGCAGCAGGCGCAGCACCGCCCGCGCCAGGGAAGACTTGCCGCAGCCGGACTCGCCGACCACGCCCAGGGTCTCCCCCGCCGCCAGTGTCAGGTCCGCCGCCTGCACGGCCCGGAACTGCTCCCGGCTCGCGAGCAGCCGTTGCCGCGGCAGCGGGAACTGCACGGTGAGGTCCCGCACTTCCAGCACCGGGGCGGACGCGCCGGTAGCCAGCGCCGCGCGCAGCGGCGTGCGCTCGTCCAGCCGGGGCACCGCGGCCAGCAGCCGGCGGGTGTAGTCGTCCCGGGGGCTCGCGAAGATCTCCTCCGTAGCGCCCTCCTCACGGCGCTCGCCGTCCTGCAGCACGATGACCTGGTCGCAGTTGCCCGCCACCACGCCCAGGTCGTGGGTGATCAGGATCAGCGCCGTGCCGAAGGCGTCCCGCAGCTCGCGCAGCAGCGCCAGGATGCTGGCCTGCACCGTGACGTCCAGCGCGGTGGTGGGCTCGTCGGCGATGAGCACCTCCGGGCGGCACAGCAGCGCGCCGGCTATCATCACCCGCTGGCGCATGCCGCCGGAGAACTCGTGGGGGTAGCTGGAAAGCCGCCTGCGAGGGGCGGGCAGACGCACCGCGTCCAGCATCTGCTCCACCTCCTTGATGGCATCCTTCCAGGAGCGGCCCCGGTGCTCCATCAGCACCCGGGCCAGCTGGCGGCCCACGGTCACGTGGGGATTCAGCGACGTCATCGGGTCCTGGAACACCATGGCGATGCGCCGGCCGCGGACGCGGTTCATCTCCGCCGCCGGCCGGTTCAGGATCTCCTCGCCGTCGAGCTTCACGCTGCCCCCGGCACGGCCGTTCTCCGCTAGCAGACCCATGATGGCCAGCACCGACTGGCTCTTGCCCGAACCGGACTCGCCCACGATGCCCAGGGTCTCGCGTGCCTGCAGCCGGAAGCGCAGGTCGCGTACGGCCGCCACGGACCCGGCAGCGGTATCGAAGGTAACATCCAGGTTGGTCACTTCCAGCACGCTCATCGCGCCCGGTCCCTGGGGTCCAGCGCGTCGCGCAGACCGTCGCCGAGGAAATTGAAGCAGAACAGGGTGGTGGCGAGGAACAACCCCGGAAAGACCAGCATCCAGGCCGCCGTTTCCATCAGGCGCGAGCCCTGCTGCACCAGCGAACCCCAGGAACTCATGGGCTCCTGCACGCCGAGGCCGAGGAAGCTCAGGAACGACTCCACCAGGATCACTTGGGGAATGGTCAGCGTGGCGTACACCACCACCACGCCGAGCAGGTTCGGCACGATGTGGCGGCGCAGGATGGAGAAAGTGGAGACGCCGGTGGCCTCGGCCGCCTCCACGAATTCCTGCTGACGGAGACTCAGCGTCTGGCCGCGCACGATGCGCGCCATGTCCAGCCAGTTCACGGCACCGATGGCGACGAAGATCAGCAGGATGTTGCGGCCGAACACCACCATCAGGAGGATCACGAAGAACATGAACGGCATGGCGTAGAGGATGTCGACGATGCGCATCATGAGGTGGTCGATGCGCCCGCCGAGATAGCCCGCCACGGCGCCCCAGGCCACCCCGATGGCCAGGCTGACGGCAGTGGCCACCAGGCCGACGGCGAGCGAGATGCGCCCGCCGGTCAGGGTGCGCACGAACAGATCGCGGCCCAGGTCGTCGGTGCCGAACAGGTGGCCGCCGGCCAGCGACGGCGGCGCGAGAATCCGGTCGAAGTCGGTCTCATAGTAGTCGTGGGGGCTGAGCCAGGGGCCGACGACGACCAGCAGCACGATCGCGCCGAGCAGGCAGGCGGAGATTACCGCCGCCCGGTTGCGGCCGAGAGCGCCCAGTGCGTGGCGGCCGAGCCCGCCGGGTGCGGCCGCGGCGGTCACCGGTAGCGCACCCGGGGGTCGAGCAGGCCGTAGAGCAGGTCGACCACGAAGTTGAACAGCACGATCAGGACGCCGTAGAACACGACCACGCCCAGCACCAGCGTGTAGTCCCGATTCAGCGCACCCTGCACGAAGAATCGCCCGAGGCCCGGCAGGTTGAAGATCTGCTCGATCACCACCGAGCCGGTGAGGATGGCCGCCGTCGCCGGGCCCAGGTACGAGACCACGGGCAGCAGGGTCGGTTTCAGCGCATGCTGCAGCACGATGCTGCGCTCGGACAACCCCTGGGCCCGGGCGGTGCGGATGTAGGGGCTCTTCAGCACGTCGATCATGCTCGCCCGGGTCAGCCGGGCGATGTAGGCCAGCTGGGGCAGGGCGAGGGCGATCACCGGCAGCACGTAATGGGCGGGTGACGCCAGGTCTCCGGCCGGCAGCCAGCGCAGCATCACCGCGAACACCAGCACCAGCACCGGCGCCACCACGAAGTTCGGCACCGAGATGCCGGTCATGGACAGCGCCATCACCACGTGGTCGGCGAGCCGGTTCTGGCGCAGCGCGGCCAGTGTCCCGGCGGCGATGCCGAACACCACCGCCAGCAGCATCGCAAGTCCGCCTACCTTCAGCGAAACGGGCAAACCCGCGGCGATCAGTTCGCTCACGTCGGACTGGCGGTAGCGGTAGGATGGCCCGAGGTCACCCTCCAGCAAGCCGCCGAGGTAGCGCAGGAACTGCTGCGGCAGCGGCTCGTCCAGGTGGTAGGCCTCGGCCAGGCGCTGCTCCATGGCCGGGCTCAGGCGCCGCTCGGTGTCGAAGGGGCCGCCCGGCGCGGCGTGCACCAGCACGAAGGCCAGCGCCACCACCAGCAGCAGCGTCGGGATGGCGCTCGCGAGCCGGGTCAGCGCATAGCGAAGCATGCCGTTAACCGGTCCTAATTTCCCCTTTCCGCGCCCTGTCCTTCCGGCTCGAGCTCACGCAGGCGGAGGTAGCGCGAGTAGTGATGATCGAGAGGGTTGTCCACCCAGCCCCGCACCCGCGGGTGCACCAGGTGCTTGCTCACGTAGAAATACAACGGCAGCACCGGATGGTCGGCGAGCAGCACCTGTTCCGCGTTCGCGAACAGGGAGGCCCGCTCCTCCTCGCCCGGCTCACGCACCGCAGCGGCCACCAGCGAGTCGTAGGCCGGGTTGGCGTAGCCGAACTGATTGGCACTGCTGCCCGAGGCCATCACCGAGAGGAAGTTGCCCGGGTCGTCGTAGTCGGCAATCCAGCTGCCCCGGAACATGCCGGGTACGTCGCCCCGGCGAGTCTCGGCGATCAGCACCCGGAACTCCTGGTTCGCGAGCTCGACTTCGGCGCCCAGCACCTCCCGCCACATGGACTGCAGCGCGGCGGCAATGCGCCGGTTCTCGTCGCTGGTGTTGTAGCGGAGCCGGAAGGCCAGCGGCCGGTCTGGTCCGTAGCCCGCCTCGCGGTAAAGGCGGCGCGCCTCGGCATGACGCTCCTCTGCGTCGGCCTCCGCATAGGAATAGCGGGACGGGGTGTAGCCCCGCACCGTCGGGGGCACCCAGCTCCAGGCCGGCCGCTCGCCGCGGCCCAGGACTGCCTCCGCCAGGCGCTCGCGGTCGATGGCCAGCGACAGAGCCCGGCGCAGCCCCGGCGCGTCCCGGAAGGGCGCCTCGTTCAGGTTGAAGCCCACGTAATAGACGCCCAGGTAGGGCGCCACACGCAGCTCGCCGAGCCGCTCGATGCCCACGTCCTCGAACACCGGCGCCGGCACCCGGGCGGTGATGTCGAGCTCGCCGGCCCGGTAGCGGTTGTACTCCGCGTTCTCGTCCTCCAGCGGGTAGTAGCGCACCCGTTCGATCGGTACCGACAGAGGATCCCGGTACAGGCCGTTCTTCTCGAGGCCGATATGGCCGCCGATCACCCGCTCCACCAGCCGGTAGGGGCCGTTGCTGACGAGGCGCTTCGGCGCCGGGTGGTCGTCGCCCCATTGCTCCACCGAAGGGCGGTGCACGGGGGCGGCACTGTGGTGAGCCAGCCGGTGCAGAAGGTCGCCCAGCGGATGGAGCAGGCGGATGACCAGGGTGCCGGGGTCAGGCGCCTCCACGCCGAGGGTATCCGGCGCGGCCTCACCCGCGATGATGGCCGCGGCGCCGGCCAGCGGCGCCAGGTTGCTAGCGTAGAACGCGCCGGTGGCCGGATCCACCAGCCGGCGGAAGCTCCAGACGAAATCGTCCGCCGTCAGGGGATCCCCGTTCGACCAGGTGAGGCCGTCGCGCAGCCGGAAGGTCCAGCTAAGCCCGTCGTCGCCGGTCTCCCAGGCGGCGGCGGCGCCCGGCTGCAGGCTGCCGTCCGGGCCGAGGGTCACCAGCCCCTCGAACAGGTCGCCCAGCACCTTCGCGGCGGGGACGCTGCGGGCGAGCTGGGGGTCGAGGGATTCGGGCTCCGCCGAGATGCCGCGGCGAAGCAAATCCGGCCCCTCGGCCGCGGAGGCCTGCGCCGGCCCGTCGCTGCGCTCCCCGGGCGTCTGCTCCGCCTCGCCGCAGCCCGCCAGGGCCAGCAGCAGTGCAGCCAGCGTTGCCGCCGGCGGGAATCCCGCCCGGGCCTTGTGTCGCTTGGTCATGGCTTCCCCTTCAGGCGCTGCGCCTGAGGCCGTGCTTCTTGAGATGGATGAGCAGCAGTGATACGGCCGCCGGCGTCATGCCGTCCAGCCGGGAGGCCTGGCCGATGGTGGCCGGCCGCGCGGCCGCCAGCTTCTGGCGCACCTCGTTGGAGAGCCCCTGCACGTCGGCGTAGTCGATGCCTGCCGGCAGCTCCAGGTGCTCCTGCCGGGCGTGGCGGGCGATCTCGCGCTGCTGGCGTTCGATGTAGCCGGCGTACTTTACGCCCACCTCCACCTGCAGGCGGATCTGCTCGGCCTCCTCGGGCGGGTGGGCGCCATCGAGGTCGTCCGGGCCGACGGCATCCAGCCCCGTGACGGCATCGTAGCCGAGCTCGGGCCGGCGCAGCAGGTCCAGCGCCCGGGTCTCCCGGGACAGCGGCCCGCCGAGGAGCCGCGCGGCCTCGTCCTCACCCACGTCGCCGGGACGCACCAAGCAGGCCTGCAGCCGGCCGCGCTCGCGTTCCGCGGCCTCGCGCTTGGCCTCGAAACGCCGCCAGCGCTCGTCGTCCACCAGCCCCAGCTCCCGGCCGACCGGCGTGAGCCGCAGGTCCGCGTTGTCCTCGCGCAGCAGCAGCCGGTACTCCGCGCGGCTGGTGAACATGCGGTAGGGCTCGCTGGCGCCGCGGGTGTTCAGGTCGTCGATCAGCACGCCGATGTAGGCCTCTTCCCGGCCCGGCGTCCACGGCGATTTTTGCTGCACTTTTCGTGCAGCATTCAGGCCGGCCACCAGGCCCTGTGCCGCAGCCTCCTCGTAGCCGGTGGTGCCGTTGATCTGGCCGGCGAAAAAAAGTCCTTGAATTTCCTTGGTTTCCAGGTTCGGGTTTAAATCCCGCGGATCGAAGAAATCGTATTCGATGGCGTAGCCGGGGCGCGTGATGTGCGCGTTCTCGAAGCCGGGAATGCTGCGCACGAAGCGCTCCTGCACCTCGAACGGCAGGCTGGTGGAGATGCCGTTCGGGTACACCTCGCGGGTCGTCAGCCCCTCGGGCTCCACGAAGATCTGGTGGGAACTGCGGTCGGCGAAGCGGTGGATCTTGTCCTCCATCGAGGGGCAGTAGCGCGGGCCCACACCCTCGATGTTACCGCTGAACATCGCGGACTCCTCCAGCGAGGCGCGGATGATGTCGTGGGTGGCCTCGCAGGTGTGGGCGATGTGGCAGGGCACCTGGCGGGGATGCTCGTACCGGCTGCCCAGGAAGGAGAACACCGGCGCCGGCTCGTCGCCCGGCTGCGGTTGCATGCGGCCGAAATCCAGCGTGCGCCCGTCCAGGCGCGGCGGCGTGCCGGTCTTCAGCCGGCCCACCCGTATCGGCAGTTCCCTCAGCTGCTCGGCCAGGCGGAGCGCCGGCGCGTCGCCGGCCCGTCCGCCGCCGGACTGCTCCCGGCCGATGTGGATGCGGCCGCCGAGGAAGGTGCCTACGGTCAGCACCACGGTCTCCGCGGTCAGCCGCAGACCCAGCCGGGTCACGATGCCCCGCACCCGGCCGCCCTCCACGACGAGCTCGTCGACGGACTGCTGGAACAGGGTGAGGTTCGGCTGGTTCTCCAGGAGGCCGCGGATCGCCTGGCGGTACAGCACGCGATCCGCCTGGGCCCGGGTGGCCCGCACGGCGGGTCCCTTGCTCGCATTCAGCGTGCGGAACTGGATGCCGGCGCGGTCGATGGCCCGGCCTATCGCGCCGCCCAGCGCGTCCACCTCCCGGGTCAGGTGGCCCTTGCCGATGCCGCCGATGGCCGGATTGCAGCTCATCTGGCCCAGGGTCTCCAGGTTGTCGGTCACGAGCAGGGTACGGGTGCCCGTGCGCGCCGCGGCCAGGGCGGCCTCGGTGCCGGCGTGGCCGCCGCCGATGACGATGACTCCGTAATGACGTCCGTTGTCCATGGCAATGCTGTCTGTGGCCCCGGCCCGAACCCCGGCTTCGGGGCGGTTCCCGTGAGGCGGCACATTCTAAGTGCCTGACTACCCGGAGCAAAGGGGAAACCGGCTTTACAGCGGAAGGAGCGGACCGCAGTATTGCGGCCTTCCACAGGCACTGCACGGAGTGGTCGTGTCCTCTCGACTGGTCATATTCGCCATTTCACTGGCGCTTCTGGGGTTCGCCGTTACCGGCCCGGCAGCCGGGGCGTCGCTCGCCCTGGAGGACTGCCGACTGGACGCCGGGCCGGGCCTGCCGACCGTGAAGGCCCGCTGCGGCACCCTGGAGCGCCCGGAGAACCCGGATGACCCGGACGGGCGGCGCATCGATCTCAGCGTGGCCGTGGTGCCGGCCCTGTCGGTGGAACCGGCGCCCGACCCCGTGGTGCCGCTGGCCGGCGGGCCGGGTCAGGCGGCCACGGACTTCTACGTGGCCTACCGGGGCGCCTTCGAGGCCGTCCGCCGGGACCGCCCGGTCCTGCTGGTGGACCAGCGGGGCACCGGCGGCTCGGCGCGGCTTACCTGCCCCGAATCCGAGGACATGCTGGAAGAGGTGCCGGAGCTGGAGGAGATCGGCCCGCTGGTGCGCGAATGCCTAGACGGGCTGGAGGCCGACCCCCGCTACTACACCACCAGCATCGCGGTGCGCGACCTCGAGGCGGTGCGCGACGCGCTGGGGTATCCCTCGCTGAACCTCTACGGCATCTCCTACGGCAGCCGGGTGGCCCAGCAATACCTGCGCCGCTATCCGGAACACACCCGCTCGGTCGTGCTGGACGGCGTCATCCCGGCCGGCAAGGTGCTCGGCCCGGATATCGCGCTGTTCGCCCAGTCCGCGGTCGACGCCATTTTCGCGCGCTGCGCGGAGAGCGAGGCCTGCTCTGCGGAGTTCCCCGACGTCGAGGCCGAGTTCGCAGCGCTGCTGGAGCGGCTGGCACGACAGCCGCAGGCGGTGAGCCTCATCCATCCCGTCACCGGCGCCCCCGCCGAGCGGCGCTTCTCGGCCGACGAACTTGCCGGAGCCGTCCGGCTGCTCACCTATGCTCCGTCCAGTGCCGCCCTGCTGCCCCACCTCATCCACGCTGGGGCCCAGGGCAACCTGGCCCCGCTGACCGCCCAGATCATGATGATCGAGGCCTCCATGTACGAGTCGCTGGCCATCGGCATGCACCACTCCGTGGTCTGCGCTGAGGACATGCCCTTCGTCACCGAGGCCGATATCGACCGGGAAGCGCTGGCGGACACCTTCATGGGCGCGCAGCAGATCGATATGCTGCGCGAGATCTGCCGCCACTGGCCGCGGGGGCCGATCGACGCGGATTTCCGGGCGCCGCTCGACACCGACGTGCCCGTGCTGCTGCTCTCCGGCGAATTCGACCCGGTGACGCCGCCGGCCTGGGGCGACCTGGCCGCGGCGCAGTACGACAATGCCCGGCACGTGGTGGGTCCCGGCCAGGGGCACGGGCTGCTGCCCCGCGGCTGCACGCCGCGCCTGGTGGCGGACTTCATCGCCGATGCGAGCGTCGCGGAACTGGACGCCGACTGCGTCTCCCGCCTCGGACCCATGCCCTTCTTCCTCGATTTCAACGGACCGCAGCCATGATCCGCGTCGACCGCGTCGCAAAGTCCTTCGGCAAGGTCCGGGCCGTCACGGACGTGAGTTTCACCGCCGAAGACGGCCGCATCACGGGGTTGCTCGGACCCAACGGCGCCGGCAAGTCCACGACGCTGAGGGTACTCTACACGGTATTGAAGCCGGACAGCGGCAGCGCCAGCATCGACGGCATCGACGTCACCGCCGACAGCCTTGGCGCCCGCAGCCGCCTCGGTGCGCTGCCGCATTCCTCGGGCCTTTATCCGCAGCTCACCGCCCGGGAGAACATCGCCTATTACGGCGCCCTGCACGGCCTGGCCGGCGGCAAGCTGGAGCGGCGCGTGCGGTCCATCGTGGACCTGCTCGAGATCGGCGATTTCGCCGATCGGCGCACCAAGGGTTTCTCCCAGGGCCAGCGAACGAAGGTGGCGCTGGCCCGGGCCATGGTGCACGAGCCGCGCAACGTCATCCTGGACGAACCCACCAACGGCCTGGACGTCATGGCCACCCGCTCGCTGCGGGAACTCATCCGCCGGCTGCGGGACGCCGGCAAGTGCGTGCTGTTCTCCAGCCATGTCATGCAGGAGGTGGCCGCCCTCTGCGACGAGATCGTCATCATCTCCGACGGCCGGGTGGCGCTGTCCGGCACGCCGTCCGAAATACGCAGCCGCACCGGCAAAGAGAATCTGGAGGATGCCTTCGTGAGCGCCATCGGCTCTGCGGAGGGACTGGAATGAGCCGGCTGCTCACCGTCTGCGCCAAGGAGGTGAAGGACAACTTCCGCGACCGCCGCACGCTGCTCTCCGCACTGGTGTTCGGCCCCCTGTTCGGCCCGGTGCTGTTCCTCGGCATCATGACCCTGTCGCTGGACCAGGCCATCTCGGACTCGGGCAAGCCGCTGGACCTCGCCATTGCCGGCGCCGACCGGGCACCCAACCTGGTGGACTTCCTCGCGCAGAACAACGTGGAGCCGGAGGAACTGGCCATGGACCGGGAGGCCGCCATGGCCGCGGTGAAGGCCGGCGAGCACGACCAGATCCTGTATGTCCCGGAGCTCTACGGCGAGCAGTTCCGCGGCGGCATCCCGGCCCGGGTGGAACTCATCATCGACGAGTCCAACAACCGCGCCACCGGCGACGTCCGCCGGGCCCGCGGGCTGGTGCGGGCCTGGGGACAGCAGATCGGCACCCTGAGGCTGCAGGTGCGCGGCATCGACCCTGCCATAACCCGGGCCGTACAGCTGCAGGAGATCGACGTCTCCACCCCCACCGGCCGCTCGGCGATCCTGCTGGGTATGATGAGCTACTTCCTCATCTTCTCCATGCTCATGGGCGGCATGTATCTGGCCATCGACACCACCGCCGGCGAGCGCGAGCGGGGCTCGCTGGAACCGCTGCTCACCCTGCCCGTCGAGCGCAGCACGCTCATCGGCGGTAAGATCCTGGCTACCTGTTTCTACATGTCCATGTCGCTGGCTGCCGCGCTGATCGCCTTCTCCGTCTCGCTGCAGTTCCTGCCGCTGGAGAAGGTGGGCATGACCGCCAACTTCGGCCCGGACGTGGTTGCCAGCGCATTCCTGATACTCGTGCCGTTTACCCTCCTCGGCGCCTCGCTCATGACCGTGGTGGCCTCTTTCACAAAGAGCTACAAGGAGGCGCAGAGCTACATGACCGTGGTGCTGCTGCTGCCCACGCTGCCCATCATGATCGCCGCGCTCCTCACCGTGCGGCCCACGCTGCAGTGGATGGCGGTGCCAAGTCTCAGCCAGCACCTGCTGGTGACCGACCTCATCAAGGACGAGGCCCTCTCGCCCCTGTTCGTGACCACCTCCGTCGGCAGCACCCTCGTGGTCGGCATCGCGCTCACCTGGCTCGCCATGCGGCTCTATCATCGGGAAGGCATCCTCGGCTGAGGCCGCCGCGCCACCGCCGGAACCTGCGCTCCCTTCAGCCTCCGTTAAGGCACACCGGCTTAGCCTCGAAGCTGACGGCCGGCCTGCGGCCGTGACGGAGGACGAGATCATGGCAACACGACACATCGGCTGGCTCGGAGCCGGCCTGCTCGCACTGACGTTCATCCCGGCAGCCCATGCCGGCGGCGGCTTCTATGTCGGCGGCGACCTCGGCGAGGTCAGCGCCGAGGAGTTCTTCGACGGCTTCGACTTCGACGCCAGCAACGACGCCTGGCGGCTGTACGGCGGCTGGCGCCTCAGCGACTACCTGGGCGCCGAGGTCGGTTACGTCAACTTCGGCGAACTGGACGAGCGCGTCGACATCGGCACGAGCTTCGTGCCCGTCTCCGCCGATGCCGAGGGCTACACCGTGGCCGGCACCGTCGGCTGGCCGGTCACCGACAGCCTGGTTCTCACCGGCCGCGGCGGCTTCCTCTTCTGGGACAGCGAGAACCGTCTGGACGACGTCCGCTTCGACGAAAGCGACCAGAACTTCTTCTACGGCGCCGGCCTGCGGGTGGATCTCAGTCGCAACTTCTCCGCAACGGGCGACTGGACCCGCTACGACCTAGACACCGTGGAAGTGGAGACGGTCTCCGCGGGCATCCAGTTTCGGTTCCGTTGATCACCGGTCTGCGGTGAGCCGGAGGCGGCCGGTCTTCCGCCTCCGGCGCATCCGCGTCAGTCCAGCCCGCCGCCGAAGACCTCGGCCAGTTCGATCTGGTGACCGTCGGGATCCTCGACGTAGACCGACCGCGAGCGCGGATACTCGATCACTCCCCGGGGATACTCGTCGGTGAACTGGATCTTCACGCCCTCGGCCTCAAGCCTCTCGAGGACCGGATCGAGGTCACCCACGACGAATCCCCAGTGGTTGATCGCGGGATGCGCAACGGCCCCGGCCTCTGGACTCTCGTGCAGCGCGAGATAGCCGACACCTTGCCTGCCGACGATGACGAATGGCCTATCGCCGGACCGTCCGTCCTCCTTCAGCTCCAGCCCGAAAGTCTCCGTGTAGAACCGGAGGGAGCGCGCGAGGTTCGTCACGGAGACGTTGATGTGGTCGATGCCGTTCACCTGGATCATGGTCTGTTCCTCTGTCTGACTGATGCATTCATCGTGCTTTAGCGGTGTCAATATGCCAACTTTTACGCCAGAATATTGGCAGATTGCCAAGGTAGGAGCACATGAGCCAGACCCGCGTGTCCGAGTATCTCGGTGCGAACGTGAGGAGCCTGCGGCGGCGCCAGAACATGAGTCAGGAGCAGCTGGCGCGGCGGGCCGGCATGCCCCGCTCCACGGTGACCCATATCGAATCCGGCGGCGCCAACCCTTCCCTCAGCAATCTGGCACTGCTGTGCACGGCGCTCGGCGTCGGGTTCGAGGAGATCCTGGCCCGGCCGCGCTCGGAGTGCCAGTTGCTCAGAGCGGACGGTGTTCCGATACGGAGCCACGGCGAGGGTAGCGTTCGCGTGCGCAAGCTGTTGCCGGAACGGGTACGCGGGCTGGAACTCGATCGACTCGAGATCGCCGCCGGCGCCTCGATGGCGGGCACGCCCCATATCGCCGGCACGAAGGAATACCTGTACTGCCTCGCGGGCCAAGTAACGGTCATCGTGGCCGGCGAGGCGTTCGTGGTCGGCGCCGGCGACGTGCTCGCATTCCCCGGCGACCAGGCACACTCGTACCGGAATCGGGGAAAGAAGACGGCGGACGCGCTCAGCGTGGTCGTCCCGATACCATTCTGAATCCCCGCGCTATGCTGCGTCCGCCTCGTCCCGAGCCACCGCAGGCCCGCCGGACTCCGAGAACTCGAGCACGCCGTCTTCCAGCAATCCCTCGAGAAAACTCTTGCGATCGGCGCGGTAGTCCTGCGGATTGGTCCAGGGCTCACGGTCGCCCTGCTTCGGGAAGAGGTGGATCACCCGCAGCATGTAGCCCGGCGTGAAGCCCTCGATGTAGGGCGTGAGCGGCATCTGCCGGTCCTGCGGGCGCAGACGCGGAGTCACCCGATTCGTCCCGGTCTCGTCCATGTGGTTGAGGAGCCGGCAGGCGAAGTGCTCGATGAGGTCCGCGCGCAGGGTCCAGGAGGCATTGATGTAGCCGAACACCGAGACCATGTTGGGCACGCCGGAATACATCATGCCGCGGTAGGTTACCGTCTCGGCGAAATCCACGGGTTCGCCGTCGACGGCGAAACGGACGCCGCCGAGCACCACCAGGTCGAGGCCGGTGGCGGTCACGACGATGTCGGCCTCCAGTTCCTCCTCCGACGCGAGCCGGATGCCGGTTTCGGTGAACGTCTCGATGGTGTCGGTGACCACGGACGCCCGGCCGGAGCGCAGCGCCCGGAACAGGTCGCTGTTCGGCACCAGGCAGAGGCGCTGGTCCCAGGGATCGTAGTCCGGCGTGAAGTGCTTCTCCACGTCGAAGTCGTCGCCCAGTTCGTCGCGAACCCATTTCAGCAGCTGGCGCTTCACCTTCTCCGGCGCCTTGCGGGTGCGGCTGTAGAACCAGCGTTGCAGGGCGATGTTCTTCCAGCGGGTCAGCCGATAGGCCACATCGCCCGGCAGCACTTTGCGCAGGAAGTTGGCGATGGCGTCTCGATCCGGGCGGGAGACGACGTAAGTGGGCGAGCGCTGCAGCATCACCACGTGGCCGGCATCCTCCGCCATGGCAGGCACCAGGGTCATGGCGGTTGCGCCGGAACCGATCACCACCACCTTCCTGCCCGCGTAGTCGAGGTCTTCGGGCCAGTCCTGGGGATGGACGATCTCGCCACCGAAGCGCTCGCGGCCCGGGAAGTCCGGCGTGTAGCCGTGCTCGTAGCTGTAATAGCCGGCGCACATCATCAGGAAGTTGCCGCGCAGGCTCACGATCTCACCGCTATCGCCGCGCTCGGCCTCGACGGTCCAGGCCACCTCCTCGCTCGACCATGCCGCCTGCCGCACACGGTGGCCGTACCGGACGCGGTCCTCGATGCCGTACTCGGCGGCCGTCTCGCGGATGTAGTCGAGGATGGCCGGCCCGTCGGCGATGGCCTTCTCCGCCTGCCAGGGTTTGAAGTCGTAGCCGAGGGTGTGCATGTCGCTGTCCGAGCGGATGCCCGGGTAGCGGAACAGGTCCCAGGTGCCGCCCAGCCGTTCCCGCCCCTCCAGGATCACGTAGCGCTTGCCCCGGCATTCCCGTTCCAGGTGGGCGGCGGCGCCGATGCCGGACAGTCCGGCGCCGATGATGATGACGTCGTAGTGTTCGCTGTTCACGTTGATCCTGTCCCCTCGACCGTCGAGCCATCTTCGCTGGCGCTACCGTGCCATGCAAGCCGTCACTTGCCGATGCAGAAGCTCGCGAAGATGCGGCCGAGCAGGTCGTCGCTGGTGATCTCGCCCGTGATGCGGCCCAGCGCCAGCTGGGCCTGGCGAAGCTCTTCGGCCATCAGTTCGCCGGCGCGCGAGGTCTCGAGGTGGCGCCGGCCGGCGTCGAAGCGCTCCCGCGCCTCGGCCAGCGCCTCCAGGTGGCGGCAGCGCGCGGACAGCGCACCCTCGCCGAAATCGGTGCTGCCCGCCAGGGCGCGCAGGTGCTCGCGCAGCGCATCCAGACCGGCGCCGGTCTTGGCGGAGATGTACAGTACCCCGTCCGCCGCCGGGCCGGGTGCTTCGCCGCTCAGGTCTACCTTGTTGACGATCACCGTGTGGCCCAGGCCGTCCGGCAGCTCGCCGAGCAACTCGTTCGCAACGGTTTTGCGCGGAGCCGATTCGTCCGGCGCATCGAGCAGCAGCAGCGCATGGTCGGCGGTAGCCAGGGTGGCCCGGGCCCGGCGGATACCCTCCGCCTCGACGCGGTCCGCGTCGGCGCGCAGCCCGGCGGTGTCGGTGAGATGCACGGCCAGGCCGTCAATCACGACGGTCTCGCGCAGCAGGTCCCGGGTGGTGCCCGGGATGTCGGTAACGATGGCGGTCTCGGTGCCGGCCAGCGCATTCAGCAGGCTCGACTTGCCGGCGTTCGGCCGGCCGGCGATCACCACGGTGAGGCCGTCGGCGAGCAGGCGGCCCTGCTCGGCCCGCGCGGTGAGCTCGTCGAAGGCCGCGGCCACTCCCTGCACCCGGTCGGCCAGCGCCCGGTCGGAGAGAAAATCGATCTCCTCCTCCGGAAAATCTATGGCCGCCTCCACGTACATGCGCAGCTGGGTCAGCAGCTCCGTCAACTGATGCACCGCCGCCGAGAACTCGCCCTCCAGCGAGCGCAGCGCAGCACGTGCCGCCTGGGCCGAACCGCTGGCGATGAGGTCCGCAACGGCCTCCGCCTGGGCGAGGTCGAGCCGGTCGTTCAGGAATGCCCGTCGAGAGAACTCGCCCGGCTCGGCGAGCCGCGCGCCGAGTTGCATGAAGCGCTCGATGGCGAGCTGCATCACCACCGGGCCGCCGTGCCCCTGGAACTCGAAGACGTGCTCGCCGGTGAAGGACCGGGGCGCGTCGAAGTACAGCAGCAGGCCGTGGTCGACGGGCGTACCGTCTGGCTCCGCCAGGTGCACGAAGCGGGCCCGGCGCGGCGGCGGCACGACGCCGAATAGCGCCTGCAGCATTCCGGGGACCGCCGGACCGGACACGCGCACGATGCCGACGCCGCCCCGGCCGGGCGGTGTCGCCAGCGCCACAATGGTGTCATGCTCGGGGGTCACGGGGACATCTGGCCTCGCATCGGACTGGCAGGAAAGAAAGGAAAGCCGGCATGAAAACCCGCACCGTGAAATTCCGCAACGACGACGGAGCCGCCCTTACCGGACTCATCGACCTGCCGGCCGGCCGGCCGCGGGCCTGGGCGCTGTTCGCGCACTGTTTCACCTGCACCAAGAACGCGAAGGCAGCGGTGAACATCGCCCGTGTACTGGCCGACCACGGCTACGCCGTCATGCGGTTCGATTTTACCGGTCTCGGCCAGAGCGAGGGGGATTTCGCCGAGACGAATTTCTCCAGTAACGTCTCCGACCTGCTCGCCGCCGTGCGCTACCTCGGCGAGGAGCACGAGAGTCCGCGGCTCCTGATCGGCCACAGCCTGGGCGGCACCGCCGTGCTGCAGGCGGCGGCGCAGCTGGAGACGGTGCAGGCCGTCGCCACCATCGGCTCGCCCGCCGACCCGGAGCACGTGGCCCGTCTTTTCGCCGGCGAGCGGGAACGCATCGAGGAGGAAGGCGAGGCGGAGGTGGATCTCGGTGGACGCCCGTTCCGCATCCGCAAGCAGCTGCTGGACGACCTCGGCCGGCACGATCTGCCGGAGGTCGTGGGCGAGCTGCGCCGGGCGTTGCTGATCCTGCACTCACCCGTGGACACGGTGGTGGACGTCGAGAACGCCACCCTGCTGTTCACCCACGCGATGCATCCGAAGAGCTTCGTCAGTCTGGACCAGGCCGATCACCTGATGAGCGACGAGGCCGACTCCCGCTACGCCGGCCGGGTGCTGGCCGCCTGGGCCGCGAAGTATCTCGGCATCGACCGGCCGGTGCTGCGCCTGGGTGCGGATCCCGGCGAGTCGGTGTCGCGCACCGGTGCCTCCGGTTTCAGGAGCGACGTCAGCCTGTCCGGCCACACGCTGATCGCCGACGAGCCCGAGGACTATGGCGGCACCAACATGGGCCCCACCCCCTATGATCTCCTGAGCGGTGCGCTCGCCACCTGCACCAGCATGACCATCCGCATGTACGCCGATCACAAGAAACTGCCAGTGGACTCGGTGACGGTCAGCGTCAGCCACGACAAGATACACGCCAAGGACTGCGAGGACTGCGAGCAGCGTGACGGCCGCATCGACCGTTTCGAGCGCGAATTGCGGGTGGACGGCGACCTCACCGAAGAGCAGCTCGAGCGCATCACCGAGATCGCCGACCGCTGTCCGGTTCATCGTACCCTGCACGGGCATATCCAGGTGCAGACCCGGCTCCGCCGCTGAGCGGCGCCCGGGGCGTCAGCCTTCGTCGTCGCCCTTCTTCTTCGTCTTCGGCTGGCGGGTCTTGCGGTCCTCCGCCTCCACCACCCGGTTGATCTGCCACTGCTGGGCGATCGACAGCAGCGTGTTGGTGAGCCAGTAGAGCACCAGCCCGGCCGGGAAGAAGGCGAAGAACACGGTGAAGACGATGGGCAGGATGCTCATCACCTTCGCCTGCACGGGATCCGGCGGCGCCGGGTTCAGCTTCTGCTGGCCGAACATCGCCGCACCCATCAGGATGGGCAGGATGAAGAACGGGTCGCGTGACGACAGGTCCTGGATCCACAGCATGAACGGCGCCTGGCGCATCTCCACGCTCTCGAGCAGCACCCAGTAGAAGGCCAGGAAGAAGGGCATCTGAACCAGTATGGGCAGACAGCCCGCCGCCGGATTCACCTTCTCCCGCTTGTACAGCTCCATCATCGCCTGGGAGAGTTTCTGGCGGTCGTCCTTGTAGCGCTCCTGGATGGTCTTCAGCCGCGGCTGCAGCTTGCGCATCTTGGCCATCGAGCGGCCGCTCGTCTCCGTGAGCTTGTAGAACACCAGCTTGATGAGCAGCGTGACGATGATGATGGACCAGCCCCAGTTGCCGACGAAGTCGTGCACCTTGTCGAGCAGCCAGAACAGCGGCTGCGAGAGGATGGTCAGGAAGCCGTAGTCGACGGTGAGCTTCAGCGTCTCGGCGACCTTGGTGAGCTGGTCCTGGATCTTCGGTCCCACGAACAGGGTCATCTCCAGGCTGCCGGTCTCGCCCGGCGCGAAGCTGTAGGCCGGGCCGATGGCGCTCGCCAGGAAGTTGTCGCCGCGTGCGGTGAAGTCGTAACGGAATTCCTGCTCCGGCGGCGGCACGATGGCGGAAAGGAAATGGTGCTCAATGGCGGCCAGCCAGCCGTTCTCGGCACGGGCCTGCACGGGGCCGTCGTCCTGGAGGTCGTCCGGACTGATCTTCTTGTAGCTGTCGCCGTTGTAGAGCACCGGCCCGTCGTAGGAGTACGTGGCCACGTCGAACATGGACCGCTCCTGGGCGTGCATGCGGTGGGCGATCTGACCGTAGGGTGCCGCAGCCCAGGTGTCGGCGGTGCCGTTGGTGACGCGCTGCTCCATCGGGATGATGTAGCTGCCACGCTCGAAGCGATAGATCTTGGTGACGGTGAGGCCGTCGTCTCGCTGCCAGGTCAGCGGTACCTCGAGCACGTCCTCGCCGTCGCCGAGACGATACTCGTTACGTTGGGCCGTGAACTCCGCGCGGTGATTCGGCTCGGGTCTGTCTCCGTCGCCGGAGACCGTCCTGAGGCCCGTGCGGAACACCGCGAGTTCGTTCGGCGAGGGATTGAGTACCTGTATCAGATCGTCGGGCCGGTCCTTTTCCACAGGGTAGCCGAGGGTGACCGCCGAGACGATGTCGCCGCCGCGGCTCGAGATCAGCACCTCCAGCACGTCCGTCACCACCCGCACCCGGGTGTCCGCGGGTTCGGCAACGCTGTCGGCGGGCTGTGCGTCAACGGCGGCATCTTCCCGGTCCAGGACGGGGACGTCGCCGACGTCCGGGAGATCGGTATCCAGGGCGGCGTCCGGCGCCAGACGCTCGGGCCCGGACTCGGCCGAGTCGCCGGTCGGTGCCGGCTGCGGAGGCGGCGCATAGTCCTGCTGCCACGCCGTCCAGGTCATGAAGGCCATGAGCCCGAACAGAGCCCAGATGAAGAGGCGTTGATTTTCCATGGGGCGGTCGTTAAGCGGCGTTCAGCTGCACCCGGGGCGGCAGGCCGCGGGCGTTCTTCATCCCTCTCTCCGGCGGCGGCTCCGGAGGCGGCGCCAGTGACCTTCGAGACTTCGGGTTAATGTCTTGTTACTGGCCTTGGCGGCCGGCGGTCGGCTGATGACAACTATATCAGCGGAAGGCAGTCGCTCGCACCCGTGACGGAACGATTCGCGGATGAGGCGCTTGATGCGGTTGCGGACGACGGCACTTCTGGCCGTGCGGCGGGAGACGGCCATGCCGAGGCGCGCGCCGCCGCGGTCGTGCAAATGCGCGAGCACGGTGAAGTACTGGTCGACGCTCCGGGCGGAACGGCGGAAAACGCGTGCAAAATCGGCGCCGGAAGTAAGGCGTGCTTCGCGGGGGAACCGGCGGCTGCCGGCGCCTCCGTCGAACCCGGAGGAACTGCCGTCGGCAGTCAGGGCGTCAGGCGGGCGCGGCCTTTCGCCCGACGACGCTTCAGCACCTGCCGGCCGGCCTTGGTTGCCATGCGGGCACGAAAACCGTGGGCTCGTTTCTTCTTGATTCTGCTGGGCTGGTAGGTACGTTTCATGGTCGTCGGTTCCGGTGATCGGGGCACCCTTTACAAGGGGCGTGGAAGGTTACGCACGGGGTGCAGCCGTGTCAACTCGCGGCCTGCCGTTACGCGGCTTCCGGGCCCGCTAGATTAGGAACGGGGATGCGGTATAGACTTGATGGTCCTCCCCCGGATGGCCGCGCGACAGACGCGGTAATCCGGGACAGCTGCAAAAAACAATCGTCAAGTCCAAGTCACCCCGGGGATCCCGTTGCAGACCGACACCACGCTATGGAACCGCTGCGTCCGTCAGTTGCGATCGGAGCTGTCGGAACAGCAGTTCAATACCTGGATCCGGCCCCTGCAGGCGGTGGAGCAGGGTGACGTCCTGCGTCTGCTGGCGCCCAACCGGTTCGTGGTGGAGTGGTTGCGTGAGCACTTTCTGCAACGCATAAGCGAAGTGGTGACCACCGCCGATGCGGATGCGAAAGTGATCATCGAAGTGGGATCCCGCGGCGCTCCCCGGGCAGCGCCGTCTCCGGCCGCGCAGCCTCCCGGCGCCGCCGGCCCGCGTCCGCAGCCCATCGAGAGCCGGCTCAACCCCCTGTTTACCTTTGAAAACTTCGTGGAAGGCAAAAGCAACCAGCTGGCCCGTGCCGCGGCTTCCCAGGTGGGGGAGAATCCGGGGAAGGCCTACAATCCCCTGTTTATCTATGGCGGGGTGGGCCTGGGCAAGACCCACCTCATGCATTCGGTGGGCAACCTCATCCTCGCCCGCAACCCGGACGCGCGTGTGTGCTACGTGCACTCCGAACGCTTCGTCGGCGACATGGTCAAGGGGTTGCAGCACAACACCATCAGCGACTTCAAACGGACGTACCGCTCCCTGGATGCGCTGCTCATCGACGACATCCAGTTCTTCGCCGGCAAGGAACGTTCACAGGAAGAATTCTTTCATACTTTCAACGCCTTGCTTGAGGGTCAGCGACAGATCGTGCTGACCTGTGACCGCTATCCCAAGGAGGTGACGGGGCTCGAGGAACGCTTGAAGTCCCGCTTCGGGTGGGGCCTGACGGTGGCCATCGAGCCGCCGGAGCTGGAGACTTCGGTGGCAATTCTCATGAGCAAGGCCCAGGCCGAGGGGGTGGTCCTGCCGGAAGAGGTCGCCTTCTTCATCGCCAAGCGCATCCGCTCCAACGTTCGGGAACTGGAGGGCGCTCTGCGTCGGGTAGTCGCCAACTCCCGGTTTACGGGCAGGGCCATTACGCTGGATTTCACGAAGGAGGCGCTGCGTGACCTGCTGGCGCTGCAGGACAAACTGGTGACGGTGGAGAACATACAGAAAACCGTCGCGGAGTATTTCAAGATCCGTGTGGCCGACCTCCTGTCGAAGCGGCGCAGCCGTTCGATCACGCGTCCGCGTCAGATCGCGATGAGCTTGGCCAAGGAACTGACCAGTCACAGCCTGCCGGAGATCGGAGACGCCTTCGGGGGACGGGATCACACGACGGTGCTTCACGCCTGTCGGCGTGTAAAGGGGCTGAGGGAGACGGAGAGCCGGGTTGAAGAAGATTATCTGAACCTGTTGAGAACCCTGACCGGATGATGTGGACAAGCTGTGCGTGGTTTCGGATCGCGGTTTTATCCACAGGTCGTGCACAGCTCCCGCCGAGGTTACCGCAGCAGTTATCAGCGGGAAATTATCCTGTAGTTAATTGTTTTTAGTGATAATTTCGGGGTTTTGCACAAACGGGTGCGACCCCTATAACGACAATAGATATCTTAATATTCAATATTTATTAACAGGTGGAATCGATGAAGTTCACTGCGCTCCGGGAGATTCTCCTCAAACCACTCCAGGCCACCATCGGGGTGGTGGAACGACGCCAGACGATGCCGATTCTGGCCAACGTGCTACTGGTGGTGAAGAACGATCAAGTCCTGGTGACGGCGACGGATCTGGAAGTGGAACTGGTCGCCAGTGCGGATGTGGAGGTGGAGAGCGAGGGCGAGATCACCGTACCGGGTCGCAAACTGCTGGACATTTGCCGGGCACTCCCGGAAGGGGTGACCATTTCGGTGGCCGTGAAGGGCGACCGGGTCCAGGTGCAGGCGGGCCGCAGCCGGTTCAATCTGTCCTCATTGCCGGCGGCCGAATTCCCGACCGTGGAGGACATCCAGGCCAGTCAGAGCTTCAGCCTGCCCCGGGAGGCGGTGGAGCGGCTGCTGGACAAGACGCACTTCGCGATGGCGCAGCAGGACGTGCGCTACTACCTGAACGGGATGCTGCTGGAGACCGGGGAGCATTACCTGCGCGCCGTCGCGACGGACGGGCATCGGCTTGCGCTGTGCGAGGTGGATGTGCCGGACCAGAAGCTGCCGGCGCAGCAGGTGATCGTACCGCGGAAAGGCGTGATCGAGCTGCAGCGGTTACTTGACGGCAGTGGCGGGCTGACTATCGAGATCGGTTCCAATCACATCCGGGTGCAGGTGGACGGAATCCGGTTCACCTCGAAGCTGATCGACGGGCGGTTCCCGGAATACGAGCGGGTGATCCCGCAGGGGCCCGGAAACATCCTGACGGCAGATCGGGAGACGCTGCGGCACGCGTTGCAGCGGGCGGCGATTCTCTCGAACGAAAAGTACCGCGGGATCAGGCTGGAGATCCGGGACAGCGGGGTAGTGATTCAGGCGCACAATCCGGAGCAGGAAGAAGCGGAGGAAGAAGTCGAGGTGGAGTACAGCGGCGAGGACATAGAGATCGGGTTCAACGTGAATTATTTGCTGGATGCGCTGTCGGCGGTGGAATCGGAGTCGGTGAAGCTCGGGCTGACGGACAGCAACAGCAGCTGCCTGGTGACTGACCTGGATCGGGACGACAGCAAATTCGTCGTCATGCCCATGCGCCTGTAAGGGCCGGCCGGGGATCGACCCGGTGAGGCTGGGCAGGATCGATATCGCAGATTTTCGCTGCATCGAGGCCGCGCGCGTGGAGTTCGGCGCGCGGTGTAATCTGGTTTGGGGCCCAAACGGGAGTGGAAAGACGAGCCTGCTCGAGGCGATCGGGTTCCTCAGTCGTGGTCGTTCGTTCCGCGGTACGCGGACGGATGGTCTCGTGCGGCATGGGGCGGGGCATTTCACGGTGGCGGGTCGGGTCGTCGGGCGCGGTCTGGAACATCGGCTGGGGATCGAAGCGGGGCGGGGGCATCTCGTGGTGCGGGTCGATCGCCAGCCGGCGAACAGCCTGGCGGCGCTGGCGGAAAAGCTGGCCGTGCAGGTCATAGATCCCGAGATTCACAGACTGGTATCGGACGGCCCGGAAGTGCGCCGCCGGTTCCTGGATTACGGCGTGTTTCACGTGGAACATGATTTCCTGGGCGCGTGGCGGCGTTACCGACGGGCATTGCGCCAAAGGAACGCGGGACTCAGGGACGGGATCGGGGACGAGGTTCTGGTGGCCTGGGAACCGGAGCTCCTGGCGGCGGGCGAGACGGTGGACCGGTTGCGCCGGCAGCACTTCGGGACCCTGGCAGAGGAATTCGTTGTACTGGGAAAAGAATTGCTGGGTGTGGAAGTGGGTTGCGCGTACCGATCCGGCTGGGGCGAAGATAGGGAATTTCCCGAGGCGCTAGTAGCGGCCAGGGCCCGGGATCGGGAGCAGGGGACGACGACGGTCGGGCCACACAGGGCGGACGTGCGGTTGATCTACCGTGGCAGAAGTGCCCGGCAACAGGTGTCGCGGGGTCAGCAGAAGCTGTTCGGGGCGGCGCTGGTGCTCGCCCAGACCCGCGCAATGGCCCGGGTGCGGGGCGAAATGCCCGTTCTGTTGGTGGACGATCCGGCTGCGGAGCTCGACGGCTGGTCCCTGGGACGATTGATGAGCGCAGTGCTGCGAACGGATGGGCAGCTGGTCGTGACGGCGTTGACGGCTGAAGCGCTATCACTGCCGGCGGAGACCATGATGTTCCACGTGGAACACGGCAGGGTTACCGCCGTAGCAGACGCGCCGGGCGGGGAGGTTTAACCCCGCCCCGACCCCGGGGATGCTATACTGCTCCGCTTGATCCGGAGGATCCCGAATGGCCGACCAGACACGCTACGATTCCAGTAATATCAAGGTCTTGAAGGGCCTTGAGGCCGTGCGCAAACGGCCAGGCATGTACATCGGGGATACCGATGACGGCACCGGCCTGCACCACATGGTTTTCGAGGTCGTCGACAACAGCATCGACGAGGCGCTGGCCGGCCACTGCAGCAATATCGTCGTAACGATCCACGCGGACGAATCCGTCACCGTCTCCGACGACGGCCGCGGCATCCCCGTGGATATCCATCCGGAGGAGGGGCGCTCGGCCGCGGAGGTCATCATGACCGTTCTGCACGCCGGCGGGAAGTTCGACGATAACTCCTACAAGGTTTCCGGCGGCCTGCACGGTGTGGGCGTCTCGGTGGTCAATGCACTGTCCGAGCAGCTCAGCCTGACCATCTACCGGGCCGGCGAAATCCACTACCAGGAATACCGGATGGGAGAGCCCACCGGGCCCCTGAAGGTCACCGGCAAGACGGAGAAGAGCGGTACCATCATCCGCTTCCGGCCCAGCGACGAGATCTTCACCAATATCGAGTTCAGCTACGACATATTGGCGAAGCGTCTGCGGGAACTCTCCTTCCTGAACTCGGGCGTGCACATCGAGCTGGTGGACGAGCGTACGGACCAGCATGACGTGTTCGAGTATCAGGGCGGCATCCGGGCGTTCGTCGAGCACCTGAACCGCAACAAGACGACCATCCACGACAGCGTGATCCACTTCGAGGCGGAGCGGGAAGGCGTTACCGTGGAGGCGGCGATGCAGTGGAACGACGCCTACCAGGAGATCATGTTCTGCTATACCAACAACATTCCCCAGCGGGACGGCGGCACCCACCTCGCCGGTTTCCGCAGCGCGCTCACCCGCACGCTGAACGGCTACATCGAGCGGGAAATGTCGGGCCGCAAGGAGAAGGTCACGCCGGCAGGCGACGACTCCCGCGAAGGTCTCACCGCCGTACTGTCGGTGAAGGTGCCGGATCCGAAGTTCTCGTCCCAGACCAAGGACAAGCTGGTTTCCTCGGAGGTGAAGGGCATCGTCGAGTCCGCCATGGCCGAGGCGCTGGAGGACTTCCTGCTGGAGTATCCCCAGGAAGCGAAGGCCATCGTCGCCAAGATACTGGATGCCGCCCGCGCCCGGGAGGCGGCGCGCAAGGCCCGGGAGATGACCCGGCGCAAGGGCGCGCTGGATGTTGCCGGCTTGCCGGGCAAACTCGCCGATTGCCAGGAGAAGGACCCCGCGCTGTCCGAACTGTTCCTCGTCGAGGGCGACTCCGCCGGTGGTTCCGCCAAGCAGGGCCGTGACCGGCGCACCCAGGCCATCCTGCCCCTGAAGGGTAAGATCCTGAACGTCGAGAAAGCCCGCTTCGACAAGATGCTGTCCTCCGCGGAAGTGGGAACACTCATCACCGCGCTGGGCTGTGGCATCGGGCGGGACGATTTTGATCCGGACAAGCTCCGCTATCACCGCATCATCATCATGACGGACGCCGACGTGGACGGCTCCCACATCCGCACGCTGCTGCTCACCTTCTTCTACCGCCAGATGCCCGAGCTGATCGAGCGGGGCCACGTCTACATCGCCCAGCCGCCGCTGTACAAGATCAAGCGCGGCAAGCAGGAGGTCTACGTCAAGGACGATGCGGAACTGACCGAATACCTGCTGACCTCGGCGCTGGAGGGCGCCGAGCTGCACGTCAACGACGAGGCCCCGGCGATGTCCGGCTCCGCGCTGGAGACCCTGTCCCGGGATTACATGACGGTGCAGGCCATCATCGACCGGCTGGCCCGCCGCTACAACGAGACCGTGCTGCGCGCCATGCTGCGGGTGCCGCGGGTCGACGAGGCCATCCTGGCGAATATTGACCGATTGGAAGAATGGGTGCGGCTGCTGTCCGAGTCATTGCCGAAGGGCCCGGTCAAGAGCAGCCGGGATTCGAACGGCGGCAGCTACGAGGCCACGCTGGAGCGGGGAGACAACGGCGGCGAGGGCACCCGCATCGCCATCCATCACACCCAGCACGGCGTGACCACAACCCGCTACATCCCGAAGGAGTTCTTCGAATCGGCCGAGTACCGCCGCATGGCTTCCCTGGGCGAGCAGATGCAGGGTCTCATCGGCGAGGGGGCGTACGTCCAGCGCGGCGACCGCCGTGAGGACATCGGCAGCCTCGGCGATGTGGTTGCCTGGCTTATGACCGAGGCCCGGCGCGGCCAGTCGGTGCAGCGCTACAAGGGTCTCGGCGAGATGAACCCGGACCAGCTCTGGGAGACCACCGTGAACCCGGAGACCCGCCGGCTGATGCAGGTGAAGATCGAGGATGCGGTGCGCGCCGACGAGATCTTCACCACGCTGATGGGCGACCAGGTGGAACCGAGGCGGGAGTTCATCGAGGACAACGCGCTGGCGGTGTCCAACCTGGACGTCTGAGCGGCCTCAGCGCCGGGGACTGCCGGCGGGGCCGCTGCCGTCGGAGTCTCCGTCTGCAGCCGGCGCGGTCGGCCCCGACGACGCTTCGGGCTCCTCTCCCACCGGCTCCGGCTCGGCACCGCGCGAGTCCGCCGTCTGCCGCCGCCGCGCCGCGGCCTCTTCCGCCTCGCCGGGTTCTCCGCCGGCCGGTTTACCGGCCTCGCAATCATTGCCGCCGCTAACCGCCTCTGCCGGGCCCACCGAGCGGGACGCTGTCCTCCGTTCCGACGCTGCCGCCGCCTCCGCGATCTCGTCGATGTTGCGAATGGTCTCCTCGATCCAGTCCTGGATCTCGCGGTTCACCTCCCGTGGATCCCGGCCCGCCGCATCCACCGGCTCGCCGATGACGAAGGTGACCGTCCCCCGTTTCTTCAGCCAGCCGCGCCGCGGCCAGTAATAGCCCGCATCGTGGGCGACCGGCACGATCCTGCGGCCGGCCGCCGCCGCCAGCGCCGCGCCACTGACACCGTAGCGCCGGGTCTGTCCGGCCGGCATGCGGGTGCCCTCCGGGAAGATCATCACCCAGATGCCCTCGCGCAGGCGCACCGTTCCCTGGCTGATCACCTGGCGCACGGCGCTGCGCCCGGCGCCCCGGTTGATGGCGATGGGCTTGAGCAGCGCGATGCCCCAGCCGAAAAAGGGCGCGAACATGAGTTCCCGCTTCAGCACCCAGGTCTGTGCGGGGAAGAGCTGCAACTCGGCCAGGGTCTCCAGGGTGGAGGAATGCTTCAGCAGCACCACCGACGCCTCGTCGGGGATGTTGTCGCGGCCGACTACCCGGTAGTCGAGGCCGACCAGGTGGCGCATCACCCACATCACCTGGTTCACCCAGGCGACCGCCACCGCGTAGCGCATGCGGTGGGGCAGCGGCGTGGCCAGCAGCAGCACGAAGACGTAGAAGGGCACGGACAGGAACAGCCACACGGTGAAGACGACGGAACGGAACGTCTGCATGACGGCTAGCGCTCCCCCGCGAGGGCATCGGCCGCGGCCGACAGGTCGTCGTACACCTCGGCATCGCCGGCCTCGCCGGCGGCCTCGGTCGCGGCCCCGTTTCCCGTGCGCACCAGGATGGGACGGGCGCCGGCCGCCCGCGCCGCTTCCAGGTCCCGGCGGGAGTCGCCGATCACCGGGACGTCCGCCAGCGTTACGCCGTACTGCCTGGCCAGGCGGTGCAGCAAACCCGCCGCCGGTTTGCGGCAGTCGCAGCCTGCGTCCGGATGATGAGGGCAGTACACGATGCGGTCGATCCGACCCCCGGCCGCCTGCACCGTCTCGTGCATCTTCTCGTGGATGCGTGCCAGGGTGTCCTCGTCGAACAGACCGCGGGCCATGCCGGACTGGTTGCTGGCCACCGCCACCGTGTATCCGGCGCGATTGAGCCGGGCGATGGCCTCGGGGCTGCCGGGCAGCGGCACCCATTCCTCCGGAGTCCTGATATAGGCGGCCGAATCCCGGTTGATCGTGCCGTCCCGATCCAGCACCACGAGCCTCACCCCTCCCATTCCGCCGGGCCTAGCCCGTGGAGAGCCGCGAGATGTCCGCCACTTCGAGGAACAGGCCGCGCAGCTCGGCCAGCACGGCCAGCCGGTTGCGCCGCGCGGCGGTATCCTCGTCCATCACCAGCACGTGGTCGAAGAACTCGTCCACGGGCTCGCGTAGCAATGCCAGGCGGTCGAGCACCTCGGTGTACTCGCGCCGGGCGAGCAGCGGCACCACTTCGCCGCGGGCTTCGCCGAGGGCGGCGAACAGGGTCTTCTCCTCGGCTTCCCGCAGCAGGCCGGCGTCCGGGGCGGCGCCCGCATCGCCCTTCGCCTGCCGCAGGATGTTGGCGATGCGCTTGTTCGCGGCCGACAGGCTCTCGGCGCTGGCGTGCCCTGTGAAGGCCGCCACCGCCCGCAGCCGGGCGTCGAAATCCAGCGGCGAGCGGGGCTCCCGGGCCAGCACCGCCTGGAACATCTCGGGGCTGATTCCCGCCTCGTGCTCGGCGTACCAGGCCCGGAGCCGCTCCATCACGAAGTCGTAGATCTCGCCGGTGAGCTGCGGTGCCGCCTCGTCGTCGCGCACCGGCTGCAGCGCCAGCGCCTCGGCGATGGCCCCCTTCAGGTCCAGCTCCACCCCGCCCTCGATGACGATGCGCAGCAGCCCGAGGGCACCCCGGCGCAGGCCGAACGGGTCCCTGTTGCCGCTGGGCCTGCGGCCGATCGCGAAGATGCCTGCCAGCGTGTCCAGACGATCGGCGAGGGCCAGCACGCGGCCGGCGTCGGTCTGCGGCAGCGCGTCGCCGGCATGGCGGGGCAGGTACTGCTCGGCGATGGCGGCGGCGACGGCTTCGGGTTCGCCGTCGGCGCGGGCGTAATGTCCGCCCATGATGCCCTGCAGGTCGGGGAACTCGCCCACCATGTCCGTCAGCAGGTCGGCGCGGGCCAGCTCCGCCGCCTGCACCGCAGGCGTCGGCGGAACGTCCAGCTCGCGGGCGAGATGGCCGGCCAGGGCCGCCACGCGCTGGCTCTTGGCCAGCAGCGTGCCGAGCTCGCGCTGGTAGACGACGTGCTGCATCTCGTCCCGACGGGCCGCCAGCGGCACGCGGCGGTCGGCCTCCCAGAAGAAAGCGGCGTCTGCCAGCCGGGGCTTGACCACCCGTTCGTTGCCTTCCCGTACCTTGTCCGGCTCGCGGCTCGCCAGGTTGGCGACGGCGATGAAGCTCGCTGCCAGCGCGCCGTCCTCGCGCTCCACCGGGAAATAGCGCTGGTGCTTCTGCAGCGTCGAGACCAGCACCTCCCGGGGCAATTCCAGGAATGCGGCATCGAAGGAACCCGTGACCGCCACGGGCCATTCGTTCAATGCCGCCACCTCGTCCATCAGTGCCGCGTCGCTTACCGGATGGCCGCCGGCCGCCGCGGCTGCCGTCTCGACGTCCCGGCTGATGAGGTCGCGGCGCTCGTCGAAGTCCACCAGCACCCGGCCGGTCTCCCGCAGCGTCTCCACGTACGCGGCCGGCTCCGGGATGGCGATCTCGCGCTCCGCGGCGTGCACCCGGTGACCCCGGGTGCGGCGGCCGGCCTCCAGGCCGTACAGGCGCCCCGGCACCACCTCGTCGCCGAGCAGCATTACGATCCAGTGCACGGGACGCACGAACTCGGCCTCGCCGTCGCCCCAGCGCATGCGCCGCGGCACGGGCAGCGAATCCAGTGCGCCCTTCACCAGCTCCGGCACGAGCTCTGCAGCCGGCCGGCCCCCGCGGACCGAGCGGTGCACCAGCCATTCGCCCTTCGCCGTGCTGACCCGCTCCAGGTCCGCCACGGCGACGCCGCACTTGCCGGCGAAAGCCCGTGCCGCGCGGGTCGGGTTGCCGTCGTCGTCGAATGCGACCGTGACCGGCGGCCCGCGCAGCTCCACCTTGTCGTCGGGCTGGCGCAGCGGGACCGACTCCACCCGCACCGCGAGCCGGCGCGGGCTGGCATAGGGCTGCACGGCGCCGTGGGCGAGGCCCGCCTCGCCCAGCGCCCCGGCGAGCCCTGTGGCGAAGGCCTCCATCAGCCCGCGCAGCGCGGTCGGCGGCAGTTCCTCGGTGCCGATCTCGACGAGCAGATCCCGCTGCTCTGCGCTGTCCGCTGCAGCACCGATCATCGGGCGCGCCCCCCGTCGCCGGCGCTTTGCACCGCGGTTTCCGCCATGGGGAAGCCCAGTGCCCGGCGGCTCTCGTAGTAGGCCTCGGCCACCGCCCGCGCCATCGCGCGCACACGCAGGATGTAGCGCTGGCGCTCGGTGACCGAGATCGCCTGGCGCGCGTCCAGCAGGTTGAAGGCATGGGATGCCGCCAGCACCTGCTCGTAGGCCGGCAGGGCGAGGTTCAGTTCGATGAGCCGGGCGTTCTCGTGCTCGCACTGCTCGAAGGCGGCGAACAGGTTCTCCACGTTGGCCTCCTCGAAGTTGTAGCGCGACTGCTCCACCTCGTTCTGGTGAAAGACGTCCCGGTAGGTGATGCGGCCCAGCGGGCCGTCGGTCCAGACGATGTCGAAGATGCTCTCGACCTGCTGCAGGTACATGGCGATGCGCTCCAGCCCGTAGGTAATCTCGCCGGTCACGGGCCGGCACTCCAGGCCGCCCACCTGCTGGAAATACGTGAACTGGGTGATCTCCATGCCGTTCAGCCAGACCTCCCAGCCGAGTCCCCAGGCGCCGAGCGTCGGCGACTCCCAGTTGTCCTCCACGAAACGGATGTCGTGGACAGTGGCGTCGATGCCGAGTGCCGCCAGCGAGCGCAGGTACATGTCCTGGATATCGGCCGGCGAAGGCTTGATGACCACCTGGTACTGGTAATAATGCTGCAGGCGAAAGGGATTGTCGCCGTAGCGCCCGTCGGTTGGGCGGCGGCAGGGCTGTACGTAGGCCGCGCTCCAGGGCTCAGGGCCGATGGAGCGCAGGAAGGTCGCCGGATGGAAGGTGCCGGCACCCATCTCCATGTCGTAGGGCTGCTGCACCACGCAGCCTTCCGCCGCCCAGAATTGCTGCAGGCGGAGTATCAGTTCCTGGAAGGTGCGCGGCGGTGCCGCCGGGGCGTTGTCGGCGCTCGCTTGCATGATCGGCAGGCCGGTCACAAAAGACGCCGCAGTATACCGGACCGGGGGCTCCCTGCCGATCCGTCGGCCACCGGCCGCAGACCGCTTTCCCGAACACCCGATTCTGACCCGTTACGGTGCAAGCCCTGATACAATTGCACAGATATAGTGCAGAATGCCTCCATCGCCTTACAGATAGTCCTTTATTTTCAGAGGGTTAGAGTGCACCAAAAACCGGCATGCATCCTGCATACGACGAAGATCAGGTGCATCAGCGCATGTTGCCTTCCCGGGCATAGGGCCGGGGAAAAACATAACCACAGCCAACAGATTCCGGAGGAAACCCCATGACCCCTGCTGAAGTACTCAGCCTGCTGAAGGAAAAGGACGTCAAGTTCGTCGACTACCGCTTCACCGACACCAAGGGCAAGGAGATGCACGTGAGCGTCCCCGCCCACACCATGGAAGAAGAGGTGTTCGAGGAGGGCAAGATGTTCGATGGCTCGTCCATCTCGGGCTGGAAGGGCATCAACGAGTCGGACATGATCCTGATGCCCGACCCGACGACCGCCGTCCTCGACGTCTTCTGCGAGGAGACGACGCTGAACCTGCGCTGCGACGTCGTCGAGCCGTCCACCATGCAGGGCTACGAGCGCGACCCGCGCTCGCTCGCCAGGCGCGCCGAGGAATACCTGAAGTCGACCGGGATCGCGGATGCCGCCTACTTCGGCCCGGAGAACGAGTTCTTCGTCTTCGACGACGTCCGCTGGGGCGCCGAGATGGAGGGCGCCTACTACCACGTCGACTCCGCCGAAGGTGCGTGGAACACCGGCCGCGACCTGTCCGAGGGCAACCTGGGCCACCGGCCCGGCGTAAAGGGCGGCTATTTTCCGGTGCCGCCGGTGGACAGCCTGCACGACATCCGCAGCGCCATGTGCCTCGCCCTCGAGGAGATGGGGCTGAAGACGGAGGTGCACCACCACGAGGTGGCGACGGCCGGCCAGTGCGAGATCGGCGTCGCCTTCAACTCGCTGGTGCGCAAGGCCGACGAGGTGCAGATCCTGAAGTACGTGGTGCACAACGTGGCCAACGGCTACGGCAAGACCGCCACCTTCATGCCGAAGCCGCTGGTGAACGACAACGGCAACGGCATGCACGTGCACCAGTCGCTGTCGAAGGACGGCAAGAATCTGTTCACGGGTGACGGCTACGGCGGACTGTCGGAGACCGCCCTGTACTACATCGGCGGCATCATCAAGCATGCCCGCGCGCTGAACGCCTTCACCAACCCGGCCACCAACAGCTACAAGCGGCTGATCCCCGGCTTCGAGGCGCCGACCATCCTCGCCTACTCGGCCCGGAACCGCTCCGCCTCCATCCGCGTGCCCTACATCGCCAACCCGAAGGGTCGCCGCATCGAGGTGCGCTTCCCGGATTCGATGGCGAACCCCTACTTCGCCTTCGCCGCGATGATGATGGCCGGCCTCGACGGCATCCAGAACAAGATCCACCCGGGCGACCCGGCCGACAAGGATCTCTACGACCTGCCGCCCGAGGAGGAGAAGAACCTGCAGACGGTGTGCTTCTCTCTCGACGCGGCGCTGGAAGCCCTCGACAAGGATCGGGACTTCCTGAAGGCCGGCGGCGTGTTCACGGACGACCTCATCGACGGCTACATCGAGCTGAAGGACGAGAACGTCCAGCTGCTCCGGATGACCACCCATCCGGTGGAGTTCGACATGTACTACAGCCTCTGACCGGATCCGGTGCCCGGGCGATTATGTCGCCCGGGCGCTGGCCCGCTCCGGGGGGGCGGGTTATGCTAGCGGCATGCGTCTCATCGCCATCTTCGTCGCACTGCTGCTCGTCCAGCCCGCCCTCGCCCAGGTCTATCGCTGGGTGGACGAGGACGGCGTCGTCCACTACACGGACCGCCCCGTGGAGGGCGCCGAGGTCGTCGATCTGCCGGAGTCGAAGGGCACCGAATTCCGCCGCCCGGCGTCCGTGCGCCCGGCGCAGCCGGCTGCGGGGGAAGAGGAGCAGGACGATCAGGGGTTCACCTACGAGAGCTTCCGGATCGTGCAGCCGTCTGAAGAGGAGACACTTTGGAACATAGGCGCCACACTGGATGTGTCGTTGAGCCTGACACCGGGTCTGAGGGAAGGTCACGAGATCGAGGTCTGGTTCGACGGCTCGGTGGTGGAGAGCCGGGAGCCCGCGAGCCTGAGCTTCACGATACCGGAGGTTTATCGCGGCACCCACAATCTCTGGGCGCGGGTGCTCGATTCCAGCGGCCGCGTGCTCATCCAGAGCAACGAAGTCACGTTCTACGTGCAGCAGACCTCGGTGATCAATCCTCCCTGATCGACGCCGGCGGGTCTGATGCCGAGGGGGCCCGCGTCATCATCGAGTATCTCTCAACCAGCGTCATACTCCTGGACGATGCGTTCCGGGTCGTCGACCTGAATCCTGCCGCCGAGAACCTGCTCGGGGTCAGCCTCGAGCGCGCCCGGGGCACGCCGCTGGTCACGCTGTGCGGCGACAACGAGAAGCTGGCGGAGGTGCTGCAGCGGGCCATGGAGGCAGGCCAGACCTACGCCAGGGAGATCACCTTCGCCGCCCGCAACGCGGACAACGAGGAACGCATCACCGACTGCCGGGTGACGCCCCACGGCGGCGTCCGGCCCGACGTCACGCTGATCGTGGAGTTCTCCGACGTCACCCGGCGCTCCCGCATCACCCGGGAGAACGCCCTGCTGGCGCAGCATTTCACGGGGCGGAAGATCATCCGCCAGCTCGCCCACGAGATAAAGAACCCGCTGGGCGGCCTGCGCGGAGCAGCCCAGCTGCTCGAGCGCCAGCTCGCGAGCCCCGAGCTGAAGGAGTACACGGGAGTGATCATCCGGGAGGCCGACCGCCTCGCCGGTCTGGTGGATTCACTGCTCGGGCCGGGCGGCCGCGTGTCCCGGCGCGAGACCAATATCCACGAGGTGCTGGAGCACGTCGCCCAGCTCGTGACCGCGGAGAGCGAGGGCAGCCTCAACCTGGAGCGCGACTACGACCCGGGTCTACCGCCGATGATGCTCGACCGGGACCTCATGGTGCAGGCCGTACTGAACCTCGTTCGCAACGCCGTGGCGGCGACGGGACCGGAGGGCACGGTCACACTGCGCACCCGGGCGGTCACCAATTTCACCATCGGCGACGTCCGCCATCGGGTCATCGCCAGCATCGACATCGAGGACGACGGGCCCGGCATCCCCGAAGACCTGCAGGACTCGGTGTTCTACCCGCTGGTCACGAGCCGCCCGGAGGGTACCGGCCTGGGCCTGCCGCTGGCCCAGGAACTGGTCAACCGGCACGGCGGGCTCATCGAATTTGCCAGCCGGCCGGGCTCCACGCTGTTTCACATACGGCTGCCCCTCGCCGAGGGGTGCCCGGCGTGAACGACAGCGGCGTCAGGGTCTGGGTCGTCGACGACGACCATTCGGTGCGCTGGGTGCTCGACCAGGCACTGGCCCAGGCGGGCATGGAGCCGCGCTGTTTCGACCGGGGCGAGGATTTCCTGGATGCGCTGGCCGACTCCGTGCCGGACGTCGTCGTCACCGACGTGCGCATGCCCGGCATCGACGGCCTCGAGCTGATGCAGCGGCTGAACCGGGAGCATCCGGACCTGCCCGTCATCGTCATTACGGCGCACTCGGACCTGGACAGCGCGGTGGCGGCCTATCAGGGCGGCGCCTTCGAATACCTCCCGAAGCCCTTCGACGTGGACGAGGCGGTGGAACTGGTGCGCCGCGCCCGCCGCGAACGGGCCAGCCGGGAGCTGGAGGAAGGCGAGAGTCAGCCGGTCATACCCACGCTGATCGGCCGGGCGCCCGCCATGCAGGAGGTCTTCCGCTCCATCGGCCGCCTGGCGCGCTCCAGCATGACGGTGCTCATCACCGGCGAATCGGGCACCGGCAAGGAGCTCGTCGCCCGCGCCCTGCATCAGCACAGCCCCCGTTCGCGCAAGCCCTTCGTCGCGCTGAATACCTCGGCCATCGCCTCGGAACTGCTGGAATCCGAACTGTTCGGTCACGAGCGCGGCGCCTTCACCGGCGCCGACTCCCGGCGCACCGGCCGCTTCGAGCAGGCCGACGGCGGCACCCTGTTCCTGGACGAGATCGGCGACATGTCGGCCGCGCTGCAAACCCGGCTGCTGCGAGTGCTGGCCGAGAGCGAGTTCTACCGGGTGGGCGGCCAGGTACCCATCCACGTCGACGTCCGGGTGATCGCCGCGACCAACCACGACCTCGGCCGGGCGGTGAAGGAAGGCAGCTTCCGCGAGGATCTGTTTCACCGCCTGAACGTCATCCGCATCGAGACACCGCCCCTGCGCGAACGCCGCGAGGACATCCCGCTGCTGCTCGCCCACTACCTGGCTGCGGCCGCTCGGGAGCTCGGCATAGAGGCCAAGACACTGAGCGACGAGGCGCTGGCGATCCTGACTGCCTTCGACTGGCCCGGCAACGTCCGCCAGCTGGTGAACGCCTGCCGGCGTCTCACCGTAACGGCACCCGGCAGCGTCATCGGTCCCGCGGACATTCCGCCGGAGCTCGGCGGCCGGCGGGCCGAAGCCCCCGGCAGGCAGAACTGGTCGGTGAGCCTCGCCCGCTGGGCGGAGCAGCGGCTGCGGACTCCCGGCGCCGGGCCGTTGCTCGACGAGGCGTTGCCGGAGTTCGAGCGCACGCTGATCCGAGCCGCGCTGGCGGAGTCCAACGGCCATCGCCAGGAGGCGGCCCGATTACTGGGCTGGGGCCGCAACACGCTCACCCGCAAGATCCGCTCACTGGAGATCGAGGACTGAGACGGCCGAAATAAAATCCGGGGCCACCGGGTCTCCCTCCGTGAACCCGAACCGAAACGGACCAGGATCATGCAGCCCGGCACGCGCCTCCAGACGCCTCTCGTTCTCTTCCTCTACGGCCTCATGGCAGTGGCCGCGGCCTCCCAGCAGGTGCCGGACGATGCGGCCGAAGTGCGCCCCGTCGCCGTGGGCGAGCGGGCACCGGCCTTCACGGCGTCCGGTCCGGCCGGCGGCGAGTACGCCTTCCGTCCGGCGGAGCTCGACGGCCCGGCCATCCTGATCTTCTACCGGGGCGGCTGGTGCCCCTATTGCAACCGGCATCTGGCGCAGCTGCGCCATGCCGTGCCGCAGCTGCGGGAGGCGGGCTACGAGGTGCTGTTCCTGTCCGCCGACCGGCCGTCCCGCCTGCGCTCGAGCCTGGAGGAGCCGGACCTCGACTACCGGCTGCTGTCCGACGCATCGATGGCGATCGCGCGTTCCTGGGGCGTGGCCTTTCGGGTGGATGACGAGACGGCGGAGCGCTACCGGCGCGTCGGCATCGATCTCCAGGCGGCCTCGGGCCACGATCATCAGCAGTTGCCGGTACCGAGCGTCTTCCTGGTGGATGCCGACGGCTTCGTGCGCTTCCGCTACGTGAATCCCGACTACCAGGAACGGCTCGGCGCCGAGGCGCTGCTCGACGCCGCCGGCGTCGACTGACCCCGCTCAGCAGACCGGAGCGTTGCCGGCGTCCGGTACCTGGAGCGAGCCGACCAGCTCCGCGACCGATCCGATGCCGTGGCGCTGGAGATACCCGGCGATGCCGTCGTTGATCTTGCGGCACAGCAGCGGGTCGTAGAACAGGGCCGTGCCGATACCGACGGTCGTGGCGCCGGCGATCAGGAACTCCAGCGCGTCCTCGACGGTATGGATACCGCCCTGGCCGATGATGGGTATGCCGTGGGGCCTGGCCACCTGATGCACCTGGTGCACCTTCAGGAGCGCAATCGGCCGTATGGCCGGGCCGGACAGCCCGCCCTGTACGTTGCCGATCACCGGCGTGCGCGACTCCGTGTCGATGGCCATGCCCATGATGG
>CAZRSA010000009.1:0-42532 GCA_964602525.1 uncultured Woeseiaceae bacterium
CCGGGGCGAGCAGGTGCTGGCCCACGAGTCGGGCCTGCGGGACACCGCCTGAGCGTGCCGGGGCGGACGCCGTGAGTTCGCGCGGCAGACCGGGGGACTATCGCAGGCTGGTCGTGAAGATCGGCTCGGCGCTGCTGACCGCCGGGGACGGCGCGCTGGACCGGGAGTGGCTGGAGGCGCTGGCCGCGGATCTCGCCGTACTTTGCGCCGGGGGGCATCAGGTCATCGTCGTCTCCTCCGGCGCCGTGGCGCTCGGCAGCGCCCCGCTGGGGCTCGCGCCGCGGCGTTCCCGCCTGGAGGAGCAGCAGGCCGCCGCTGCCGTCGGGCAGGTGCGACTGGCCCACGCCTGGCAGTCGGTGATGGCCGGCCACGGCGTGACCGTGGCGCAGGTGCTGGTCACCCCCGACGACACGGAGGACCGGCGCCGCCATCTCAACGCCCGCGGCACGCTCGAGACGCTGCTGGAGCTCGGTGCGATGCCGGTGATCAACGAGAACGACACGGTGGCGACCGACGAGCTGCGCTACGGCGACAACGACCGCCTGGCGGCCCGGGTGGCGCAGATGATCAGCGCCGACGGCCTGCTGCTGTTGTCCGACATCGACGGGCTCTACACCGCCGATCCCACCGTGGACGAGGCGGCCGAACACATCCCCGAGGTCACCCGCCTCACGCCCGAGATCGAGGCCATGGCGGGGCCGGGTGCTTCCCGCTGGGGTTCCGGCGGCATGCGTACCAAGCTGACCGCCGCCCGCATCGCCGTGGCGGCGGGCTGCGACATGATCATCGCCGACGGCCGGCTGACGTCGCCGATCGCCGCCCTGCAGCGCGGCGCGCGTTCCACGTTGTTCCGCGCGGGCGCCAGCCCGCTTGCGGCGCGCAAGCGCTGGATCGCGGGCAGCCTGGAGACGCGCGGCCGGCTGCTGCTGGATGCGGGCGCCGTCGCGGCGCTTGGCCGAGGCGCCAGCCTGCTGCCGGTGGGCGTCACGGCGGTGGAGGGCGAGTTCGCCCGCGGCGATACCGTGGCGCTGGCCGGGCCCGACGGCGCGGAGATCGGCCGCGGTATGATCGCCTGGGGGTCCGGGGATGCCCGCCGCACCCTCGGCAGACGCTCGGCGGAGATCGACGAGATACTGGGCTACGCGGGGCGAAGCGTGATGGTGCACCGGGACGACCTGGTGCTGTTCCCGGCGGCGGACGACGGACGGAAAGACGAGGCAACGGCATGACGGACGGCGCGGACGAACGCGTGATCGAGGCGGAAGTCGACGCAATCATGGCTGACATGGGCCGTGCGGCCCGGGACGCGGCGGGCGAGCTGGCCCGCTCCACCGCCGGGCAGCGGCAGCGGGCACTGCACGCGGCGGCCGGGCACCTGCGCCGCAGCGCGGCCGACATCCAGAGCGCCAACGGCAGGGACATGGCGCTGGCTCGGGAGAAGGGCCTGTCGGCCGCCATGCTGGACCGCCTGGCGCTGGACGAGGCGCGGATCGAGGCGATGGCAGCCGGCCTGGAGGCGATCGCCGCGCTGCCGGATCCCGTGGGCCGGGTACTCGCCGAGTGGCAGCGGCCGAACGGGCTCGTCATCCAGCGCGTGTCGGTGCCGCTGGGGGTGATCGGTATCATCTACGAGAGCCGCCCCAACGTGACGGCCGATGCGGGCGGTCTGTGCCTGAGGTCCGGCAACGCGGTGATACTGCGCGGCGGCTCGGAGAGCTACCACTCCAGCCGGGCGATCCTGGCCAGCCTGACGGCGGGGCTGGCCGCCGCCGGCCTGCCCGAGGCGGCCATCCAGATGGTGCCCACCCGCGACCGGGCGGCCGTCGGCGCGCTGCTCTCCGGGCTGGACGGCTGCGTGGACGTGGTGGTGCCGCGCGGCGGCCGGAGCCTCGTCGAGCGGGTGCAGCGCGACGCCCGGGTGCCGGTGATCGGCCACCTCGAGGGCCTGTGCCATGTCTATGTGGACGCCAGTGCGGATGCCGGCAATGCGGTGGCGGTCGTGGTGAATTCCAAGATGCGCCGTACGGGCATCTGCGGCGCGGCGGAGACGCTGCTGGTCGACGGCGCGGTGGCGGAGACCCTGCTGCCCCGCATCGGCGAGGCGCTGGCCGGGGCGGGCTGCCGGTTGCGGGGCGATGCGGAGGCCTGCCGCATACTGGACGACTGCGAGCCGGCGGAAGAGGCGGACTGGACCACGGAGTATCTCGATGCGGTGATCGCCGTCCGCGTGGTCGACGGTGTGGAGGGCGCCGTCGAGCACATCCGCCGCTACGGCTCGGGGCACACGGAGTCCATCATCGCGGAGGCGGCGGCGCCGGTGGAGCAGTTCTTCCGCGAACTCGACAGCGCGATCCTGCTGCACAACGCCTCCACCCAGTTCGCCGACGGCGGCGAGTTCGGCATGGGTGCGGAGATCGGCATCGCCACCGGCCGCATCCACGCCCGGGGCCCGGTGGGCGCCGAGCAGCTCACGAGCTACAAGTACCTGGTGCGGGGCGACGGGCAGACCCGGCCGTGAGCGGCGAGGCGGGCGGCAGCGGGCCCCGCTACGATGTGGTCGTCGTCGGCGGCGGCGTCAACGGCGCCGGAATCGCCCGGGACGCGGCCGAGCGCGGCCTCGCCGTGCTGCTGCTCGAGCAGGACGATTTCACCAGCGGGACGACGGCCTGGTCCAGCCGGCTGATCCACGGCGGTCTGCGCTACCTGGAGTACGCCGAGATTTCACTGGTCTACGAGTCGCTGCACGAGCGCCGCCGCCTGCTCGAGGCCGCGCCCCACCTGGTGCACTCGCTGAAGCTGGTGATTCCGGTTTACCGGGGCGGCCAGCGGGGCAGGGCGCTGATCCGGGCGGGGATGATCGCCTACGACCTGCTCTCCCTGGGCAAGGAACTGCCGGGCCACGACATGCTGAGCCGCCGGGAGCTGCTCGCCGAGGAACCGGGGATACTGACGGAGGGCCTGCGCGGCGCCGCCGCCTACTACGACGCCCAGGTGCCTTGGGCGGAACGGCTGGTGATCGAAAATCTGGTGGCCGCGGGTCGTGCGGGAGCCGTGCTGCGCAACTACTGCCGGGTGGAGGAGTTGTGCGACGGTACGGGTACGATGGACGGGGCGATCTATCGGGATCTGGCCACGGGCGAGCGCCACCGGGTGCATGCGCCCGTGGTCGTTAATGCCGGCGGGCCGTGGGTGGACCGGGTGCTTAAGGGCCTGCCGGCGCGGCTGCCGCGGCTGATGGGCGGCACCAAGGGCAGCCACGTCGTCGTGTCGCCGTTCGAGGGGGCGCCGAAGAGCGCGTTCTACATCGAGGCGGAGGCCGACGGCCGGCCCATGTTCATTATCCCGTGGGCCGGGCTGTATCTGATCGGCACCACCGATATCCGCTTTTCGGGTGATCCGGCCGACGCCCGGGCCAGCGCCGAGGAGGTGGATTACCTGCTTACCGAGGCCAACCGGGTGTTCCCGTCGGCGGGGCTCCAACGCGAATCGGTGCACTACACTTACTGTGGCGTGCGGCCGCTGCCCTGGGAGGAGGGGCCGGAGGGGGCCATCACCCGCAAACACATCATCCGCGAGCACGACGACGTGGCCCGGGGGCTGTTGTCGATCATCGGCGGCAAGCTCACCACGTATCGCCACCTGGCGGAGGAGGTGGTGGACCGGATCGCCCGGCTGCTGGAGCGCGATCTGCCGGACTGTCCCACCGACGACGAGCCGCTGCCCGGCGGTGCGGATTTCGCGGTAGCGCGGGAACGGCTGGCCGCGGCGGGTATAGTGGCGGAGGATACGGCCGAGCACCTGCTGTCGGTCTACGGCAGTCGGGCACTGGAGATCGCGGAGATGGCGGTCGCGGAGCCGGCGCTGGGTGAGGTCGTGTGCAGGCGCACGGGCGCCATCGCCGCCGAGGTCGTCTTCAGCCTGGAGCAGGAGTACGCGCGCACCCTGGATGATCTGCTGCAGCGCCGGATGATGATCGGCCTGGGTCCGAAGCTGGGGCTGGACGCGCTGGATGCCGTAGCCTCCGTCGCCGGCCGCCACCGCGGCTGGAGCGACGACGAGCGCGAGGCGGCAAAAACCGCCTACCGGGATAGACTCGACCGCTTCCAGGTGCCGGACCGAACTTTTTAAACTTTTGCAACTTGTTTGCCTCGACGACAGCGAATGAGTGTTACGGCTGCCTGTCGGTTGGCCCAAGGAACAAGTTGCAAAAGTTTAAAAAGTTCGGTCCGGCACCTTAATGGCGGAGGGCGGAGAGGCCCGGGCCGCGGTGGTCGGCCCAGCTGCGCGGCGAGTAGGGCACCACCTCGATGATCTCACCGGCTTTCAGGCGCTTCTGCACGCCGATCCACCACTCGGCCTGTAGGAGTTCGGCGTGGTGTTCCATGAACGCCTCTCGGTACTCCGGTTTCAGGCCCAGGAACTCGATGAACTGCTCCGGGAACACATCGTTCGGGCCCACGTAGAACCACGCGCCCGACTGCATCTCCTCCATGTCGTCCCGTGGCGTCGGCATGTTGCGAAAATTCGCCTCGGTGACCAGGCACAGCTCGTCGTAGTCGTAGAAGATCACCCGGCCGTGACGGGTGACGCCGAAGTTCTTCAGCAGCAGGTCGCCGGCGAAGATATTGCTGAAGGCCAGATCCCGGATGGCCTGACCGTAGTCGATGACCGCCCACAGTGCATCATCGTGCTCGGCCTCCTGCAGATACAGATTCAGCGGCGTGAGCCGGCGCTCGATGTAGGCGTGCTCCACGATCAGGTCGTCGCCTTCGATGCGGCACGTGTCGGCACAGCCGGCCAGCAGATCCTCCAGCAGCGACTCCTCGAAGCGGTGTTTGCCGAACTCCAGCCGGCGGAACTCCTGCGCGTCCACCAGCCGTCCCGCCCGGTCGTGCTTGAAGACGAGCTGGTACTTCTCCAGCACGTCCTTGCGCACCGTCGTCTTCGGGAAGGCGAAGCGGTCCTTGATGACCTTGAACACGATGTCGTACGAGGGCAGCGTAAATACCTCCATCACCATGCCCTTGTCGCCCCTGGCACGCACGAAGAGGTCGTCCGAGTGTTCGAGATGGCGGAAGAAGCTGCGATAGCGCTCCGTCTTGCCCTGCTTGGCCCGGCCGAGCACGGTGTAGATCTCCGCAATCGGCTTCCTCGACATCATGGACTTCAGCATGGCTACCGTCGCGCCCACCACCTCCAGATCCACGTGGAAATAGCTGCGGGTGAAGCCGAACAGCATGCTCACGTCGTTCTCCGACAGGATGACCGCATCGGCATAGATGCCCTCGTCGGTGTTCTTCAGCGCGATCACCAGCGGTGACCACCAGTCATTGCCCTGCAGCCGCCCCACCAGGTACGCCCGGGTCCCCTGGTAGAACACCGGTTCCAGCAACTCGACGCGGCGGATGCGCGCGCCGGGGCCGTGCGAGTCGCGGAAGGCGTTCACCTCCAGCGTGATGTAATTGATGGTGCGTTCCCGGTCCCGGAACGGCACCGCGAAGTGGTAGTCGGACAGAACCTCGTCGAAGACGAAGTCCAGCGCGCCCCGGTTGCGATAGACGCGCCGCTGGATACCGTCCAGCGTATGCTCGGCAGGTTCGACGTCCAGGGCGATGAACTCCACCGCCGGATCCACCCCGATGGTGGCGAATATGCGCCGGGTGATCGAGCTGAAAAACGTCTTGAAGAACTCCGAGTCCGGGTAGTCCAGGATTCTGCGGGCGTAGTGCGCCTTGATGGCGGCCCACAGCTCCCTGTCCTGCGCGCGGTCGTCGAGGCGCGTCCGCAGCTCGGCCACGGTGCCCTTCACGATGCGGTCGTAGAGGTCGATGCGCTCTGCGGCATCCTCCTGGCCCGCGGCCCACTCGCGGCGCTCGAACCGGCCGCGGGCGCGGCGGGTGATGCGACGGAACTCGCGGTTGTAGTGGAGGAACGCCTCCACGATGAACTCCGCCTTGTCGGCGGCCAGCGTGGAGGCGTCGTCATCCGGGCTCAAGGTTGGACCGGTCCCGCCGGCTTACATGTTGCCGATCATGGCCGTGGCGAACTCGCTGCACTTCACCTCGGTGGCGCCGTCCATCAGGCGCGCGAAGTCGTAGGTCACCGTCTTGGAACCGATCGTCCTGTCCATGGCCTGGATGATCCTGTCCGCGGCTTCCTCCCAGCCGAGATGGCGCAGCATCATCTCGCCGGACAGGATCACCGAGCCCGGGTTCACCTTGTCCTGACCGGCATATTTCGGCGCCGTGCCGTGGGTGGCCTCGAAGACGGCGTGGCCGGTTTCGTAGTTAACGTTGCCGCCCGGCGCGATGCCGATGCCGCCGACCTGGGCGGCCAGAGCGTCCGACAGATAGTCGCCGTTCAGGTTCATGGTGGCGATCACCTCGAACTCGGCCGGCCGGGTCAGCACCTGCTGCAGCGTGATATCGGCAATGGCGTCCTTGACTAGGATGCGGCCCTCGGCCAGCGCCGCCTCCTGCTCCTCGTTGGCAGCGTCGCGGCCCTTCTCGGCCAGGGTGCGGTCGTACCGGTCCCAGGTGTAGGTCTGGTCGGCGAACTCGCTCTCGGCCAGCCGGTACCCCCAGTTACGGAAGGCGCCCTCGGTGAACTTCATGATGTTGCCCTTGTGCACGAAGGTCACGCTCTTCCTCTTGTTGTCGATGGCGTACTGGATCGCCGCCCGCACGAGGCGTTCGGTGCCCTCGCGGGAGACCGGCTTGATGCCGATGCCCGACGTCTCGGGGAAGCGGATCTTGTTGTACTCGGCCGGAAAGTTCTCCTTGAGGATACGCAAAAAGCGGGCGTTGTCGTCCGAGCCTTCCTCGAACTCGATGCCGGCGTAGATGTCTTCCGTGTTCTCGCGGAATATCGCCATGTCCACGTCGGCGGGCTTTCGCACCGGCGAGGGCACGCCCTCGAACCAGCGCACCGGCCGCAGGCAGACGTAGAGGTCGAGCAGCTGGCGCAGGGCAACGTTCAGCGAGCGGATGCCGCCGCCGATCGGCGTGGTGAGCGGGCCCTTGATGGAAACCAGGTACTCCCGGCACGCGTCCACGGTGCTCTCCGGCAGCCAGCTGTTGAATCGGTCATTGGATTTCTGTCCCGCGAAGATCTCCATCCAGTGGATCTTTCGCTCCCCGTCGTAGGCCTTCTCCACGGCCGCGTCGAAGACACGCACGGCGGCAGCCCAGATGTCCGGACCGGTGCCGTCACCCTCGATGTAGGGGATGATGGGATTGTCCGGCACGTTCATCCTGCCGTTGTCGATGGTGATCTTCTGGCCGCCCTGGGGCGGTGTCAGTGTCGGTTCGGACATGATGTCTCCGTTCTGGATGTCGTTGTTCGGGCGGCGGCAGCCGCGGGCGGGCGCCGGTGCCGCCGGGTCGATAGGCTCGTATTATGAGGGATAGCGCCCGGCAGTCCCACCCCGCTACCGTGCCGGTGCGAGGCGCCAGGAGAATTCCACGTATAGCTCCCGGCCGCGACCGGGGAAGTAGCGGTAGTTGCCGAACGCGAAGTCGGCGCGGTCGGCGTAGTCCCGGTCGGTGACGTTGTTCAGGCGGGCACGCAGGCCGAGGCCGGGCGTGAGATCGAGTTCCGCGCCGAGGTCCAGCAGTTCGTGGCCGGGGTAGCGGTGTTCGTTCTCCGCGTCGAGATAGTAGCTGCCCTGGTGGCGCAGGTCGGCGGTGAAGGCATAGCCGGCCCGGGGTTCCCAGCGCAGCTTCAGATTCGCCAGCGTCTGCGGTGCGGTGTCCACCAGATTGCCGGAGACGAAGGTCTCACCCCGCGCCGCGACCAGGCCGAACTCGTAGGTCTGCCGGGTCCAGGTGCCGTCCAGCGACAGGCTCAGCGTGTCCGAGAGCCGCCAGTCGAAGTTGACTTCCAGGCCGATGTGGCGGCTGGCGCCGCCGCTCACGTTGAACCCTTCGGCGTCCCTGAGGACGCTATCTTCCTTGTCCATCAGGAAGCCCACCAGTTCCAGCCGAACGGCGTTGCCCAGGCGGCGATAGCCGAACTCCAGGCTGTCCACCCGCTCGCTGTCCAGGTCGGCCACTTCCTGACCGTTCTGCAGGCGGTATAGCTCGGTTGCCTGGGGCGCACGGAAGCCGCGGCGCAGGTTGGCGAACAGCGCCTGGGAGGCATCGAGCCGGTAGTTCACCCCGACCTTCGGCGCCAGGTTGGTGAAGTCGTCGCTGCGATCCGCCGGCCGGGTGTAGAGGCAGCCGCCGAAGCCGCAGGGGGTGCCGTCGTCGCGGGTGTTGCCGGTGAGCATCCGGTTGTCGTAGTCGTAGCGCAGGTGCTCCAGCCGCAGGCCGAGTTCCAGGGTCACGCGCTCGCCGATGCTCGGCGTCCAGTGGACGAAGGGCGCGGCCGACCAGGCGCTCACCTCGTAGTCGTACTGCTTGCCCGGCGGCCGGGTCTCCACCAGGAACGGCGGGCCGTCTTCCACGGGGCCGTCCTGGGTCTGGCGCAGATAGCCGTCGGACCACTCCAGGTCGACACCGGCGAGCAGCGGCAGGCTGCCGCCCGTGAAATCCAGCACGCCGTTCAGTCCCGCGCTCACCTGGCCGTTCTCCTCCAGCGGCTGGCCGGGCAGGAAGTGCTGCAGGAAGTCCATGTCGGAACGGCGCGCGAACGCGGTCAGGTCCAGCGCCACCGCCTCACGCCTGAGCGCCGTCCAGCGTGCGGTGAGGCGCTGCGCGTCGGCATCCCGGAAGGCTTCCGGGTTCGGGTTCGTCCGGTTGATGTCAGGATCCTCGTAGGCGTTCTCGCCCAGGATGAACCCGGCGGTCTCCTGCTCCAGATGGGTTGCGGCGAAAGACCAGCGCACATCCCGCCCCGCGAGCGGCGTCACCACATTCAGGTTCAGTTTGCCCTGGCCGTAGCCGGAGTCGGCCCGGAAGCCGCCGTCCTCCTCGCCGTGCAGGCGCAGCAGCCAGGGTGCCGCCTCGCCGCCGGCCCAGCGCACCGAGCCGCGTACGTAATCGTTGGGTCCGGCTTCCACGCTCAACCCGCGGCGCCGGTCGCTGCGCGGATCGGGGGTGATCACGTTCACCAGCCCGTGCAGCGCGTTGGAGCCGTAGAAGGCGCTGCCGGGACCGCGCACCACCTCCACGGCGCCGGCCTGCTCGGTGTTCACCTCGAACAGCTGGTTGACGTTGCAGAAGCCGGTGGGGCGCACGGGCAGGCCGTCCTCGAGGAACAGGAACGCCCCGCAGGAGCCGGCGCCGGTCAGCACCGGCGAGCGGATGGCGGTGAGGTGTTCCTGACCGCTGCCGCGGCTGATCCAGGTGCCCGGCATCTCCAGCATCAGTTCGTGCACGTGGTGGTGCCCCAGCGCCTCGATCGCCTCGCCGTCGATGCGCGCCGCATTGCCGGTGGCCGCGATCAGCGGCTGGTCGCGACGGGTGGCGGTGACCACGATCTCCTGGATCGGCTCCGCCCCGTCCGCCGGCGCCGCCGGCGACGCGCACAGCGCGGCGGCCGCCAGGAGCGCCGACGCGAGGCGGGCTCCGTGGCCGCTACGCGCCGCCATCAGGTTTCCCTCCGTACCTTCTCGAAGATGAGGCTCACCTCGTCGCCGATGCGGTAGTAGCCGTGCCGGGTACGCATCCGCTCCAGTGCCTCGTCCCGTTCACGCTCGGTGGGGTACCAGTGATACTTCTCCCAGTCTGCGCCGACCAGGTTGTTGAACGGGTCCGACGGCGGCAGCGTGACCCGGATACCCCACGGGCGTTCCCGGGCGACCTGCCCGGGATCGACGAGGTTGTGGCGGTGAGCGTAATCCATGATGGCTCGAAGCTGGCGGGAGACGGAATTATAACGGTTCAGATGGCTGCGTCACCGCGTTCGGTCGGTACGCGGCGCACGGTCGCCGGCGCCCTCCCGGTCCGCCCAGCCCAGCCACCGGCGGGTGACCAGCAGGTAGAGACGTTTGCCGGAGGCCATCCAGATTCGCGACGTCCAGGCCGGCGTGGCGAGGATGCGCCGCTCCCTGGCGGTGAGGGCCTCGGGAAGGTAGGTGCGCTTGTGCTTCAGGAAATGGCGCAGGTCCTCCCGCGCCAGCAGCCGGAACAGCGGGCCGCGCCGCCGGCTGACCGAGGCCAGCTGGAAGTCCACCAGGGCCGGACGGCCCGCGTCGTCCACCAGCCAGTTCGGCTCCTTGGCCAGATCGTTGTGGGCGACGCCGGCGCGATGCAGGCGCCGCAGCAGCCGGAAGGCTTCCCGGAAATAGCGCGGGTCGCGCGGCCGGGCCTCGTGCATGGGCCGCCCCGCCAGCCACTCCCGGTCGAGGCCCCAACGGCCGGTGCTGAGCACCGCGGGCGTTCCAGGCACCCCGGCCAGCACGGCCAGCGCCCGGGCCTCACGGCGCGCCAGGCGGCGCGCCAGCCAGCGCGCCCAAGGGCGAGCCGCGGTCACGTCGCGCCGGATGCACACACGGCCAGTCTCGCCGCGCAGCCGCAGCACCCGGCCGAAGGTGTCGCTCTTCAGTAGTTCGGTGTCTTGCATCGCTCCGTGCCGCCGTGCGTAGGCCGGGATAGCGCCCGTCCCGGGTTTTGGCCAGAATGGCCCGAAACGGGCCCCCGCGGGGCCCGGCGACGGGACGCGTGACAGACGCATGATAACCGCCGGGATGCCATGAGCCAGCCGGGGAAGAAAAAACAGGAAGGCCGCCGCCGGGATCTCGACGGCTTCTTCGTCGCGGGCGGCCCGGTGCAGCCCGGGAGGGGCTGCTACGTGCGCCGCGCCGCCGACCGGGAACTCGGTCGGCTCGTGCGCGCCGGCGAATACGTCCAGGTCATGGCACCCCGCCACATGGGCAAGTCGAGCCTGATGGCGCGGCTCGCCGAGGAGTTGCGCGGCGAGGGCCGCCACGTCGCCGTCGTCGATCTCACCCAGGTAGGTTCCAGGGAGCGCCCGGACGACCTGGGCCGCTGGTTCTACAGCTTCGCCTTCCGTCTGATTCGCCAGCTCAGGTTGAAGGTGGACCTGCAGGAGTGGTGGCAGGACAAGGCGGTGCTCACGAACCGCCAGCGGCTCACCGAACTCTACTGGGACCTGATCCTGGACAGCACGAACGGGCCGGTCACCATCTTCATCGACGAGATGCAGTGCCTGGATAATTTCGCCGGCGTGGAACAGCTGCTGGCGAGCATCCGGGCGGCCCACAATGCCCGTGCCGCCGAGCCGGCGCTGGCTCGGCTGAATTTCGTCATGCTGGGCATCAGCGTGCCGGAGGGTTTCGACGCCGACTCGGAGTATTCCCCCTTCGCCGTTGCCCAGCCGGTAGTGCTGCGGGATTTCCGCCCGCACCAGCTGGAGGTGTTCGCCCCGGCACTCGGGCTGCCTGCGCCGCGTGCGAAGGAGGCGCTGGAGCGGATCCACTTCTGGACCAATGGCCAGCCCTATCTCACGCAGAAGCTCGCCCGCGCCGTCGCCCGGGCGAGGATGCGGGAAGCCGACCTGGAGGACCCGGCGTTCGTGGTCGACGCGCTGGCCTATCGGCTGTACCTGAATCCCTCGGCGCTGCGCAACGAGCCGCATCTCAGTTACCTGCACCATGCGCTGACCGAGCCGCGCAGGGAGCACGACGAGATCCTGGCGGTGTACGGCCGCGTGCGCAAGGGCGGCAAGGTGATCCTCGACCCCGAGTCGTCGGCCCAGCGGCGGCTGATTTCCCAGGGGCTGCTGATGCCCACCCGTGGCGGCACCCTGGCCGTGCGCAACCGTCTGTACCACCAGGTGTTCACGGCGCGCTGGGCCAACGAGCAGCTGCCGTTCCGCTGGCGGCGCATCAGCGCAGTGGCGGCGGCGGTGCTGCTCACCATCCTGGTGCCGATCTGGTACACGCAGTACCTGCCGCGCCCGTGGACCTCCGTCCTGACCTCCGCCGACGCGAGCCTGCCCGAAGCCAGGGATGCCTGGCAGACCCTGTCCCGGCTGCCGGGCCACGGTGCCAGCGCCGAGCGAATGTTCCTGGACTACCTCTCCCGCATGAGCCGGGGCGCAGACGACGCGGCGGCGGTGGAGGCGGCCGACGAGCTGTTGCGGACACTGCCGGGCGCGGAGCCCCTGGCCGATCAGCTGGTGGCGGAATTCTGGGACCGCAGGGCCCTGGCGGCAGAGTTCCGCCACGAGCGCGACGCGGCTCTGCTCGCGCGTATTCGCTCGCTGGCGGAGCCCACGGTGGAGCGGCGCCGGCAGGCGGCTGCGCTGATCGGCGAGGATTACGACCTGCTGGCCGCCACGCTGCGGGTGCCAAGGGGTTTCGATCAGGCCGTGCTCGCACGGGACGGGCGGCGGTTGATCGCCGCCCGCGGCAACACCGTGCACGGCTGGGGCATCGACCGGCTGCCGCCGGTGGCCGAACCGGCCTGGCAGGCTACGGCGCTGCGGTTTCTTCCCGCCGTGAGCCGCAGGCAGGTGCAGGCCGAGGGCCGCGCCGGCGCGGCTCTGGTGCTGGAGGCCCGGCTCGACCACGACCGTCCGTTCGACCTCAGCATCACGCTCACCGCGCCCTCCGGCCGGAGCGTCACCTTCCAGCCGGGCCTCGCCGCCGGCGCTCCGACGCGGCATCGTTTCACGGCCGGCACCGGCGGCGTGCTGGCGCCGCTCGCGGACGAGCCGCGGAACGGCACCTGGACCCTCTCGATTGCCGACCGGGTGCCCGGCGTCACCGGCACCCTCGCGGGCTGGAGCCTCGATTTCGGCGACGTTCGTGCGGACGCATCGCCGGCCCCGCCGCCGCTTGCGCTGGAGGACCCAGTAGCAGAAGCGGAGTCATTACTGTTCCTCGGTCCCGCGGGGCGCTACGCCATCGCCGTGCCGCCGGGCGGCGATGCGGCCGCGCGAGTCTGGGACCTGGCGTCGCGCAGCCCCGTCTCCTCGCTGCCCGTCACCCGTGAGGATCGCATCATCGGCTTCGTATTGGACCAGCGCGTCGTGCTCGTACACGGGGCGGCGGGTATCGAGGCGTGGACCCTGTCCACCGGGGATCCGGTGGAGCTGCCCGGCGTCGGCCGCGACGCCGTTCTGAGCGCCCTGTCCCCCGACGGCGAGGTCCTCGCACTGGTGGGCGCCGGCCCGGAACGTGCCGTCGAGGGCTTCGACCTGATCGAGGGGCGGCAGCTCGGGTCCACAGCCTCCGGCGTGGACCACAGCGCCATCGCGATCGCGCCGGGCGGCAGGCTCGTGGCCGTCGCCGACCCGGACCGCGCGGTGCGCGTCTGGCGTTTCGGCGAAGAACAGCCGTTCGCAGAGCTGGATCCGCCCGGCGTGCCGGTCGCGTTACGCTTCGACGGCCGGGGCGAGCGACTGTCCGTGCAGCTCGCCGACGGCGGCCTGATGCTGTGGCGTGCCGGCGAGGACGGCGTCGGACGGGTCCGGCGCTACCCGGCGCCGGGGCCCTGGGAGGTGAGTTTCGACGAGACCGGCGACCGACTGCTGGTGGGGACGGGCGCGTCCGGTTTCCGCCTGCTCGACGGCGCGCTGCAACCCGTCGACGCGCCCCTCCTGCGAGGGGGGTTCGCGCCGGGACAGCCGGTCTGGGGCGCTCACCGGGACGCCGACCGCCTGGCCGTGACGGGCAGTCCGCGGGAAGGCTGGGTGCGCGTGTGGCGTTTTCCGGCTGCTCGCCCCGCCGCCACAGCCGGGGACGACGACGTGACGGCGGTAGCACTGTCGCCGGATGGCCGCACCACGGCGCTGGGTACCCGGGACGGCAGCCTGCGTCTGCAGCTTGCCGGCGAAGACGCCGCGGTCTCCCTCGCATCGCCGGAGGAGCGGGTGAACTACTTCGGCCATACCCGGGCGGTCTGTTGCGCCGCCTTCAGTCCCGATGGCAGCCTGCTGGCCACCGCGGCCGTAAACGGCAGTCTGCGTGTCTGGGACGCGCGGGCCGGTGAGCCCCGGGATTTCATCGCCCTGCAGCCGGCCGCGCACCCGGTCAGTGACCTGGCCGTATCCGGCGACGGCGAGCGCGTCGCGCTGGTCGCCGGCCCGCATCTGCAGATCTGGGACGCGAGCGAGGGCCGTCTGCTCTCTCAGCGCCGGCCGGGCGCCCCCGTAACCGCGGTGCAGAGCCTGCCCGGCGGCGGGGGATTCGTGCTCGGCGACGAAGCCGGCAGCCTGTGGCAGCTGGGGCAGACGGACCGGCTGGAGCGCCTCGCCGGGGTCGGCAGCGGCGTGACCGCGCTGGCGCTGACCCGGGACGGGGACGTCCTCGCCGTGGCTACGGCCGAGGGTGCGCTGCAGCTACTGGACCTGGCGGATGGCCAGCTGAAAGGCGCGGCCGATCCGCTGCCGGTGCCCGCGGTCGCTCTGGCCTTCAGTGGGGACGGCGACCACCTGGTGGCGCGCAGCGGCCACTGGCTGCATCGCTACCGCCTGTCCGTCTTCCAGCTGCTGCCGCAGTCTACCCGGCTGCTCCCGGCCACCGTTATCCGGGGCGGGATGAGCCTGAGCGGCGCCGACGGTGAGCGGGCGCGCGTCCTGGCCGGGCACGGCACGCCCCGGTCCGTGAGCCTGAGCCTGGGTGCCGCGGACGTGCCGCCGCTGCAGGGCGAGTCGCAGCTGCTCGTCGAGCAGTGGCGGGAGCGCCTGCGCGCGGCCACCGCCGTACTTAGCGAGCCGGCCCCCGCAGGGCGCGAACAACCAGCTCCAGACCCCGAGCGCTGACCTTGCCCGGCGGCAGCGGGACCGCCGCCTGCAGCTCGATGCGGGCCCGGAAGCGCCGCGGCCGTTTCAGTACCGCGCGGCCGCCCCGGCGGCTGAACCAGCTGTCCCAGAGTCCGCGCAGCGCCATCGGCACGACGGGAACCGGCCGCCGGGCGAGGATGCGCTCGATGCCGTGCCGGAAAGGGGCAATTCTGCCGTCCGGCGTCAGGGCTCCTTCCGGGAAGATGCAGACCAGGTGGCCGGCGGCGAGTTCGTCGTCGATGGTGCGGTAGGCAGCCTCCAGGAGCGCTTCGTCGTCGCGGCGCGAGGCGATCGGGATGGCGCGGGCGGCACGGAACAGGTAGGAGAGCACCGGCACCGCGAAGATGCGGTGGTGCATGACGAAGCGCACGGGACGGCGCACCAGGCCGCCGATGATCAGCGCGTCGACGAAGCTGACGTGATTGCAGACCAGCACCGCCGGTCCCGTCGCCGGGATGTTGTCAAGGCCCCGGGTTCGCACCCGGTACATCACGTGCACCAGCAGCCAGGCGGACAGGCGCAGCAGAAATTCCGGCAGCGTAACGCAGAGGTAGACCGCGACCAGGGCGTTTACGGCGGCCAGAGCCAGGAACAGCGCCGGCAACGACAGGCCCGCGGCCAGCGCGGCCAGCGCCAGGCCCGTTGCAAGCACCATGAACAGCGCGTTGATGATGTTGTTGGCGGCGATGATGCGCGAGCGGTGCACCACGGCGCTGCGCTCCTGCACCAGCGCATACAGCGGCACGCTGAACAGCCCGCCGAATATGCCCAGCAGCAGGAAGTCGATGAACACCCGCAGGGTGCCTTCGCGACCGAACGTGGTGACGATGCCGGCGGGCTCCGCCGCCAGCGCCGTGGGTCGGGCCAGGTACACGTCCAGCGCGAACACGGTGAGACCCAGGGCACCGATGGGCACGAGTCCGAGCTCGATCCGGTGCCCGGACAGCCGCTCGCACAACAGCGCACCGAGTGCGATGCCCACGGCGAAGGCCATCAGCAGGGCCGTAGCGACACCGGGGTCGCCGCGCAGGATCTCGGCGGTATAGACCGGCAGCTCGGAGAGGGCAACGAAGCCGAAGCTCCAGAACCAGGAGATGCCGAGGATGGCGAGCAGCACGCTGCGCTCCTCCCCGGCGAAGCGCATGATGCGCAGCGTCTCGGTCAACGGATTCCAGCGCAGCGCCAGGTCCGGTTCCGGGGGTGGCGCCTCCGGGATGTAGCGCGAGGCGGCGTAGCCGGCCACCGCGAAACCCACCAGCAGCAGCGCGAGCGGCAGCGAGCCGGGGCCGCCCGCCGCGGCGGCGAGTCCGCCGAGCATCAGCCCCAGGATGATGGCCAGGTAGGTGCCGCCTTCCACCAGGCCGTTGCCGCCGACGATCTCGCTCTCGCTGAGCGTCTGGGGCAGGATCGAGTACTTCACCGGGCCGAACATCGTCGACTGCAGCCCCATGAGGAACACCAGTACCAGCAGGGCGCCGGCGTGCGCCGCGGTCACGGCGAAGGCCGCCATGAGCATCAGCGCGATCTCGGCGAGCTTCACCCGACGCATGAGGAGCGCCTTGTCGTACTTGTCGGCCAACTGTCCGGCGATGGCGGAGAACAGGAAGAACGGCAGGATGAACAGGGCTGCGCTCAGGTTGACCATCAGCGGGGGCGCCAGGCCGGCGACGGTCACCGCATGAAAGGTGAACAGGAAGATGAGCCCGTTGCGCAGGACGTTGTCGTTCAGCGCACCGAGGAACTGGGTCAGGAAGAAGGGCAGGAACCTCCGTTCCCGCAGCAGAACGAACTGGCTTCGCGCAGATTCCGCCATGGCGCTTCCCCGGCAAGGCCCCCTTGCCGCGGCGGCCGTCGCGGCTCGCGGCAATGGTAACCGACGCCGGGGAGCGGTGACAGATCATGGCCGAGGGCGGACCTGCGTCACGGGAAGCGCCGCCGCGGGGTGGTAATATCCCCGCAATTCCAGTCGTTGCACCGGGTTCGTCGATCCAGTGATGCCGAGAGTCTGCAGAGTTTTCGCCGCAGCGGCCGTCCTCGTCACGGCGGCGGCGTGCGTGCCGGAGCCGCCGCCACGCACCACGTCCGAGTTTCTGGACGATCCCATCGGTCTGGAGGCCACCCTGGCCCGCTGCAACGCCGACCGCACCCGCACGCTGCGCGACCCGGAGTGCCAGAACGCCCGGGAGGCGGCTCACCGTATCTCGGTGGCCGAGGAGGAGGAACGGCTGCGGGAGCTGGAGGCCCGATCCCAGCGCAAGCTGGAGGAGCTGCGTGAACTGCAGCGGGCGGCCGACGAGGCGCGGCTGCGGGCGGCGGAGGCCGAGCGCCGGGCCGAGGAGGCAAAGCTGCTGCAGCAGCTCATCGAGGGCGGCGGCGGCGCTCCGGCCGGCGAAGCGCCCGAGGCCGCGGGCATGCCGGCCGGTGGTACTCCGGATGCCGGCGCGCAGGACGCTCAGTCCGGCGACGGCTGACCGGCCGCCGGACCGCGGCCTGCCGATCCAGCCCGGCAGCTCGACCCGGCTCTTCAGCTACTCCCGGACGCCGTGACCTCGTCGGCCTAGTCGGCCTAGTCGGCCTAGTCGGCCTAGTCAGGCTCGACCGGCTCGAAGGTCTCGGGTTCGTCCGGTTCCTCCGCGGGGGGTGGCTCGCCCGCGCCGTCTCCGATGCCGTAGGTACGCACCGCAGGCTCGGGCCCGTCACCGCCCTCGGCGGCATCGTCGCCGGCTCCGGCGTTTCCGTCCGGCGGCGGCAGGGCAGTGCCGTCCTCCGGCGTCAGACGTGTCAGCGTGGCAATGAAGTGCCGCACCTCCACCGGTGCCGTGACGCCGTCGGCTGCGAAGATCGCCTCGGCGCTCACGCCCGGCTGCGCGTAAAACGCGGCGTTGGCGGACTGGTCGATGCTGAGTGCGGCACCGTCGAGCGCGACACCCAGGAACAGGCCGCGGGTCCGCGAATAGGAATAGACCTCGGAGCGCAGGCGTATGTCGGTGCTGGCGGAGGTATAGCGGCCTACCGGGCCCGCGGCCACGGAGGCGTCCGCGCCCAGCGTGAGCTTGCCGTCGGTGATGCCTTCGACGCCCCGTCGGTTCTTGAAGACCAGGATCAGGTCAGAGGACTGGGCGCCGGCCTGCCAGCCCACGCTGCCGCCCGTCACCGAGATGAAGGCGGGCTGGCTCCACTGCCCGTCGGGCTGGCGCACGACCAGGACGCCCCGGCCCCATCTCGCCCCCACGACGAGGCCCACCTTCACGACGTTGGGTATGACGGCTACCCCGTAGGCGCTGCCGAGCAGCGCCGGCGGTATTCCATTCTCGGGGATGGCGGCCAGCTGCTCGAGGACTTCGATCGCGTCGGTGAGACGCTGCTCCTCCGGCGTCTCTGCCCGGGCCGTGCCGGTCAGCAGGACGGCCGCACAGATCCAGGCGGTCATCAGGGTTCTCATTGCTTTGCTCGCTCTTCCGGTTTATTCGCCGGCCGGCCCCGGGCGGCCACGCGGCGGGTCTCGCTCGCGGCCCGGCGGCTCCTGCACGGCCTTGACGAGAATGATACGCGATTTCGGCAAGGCGCGATCCGCGGAGGAGCGATCCGGGCGTCCTCAGTCGGCCGTGACCTCGGCCGCCAGCGGTGGCAGCGGGCAATCCAGCATGGCACAGACGGCGCGCAGGAGTTCCGCCTCGGTCAGGGTGGTCCGTAGGTCGTGCCGAATCACGGCGACCAGGGCCACCACCACACGGCGCCGGGCGGCGCCGGAGAGATGCCGCAGCGTGTGCAGCGAGGCGTCCAGCTCCCGCTGCCACTCGGTCAGCGGGCGGTAGGCAGGCCAGTCGCCGTCCAGCGTCTCGATGCCGGCGGCATAGGCCCGGCGGCTGGCATCCTCGCTTCGGGCTCCGTGTGCCGCCAGAGTCGCGAGCAGCCGGTGCACTGCGGTGCGGGCGTCGCGGCGGCCGATGCCGGTGCCCTCGCGCCGGGCCTCGGCACGCGGCGCCAGAGCCTCGGACAGGTGGCCCCGGAGCGTGCGGGTGAAACAGTACTCGTAAAAGTCCAGCCGGCCGTCCAGCGCGCTCAGTTCCTCGCCGAGGTCGATGACGAAGGAGAGCTGGGCCTGCGGGCGGTCCTTCAGGGCGGGGAATGCGAGTTCGAGCAGGGGCAGCCGGTAGAGGGGGCCGAGGGCGGCAGCCTCCTCGTAGAGCCTCTCCACCCGCCGGGTGCGGGCCGCGCCGATGCGGCTCTCCAGCAGCGCGCTCTGGCGCCGCCTCGCCGCCGGATCGGCGTTCAGGACCAGCGCAAGCGCGAGCAGGACGGCGCCGTCCCGCGAGTGCGCCGCATGGCCGACCTCTTCCGGTATGGTGCGGCGCAGGCGCCCGGCGAACGCCACCTGTTCCTGGCCTGGATTGCCGATGCTGGCGGCGATGCGTTCCCCGTCCAGGCTCACCTCCCCGGCACCGGCACCCGCGGCGAGGCTCGCGATCCGGCCCTCTTCCGCGGCGGCTCCACCGTCCACGGCCATGCCCCCCCGGCTCTCCGGGTCGAAGGAAGGGTCCAGGGCGAGGATGCGCTTCCCGAGCGGCGGATGGGTGGCCATCAGGCGGGTGAACGACCGCCCGCCGAAGGCGAACAGCATGTGGCTGACCTCCTCGGGGTCGGCGGCCCGAAAGCGCGACCCGGCGCTCGCGGCGGCGATCTTCTTCAGTGCGCCGGCAATGCCCCGGGTCTGGCGCGTGAACTGCACCGCCGAGGCATCCGCCAGGTACTCCCGCTGCCTGGAAACGCCCGCCTTGATGAGTCGGGCGAACAGCACGCCGATGGAACCAATCAGGAACAGACCCACCCCGACGACCAGCACGACCGGCGCGCCGCCGCGCCCGGATCGCCCGCTCAGCCGCACGTGGCGGGTGCCGTGCAGCACCATGCGCCCGGCCAGCGCGATGGCGAGGATGCCGAACAGAAGCCCCATCAGGCGGATGTTGAGTCGCATGTCGCCGTTCAGGATATGGCTGAACTCGTGGGCCACCACGCCCTGCAGCTCGTCCCGGTCCAGGCTCTCCAGGGTGCCGCGGGTAACGGCGATGGCTGCATCGCCCGAATTGAAGCCGGCCGCGAAGGCATTGATGCCCGGCTCTTCTTCGAGGACGTAGATCTCGGGTACGGGGACGCCGGAGGCGATGGCCATCTCCTCGACCACGTTGCGCAGGCGCAGCCGAAGCGGGTCCTGCACGTCGGTGGGCACGGGCGTGGCACCCAGCTCGCGCGCCACCTGTCCGCCGCCGTCGGAGAGCCTGGCGGTGCGATACAGGCTCGCCAGCCCGATGGCACCCCCGGTGGCGAGCGCGACGGTGCCGAACAGGCCGGCGTTGCCGGCGAGCCAGTCCCCGTTCATGACACGCAGGGCGCCCTCGGGCTGCAGCAGGGCGAGGGCGGCCGCCACGATCAGCGTGACGGCGCCGATGATGGCGGCGGTTGCGAGCAGGAAGACGACCACGAGCCAGCGGCTCGTGCGCCGGCTGCGGTCCTGGGCCTCGAAAAAGTTCACGGCGGATGCTCAGCGGGTGGCGCCGCCCCCGCTCGTCAGGTGAACGAGACCTCCGGCACCGTGCGCTTCTCCTCCGACTCGATGTCCAGGAACGACGCCGGCTCGAAGCGGAACATGCCGGCCACGATGTTGTTCGGAAAGTTCTCGCGGGTGTTGTTGTAGGTCAGCACGGCGTCGTTGAAGGCCTGGCGGGCGAAGGCCACCTTGTTCTCGGTGCTCGCGAGTTCCTCCTGAAAGCGCAGCATGTTCTCGTTCGCCTTCAGGTCGGGATAGGCCTCGGCCAGGGCGAAGAGCCGGCCGAGCGCGCCGCCCAGCGTGGCCTCGGCGGCCGCCAGCTGCTTGATGGCGTCGGCATTGGCGGGATCCGCCTTCGCCGCGGTCAGCCCGGAGGCGGCAGCGTTACGGGCATTGATGACGGCCTCGAGCGTCTCGCGCTCGTGTTTCATGTACCCTTTCACCGACTCGACGAGGTTCGGTATCAGGTCATAACGGCGGGTCAGCTGCACGTCGATCTGGGCGAAGGCGTTCTTCACCCGGTTGCGCGAGTTGATCAGCCGGTTGTAGATGCCGATGCCGAAAACGGCAAGGACGACGATCAGGCCGAGGAAGATGAGGAATCCAGACATCGACGGGCTCTCCGCAACAGTCCCGGTGCCCGAGCATACCCATCGTGGGGCGGCAGGACCAGCGCTTTGGTGCCTGCTCGCCTGTCTCGCGTTCGCTCAGCCGGCTGCCGCGGCCTGGCTGGACCGGAGCGAAGAGATGATGGGCACGCGCATCAGCGTGCGGCTGTGGCACGAGGAAGGGGAGACGGCCCGTGCCGACGCGGCGGCGGCGGTCGACGCGGCGATCGCCGAGATCGACCGCATCGAGCAGCTCATGAGCACCTACATCGAGGACAGCACCATCTCGGAGGTGAACCGCCATGCGGGCGAGCGGCCGGTGCCGGCGGGTGAGGAACTCTACGGGCTGGTGGAAACGGCGCTGAGGGTCTCGCGTCTGACCGACGGCGCCTTCGACATCACCTACGACAGCGTCGGCCAGCACTACGACTACCGGGCGGGACGGCGCCCCGATGCCGCCACCATCGAGGAGACGATCGGCAAGCTCGACTACCGCCTGGTCACTCTGGTGCCCGACGATCACGCCATCCGGTTCGAGCGGGCGGGCGTGCGAATCAATCTGGGCGGCATTGCCAAGGGCTACGCGGTGGAGCGTGCGGTCGCCGTACTCGCCGGGGCTGGCTTCCGCCACGCGATCGTCACTGCCGGCGGCGACTCCCGGCTGCTGGGTGATCGCGGCGGCGAACCCTGGGTGGTGGGCGTGCGTGACCCGCGCTCGGACGAGGGAGTGGCCGTGCGCCTGCCGCTGGTCGACGAGGCCATCTCCACCTCCGGCGACTACGAGCGCTATTTCGAGGAAGACGGTGTCCGCTACCACCACATCCTTTCCCCGGCCACCGGCGAGCCGGCGCGGGGTGTGTACAGCGCCACCGTGGTGGGACCGGACGGCGTGCTCACCGACGCGCTGTCCACCTCCGTATTCGTGCTCGGCGTCGAGCGCGGACTGGCGCTCATCGAGCGGCTGCCCGGCTACGAGTCCATTGTTATCGATGCGGGCGGGCGCATGCACTACACGGCGGGGCTCGCGCCGCCGGAGTGACACGGGCGTCGCCATTCGGCGACAGAAAAAATCCATCACTTTCAGGGTCTTGGCCGGGCCGGGCGCGGCCCTGTCCGCAGTGGACGACACCGGCGTCGCCCGGCACGGCGACGGTCGCCCCTAAGTCACTGATAAGCGGCACTCCGATCCGGCTGGCACGCCATTTGCTTCGCTTGTGCACGGAGGCCGTCGTTGCCCGCCACACCCCGCCCGTTTTCCGCCTGCGCCGCGGGCGTCGCGGGACTGTGACAGGCATCACGGCCACTTACATGGCAGCGCTGCGACCATTATGTCCGGTCGTCGCCGGCCGCATCACCCGTGCAATCAAGTGAGGAGTCCGTGATGGAGATAAGGAGATCTTTCGCCGCTCTGTTGTTGGTCGCGCTCGCCGCCACACCGGCGCTGGCGAGCAAGGGCGCACTCGATGGCCAGGAAGCGCCCGACTTCGCCCTGAAGAGCCTGCACGGCGAGAACATGCGCCTCTCGGAGTACCGGGGCGAGGTCGTAATGATCAACTTCTGGGCCACCTGGTGCGGGCCGTGCCGCCAGGAGATGCCCCTGCTCGACGAACTCTACGACCGCTACGAGCGGGTGGGCTTCCAGCTGCTCGGCGTGAACATCGACGACGACCCGCGTCGTGCCATGGAGATGGCCGAGGAACTCGGCATCAGCTTCCCCGTGCTGTTCGACGACCGCAAGGAAGTGAGCGAGCTGTATCGGGTGGAGGCGATGCCCGTCACCGTGATCCTCGATCGCGAGGGCGTGGTCCGCTACACGCACTACGGCTACAAGCCCGGCTACGAAGAGTACTACCTGGATCAGGTCCGCACGCTGCTGCGTGAATGAAGGCGGACGCGAACGGTCGCGAACAGGCGCAGAGGCGCCCGGAGTCAGGACAGTGAAACGATTGCTTTTCCCCCTGCTGCTGCTGGTGATCACGGGCATCAATGCCCAGGTGCTCTCCGCGGGCGTCACCGGAGGCGTCCGGGCGGCCGACCAGGCGGACGACGAAGAGGAGTTCCGCGCCCTCGACCAGCAGGTCCAGTCGCTGAAAAAGGAGGTACTGGACCTCAACCGGGAACTCTTCCTGCTGGAAGAGGACCTGCTGTTCCCGGCCAACTCGCAGGTGGCCATGTTCGTGTCGCTGGATGTCGGCACCTTCTTCGACGTGGAGTCGGTGAGCCTGGAGCTGAATGGCAAGGAAGTGGCTCATTACCTCTACACCGAGCGCGAGGCCGAGGCACTGCGCCGCGGCGGCGTGCATCGCATCCACGTGAGCAACCTGAAGGTGGGGGAACACGAGCTGGTGGCGTTCTTCAGCGGCGAGGGCCCGCACGGCCGCGACTACCGACGGGGGGCGGACGTGATGTTCGAGAAAGGCATCGGCGCCAAGTATATGGAACTGCAGATCTCGGACCGCGAGCACAAGCAACAGCCCGAGTTTCTCATCACTGAATGGGAGTAGGGAATTGGTGGCCGGGCGAAAATTCCTGGCCGCGGCGGCAGCCCTGCTGCTGCCGGCGGCGGCTGTCGCAGAGCAGAGGCCGGTCACCGTTGAGGACCCGCATTACGGCGAGGTCCTCTTCCATTTCTATCAGCGGGACTATTTCACGGCCCTGGTACACCTGACTGCGGCCGAGGAGCGCGGGCGCTTGGCCAGCCATGCCGCCGAGGCGGAGTTGCTGCGCGGCGGGCTGTACCTGTCCTACGGCCAGCATGACGAGGCCTCACTGATCTTCGAACGGCTGCTGGCCAACTCCGGCGATCCGTCCGTCCGCGATCGGACCTGGTTCTTCCTGGCAAAGATCCGCTTCCAGCGTGGCTACTTCCGCGATGCCGAACTGGCGCTGGCCGAGATCCGCAATGCACTGCCGGAGGAGTTCGAGGCGGAGCGCCGGATGCTGACCGCCCAGGTGCTCATGCGCCAGGAGCGCTACGGCGAAGCCATCGACAGCCTCGCGGACTGGCGCGGCCCCGGCAACTGGCTCGCCTATGCCCGCTACAACCTGGGCGTCGCGCTGGTGCGCAACGGTCAGCTGGAGGAGGGTGCGGCGCTTCTGGATCGGGTCGGGCGCATGGCGGCCGACAGCGAGGAGCTGCTCAGCCTGCGGGACAAGGCCAACGTTGCGCTCGGCTACAGCTACCTGCAGCACGGGCAGCCCGAGGCCTCCCGCCCGGTGCTGGAACGTGTGCGCCTTGGCGGGCCGTTCTCCAACAAGGCCCTGCTCGGCACCGGGTGGGCCGACTCCGCTGGCGCGGAATTCGAGCGCGCCCTGGTGCCCTGGCTCGAGCTGCGCTCCCGCAACCTGCTGGATCCCGCCGTGCAGGAGTCGCTGCTGGCCGTGCCCTACGCCTACGGGCGCCTCGGCGCAAATGCCCGCGCGGCGGAGCACTATCTGGACGCCATCTATGCCTACGAGGACGAATCGGCCCGCATTGACAGCGCCATCGAGCGCATCCGGCGCGGCGAGATGATCGACGCCCTGCTGGCCATCGACCCCGGCGAACAGATGGGCTGGTACTGGCAGCTGGAAGAGCTGCCCGCCACCACCGAGAACCGTTACCTTCTGCACCTGCTGGCGAGCCACGAGTTCCAGGAAGCACTGAAAAACTACCGTGATCTGAGGTATCTGCAGCAAAACCTCCTGGACTGGAAGGACAGTGTCGGCGTGTTCAGCCACATGCTGGAGACCCGCCGGCTCGCCTACGACAGCCGGCTCCCCCGCGTGGAGCAAACTCTTGCCGACGCGGATCTGGATGCAATCGATCAGCGCCGCCGCGAGTTCGAGTCCCGCCTGAACCGCATCGTCCAGGAGCGCGATACCCTCGCGCTGGCCACGCCCCGGGAGCACGGCCTATGGGAGGAAGTGGAGTCGCTGTCGGCGAACCCGGCACTGGCGGCGGACCTGCCCGAGGCCCGGGACGCCGCCGCCAGGCTGCGGCTCATGCGCGGTGTGCTGGCGTGGGACCTGGACAAGAACTTCAAGGCGCGGGTCTGGCGTCAGCGCAAGAACCTGCGCGACCTGGAACGGGCGCTGGCGGAAGGCCGCCGCTCGCGTCAGAACGTCGAGCAGGCCCGGGTGGAGGGACCTGAGACCCTCGACGGCTTCCAGTCCCGCATCGATGCGCTGACGCCGCGCCTCGACGCCCTGCTCTCGCGTCTGGCCGATCTCGCCGATCGCCAGGAGGCCTATCTGCGCCGCATATCCGTGCGCGAGCTGGAGGCTCAGAAAGGCCGCATGGCCACCTACACCGTGCAGGCGCGTTTCGCGCTGGCGTCCATATACGATCGTGCCGCGCAGTTGAGAGAGACTCCGTGAACGGCGCGGCCCTCAGCCTGATCGCGCTCAGCTGGCTCTGGCCTTTCGGCGGCGACGAGCCCCGGGACGAGGAGACCATCGGCAGCCTCGACGACCGCCAGGTGGAAGTGGAGTCGTCCGCTCCCATCGCGGGCAGCAACCGTCTGGCGCGGGAGAACTACCGGCGTTTCCTCGAGCTGGCCGACGACGATCCGCTGAAGGCCGAGGCGATGCGCCGGCTGGCCGATCTGGAGCTGGAGGCCACGGAGGCCGCCGAGCTCGCCGCCAACGCGGAGGCCATCGAGCGGCTGGGCTACGACAACGCCATCGAGCTTTACCGCAGGCTGCTCGAAACCTACCCGGACTACGGACGCAACGACCTGGTGCTCTATCAGCTCGCAAGGGCCTACGAGAGTGCCGGGCGTCAGGAGGAGGCTCTGGCCGTACTGGACGAGCTGGTGGCCGCGTGGCCGGACACCGTGCACTTCCAGGAGGCCCAGTTCCGCCGCGGCGAGATGCTGTTCTCGCTGAAGCGCTACGCGGAAGCCGAGGAGGCCTACCGACAGCTGGCCGAGGCCGGCACGGAGACGGGCTTCTACCAGCAGGCCCTGTACAAGCTCGGCTGGAGCCGCTTCAAGCTGGCGCTGCACGAGGAGAGCCTGGTGCCTTTCTTCGGCCTGCTCGATCTCAAGGTCGCCCCCGGTGCCGCGAATCGGGAATCCATGCTGGAAGGCCTGAGCCGAGCCGAGCGCGAGCTGGTGGCCGACACTTTCCGGGTGCTCTCCATCACGTTCTCCTACATGCAGGGGCCGGCCAGCATCGACGAATACCTGGACGGGCGCGAGCCGCCGCACTACGCCTACGTCGTCTACGAGAATCTGGGCGATCTCTATCTCGAGAAGGAACGCTACGACGACGCCGCGGCCACCTACCGTGCCTTCGTCGAACGCGACGCCCTGCACGCCCGGGCGCCCCATCTGCTGGTGCGGGTGGTGGATGCCTACCGGGAGGGCGGCTTCCCCACCCTGGTGCTGGAGGCGAAGGAGGAGTTCGTCGAGCGCTACGGCATGGACGCCCCCTGGTGGGCGGAGCGCGACCGCGCGGCACACGAGGCGGTGGCAGGCTACGTCAAATCCAGCATCACCGATCTCGCGCAGTACTACCACGCCCGCGCCCAGGAAGAGGGCGAGACCGCCGACTACCAGCGGGCCGCGCGCTGGTATCGCAAGTATCTGGACTTCTTCCCCGGCGAGGAGGACTCGGCCCGGACCCACTTCCTGCTGGCGGAGGTCCTGTTCGAGAGCGGCGACCACCGGGCCGCCACGGAGGCCTACGAGGCCACCGCCTACGGTTACGCCTTCCACGATCAGGCCGCCGAGGCGGGCTACGCCGCGCTGCTCGCCTATCGCCGCCACGAAGAGTCACTGGAAGGAGAGGCACGCGCCGCATGGCACGAGCGTTCTCTGGACAGCGCGCTGCGCTTCGCGGTCACCTTCCCCGCCCATCCGGAGACGGGCGCCGTTCTGACCACGGTGGCCGAAGACCTGTTCGGCCAGGGTCGCTACGATGAGGCCATCGCCGTGGCCGGCGACGTGGTGGCGAAGATGCCGCCGGTGGATCGCGCGCTCGAGGAGACGGCCTGGCGCGTCATCGCCCACGCCCGCTTCGATCTGGGCCGCTTCGCCGAGGCGGAGTCGGCCTACCTGGAGCTGCGGGCGCGCACCGATCCGGAGGACACCGATACGCTGGCGGAGATACGCCGGCGCATTGCCTCGTCCATCTACAAGCAGGGCGAGATTGCCCGGGACGCGGGCGAGTCGGAGGCGGCGGTCGGGCACTTCCTGCGTGTCGCCGCCGTCGTGCCCGGCGCGCAAATCCGCGAGACGGCAGAATACGACGCCGCAGCCGTGCTGATCGCGATGCAGGCCTGGGAACGGGCGGCCGGGGTCCTCGAGAACTTCCGCCGGGATTATCCCGACAGCGAGCGCAGCGACGAGGTGACCCGGCGGCTCGCGGTCGTCTACATGGAGTCCGGCCGCAAGGGGCGCGCGGCGAGCGAGTTCCGCCGCATCGCCGTGGCCGGTTCCACTACGCCGGACCTGCAACGCGAGGCGCTGTGGCAGGCGGCGGATCTGTACCGGGAGACGGGCAGCGCCGCCGATGAGCGCGCGGTACTCGCCGACATCGTCGAGCGCTTCCCGGCACCGGTGGCCAAGGCCGTCGAGGCACGGCAGCGGCTGGCCGATCTCGCCGGTGAAGCCGGCGATGCCGCCGGTCGGCAGCGCTGGCTGGAGGCCATCGTCAGCGCCGACGCCGGCGCCGGCGAGGCACGCACCGAGCGCACGAAGTTCCTGGCGGCCAGGGCTTCCCTGGAACTGGCCGAGCCGAAGCGGCGTTCCTTCGCCGCCGTGCCGCTGACCCATCCGCTGAAAGAAAGCCTGGCCGCCAAGAAGGCCATGATGGAGGAGCTGCTCGATGCCTATGGCAGGGCGGCGGACTACGGCGTGGCCGAGGTGACGACGGCGGCGACCTTCCGCATCGCGGAGGTCTACCACCGCTTCAGCAAGGACCTCATGGATTCCGAGCGGCCCGACGGCCTCGACGCGCTGGAACTCGAGCAGTACGAGATCCTGCTGGAGGAGCAGGCGTTCCCCTTCGAGGAGAAGTCCATCGAGGTGCACGAGGTGAACGCGGCCCGCGCCAGCGACGGTGTCTACGACGAATGGGTGCGCCGCAGCTTCGAGGAGCTCGCGGCGCTCATGCCGGCGCGCTATGCGAAAGCGGAGAAGACGGAAGATGCGTTACCGAAGCTGTACTGAGACGGATGCCCCTGCCCGCATCAGCAGGCTGCGCCTGGCCGCGCTGGCCGGCGCCGCGGTGCTCGCGGCGGGGTGCGCCAGCACCGACGGGCCGGCGCCCGACGGTGCCGCGCCGGTGGACCCCGAGGCCGAAGTCGCGCCGGCGGTGAGGGCCGATTACGACAAGGCGGTGGCGCTGCTGGAAGCCGGAGACCTGGAGGGGGCCGAGGCGCTGCTGCAGCGTTTCGTCGCGGCCAATCCGGGCTACCCCGGCGCCTGGACCAATCTGGCCGCCGTCTACCGGCGGACCGATCGGAGCGCCGATGCGCGCGAGGCCCTGGACCGGGCACTGGCCGTCGACGAGGACTACGCGCCCGCGCTGAACCAGCTCGGCGTGATGCACCGGGAGGCCGGGCGCTTCAATGAGGCGGAGGCTGCTTATTTGAAGGCCGTCACAGCGGACCCTGCGTACCCGTTGGCACACTTCAACCTCGGCGTGCTGAACGACCTGTACCTGGGCAGCCCGGAGACGGCGCTGACCCACTACGAGCAGTACCAGGCGCTCACCAGCGGAGGCGACGACACGGTGGCGATGTGGATAGTGGACATAAGACGACGTCTCGGCATCGAGACCCAGTCGGCGAGGGCGGACTGATGCGCGGCTCTGCCGCTACGCGCCTGCTGCCCGTGCTGGTCCTCCTGGCCGTGCCGGCGTTCGCTCCCCCGGCCGCTGCGCAGGAGGCCGAGGAGCGGGAGGCGCTGGAGCCGGCGGTCTCGGGCGAGGCGCTGTCTGCCGAGGCGTCCGCTCCGCCGGTACGCGGCGAGGCCCGGGTGATGGACGAGCTGGACCTGGAGCGTACCGAGATCACCGGTAACCGGGAGCTGCCCAAGGTGCTCTACATCGTGCCCTGGAAGGCCTCCGATCTGGGCGATCTGGTCGGGCGCCCGGTGAACAGCCTGCTGGACGAGGTGCTCGCACCCGTAGACCGGGAGGTCTTCGTCCGCCAGGTCGATTACTACCAGAACCTGCATGCCGGTCCGGAGGTCGGCGGGGAGTCCGGCAGCGATGCCGGCGATACGCAATGACGTTTGATTTTTAGAGGAGCAATCAAATGGATATGTTCGGCGCCATCGTGCGTTTCTTCCAGGACGGGGGCGAGTTCATGTACCCCATCCTGCTGGTATTCGGGCTCGGGATGGCGATCGCCATCGAGCGTTACCTGTTCCTGACTTACTCGGGGGCCACCAACCGCCAGCTTTGGAACAAGATCGTGCCCTATCTGAAGGCGGGCAATTTCCAGAAGGCGGCGGAGCTGACCAGCAAGTCGAAGGCAGCCATCGGCACCATCCTCACCTATGGCCTGTACCGCATCCGCTCGGCCCGGCGCCGGGACGACATCGAGAAGGCCATGGAGGAGAGCATGATGGAGGTGCTGCCGAAGCTGGAAAAGCGCACCCATTACCTCGCTACGCTGGCCAATATCGCGACACTGCTGGGCCTGCTCGGCACGATCATCGGCCTGATCCGCGCCTTCACCGCGGTGGCCAACGCCAACCCGGCCGAAAAGGCGGACATGTTGTCGGCCAGCATCTCGGTGGCGATGAACACGACGGCCTTCGGCCTGATGGTGGCCATCCCGCTGCTGCTGATCCACACGGTGCTGCAGACGAAGACCAACCAGATCGTGGACAGCCTGGAGATGGCCTCGGTGAAGTTCCTGAACGCCATCACCGAGCGTGAAGGCAAGGGCGCGGAGGCAGCATGATCCGCAACCGCAGGCCCCGGCGCCACATCGAGGCGGCGGAGCTCAACATCACCGCGTTCATGAACCTGATGGTGATCCTGGTGCCGTTCCTGCTGATTACGGCGGTGTTCTCGCGACTGGCGATTCTGGAGTTGAATCTGCCAGGCTCCTCTTCCGAGCCCGCCGCCGAACCCCAGCAGACGCTCACCCTGGAGATCACCGTGCGTTCGGACATGATCGAGATCGGTGACCGCAACCAGGGCCTGCTATCGCGTATCCCCAACACCGACGACGGTTACGACCTGGAGGCGATGGCGGACAAGCTGAAGGCCATCAAGGCCCGTTTCCCGGACAAGCTGGACGCCACGCTGCTGTTCGAGCCCGACATCCCTTACGACGTGCTGGTGCAGGTCATGGACAAGGTGCGGGTGGCCGAGACCGTGGTGGCGGGGAATCTCGTCAAGGGTGAACTGTTCCCGGAGATCTCCGTCGGGGACGCGGTCGCGAGAGCGGACGGAGCCTGAATCATGGCACTGCACTCGAATCGCGCAAAGCGCATGGATCGCCGGCACAAGCGCTCGAAGGGCGCGACCGGCCTGAACCTGGTGTCGCTCATGGACATCTTCACCATCCTGGTGTTCTTCCTGCTGGTGAACTCCACGGAGGTGGAGGTGTTGCCGAACGCCAAGGACGTGCAGCTGCCGGAGTCCATTGCCGAGCAGAAGGCGGAGGAGACGGTGGTCATCCTGGTCTCGGAGACGGAGATCCTGGTGCAGGGCGCGCCGGTGATCACGATCGAGCAGGCCATGGCCGAGGACACGAACGTGCTGGAGCCGCTGAAGGCGGCGCTGGTGTCGCAGAACGACCGGGTGCTGCGCCGGACGGCGGACGCCGAGATCGCGCAGCGGGCCGTTACCATCATGGGTGACCGCGACATCCCGTATCGGCTGCTGAAGAAGGTGATGCGGACCTGCAGCGATGCCGACTACGGCCGGATCTCGCTGGCGGTGCTGCAGAAGAGCTCGGAGCAGCTCGCCCAGGTAGCCGATACCGGGGCGTGACAGGGAGCAGGGGTTTGGATATTCCTTTCTACAGAGAATACGAGCTGCCCTGGACCGTAGCGACGGACCAGGAGCAGCGCTTCCGGCGCATCCTCGGGATCGTCTGCGGCGTGCTGCTCGTGCTCGGCATGGTCTGGCCCTGGCTGCCGGTGCCCGAGCGTGACCCGCTCGAGACCGAGGAGATCCCGGAGCGTTTCGCCAAGCTGCTGCTGGAGGAGCGCACACCGCCGCCGCCTCCGCCGCCGCCGAAGGTGGAGGAGAAACCGGAGGAACCGGAACCTGTTGTGGCCGAGGAGACGGTGCCGGAAGAAGTCGTACCGGAGCCGGAGCCCGAGCCCGAGCCGGTAGACCGGGTGGAACAGGCGCGCGAGAAGGCCTCGGTGGCGGGGTTGCTGCCCTTCGCCGACGAACTCAAGGACCTGCGCGACAACGAAGCGGTCGCGGCCGTGACGGCGGAGAAGGAGCTGACCGGGTCGGTGGGCACGGGGCCCAGCAACGAGCGCTCACTGATCACATCCAACGTGGCCGGCGGCAGCGGCGGCATCAACACGGCATCGCTGTCCCGGAACACCGGCGGCAGTGGCCTGGCCTCGCGCAATACCACGAAGGTGGAGAGTCCGGTGGCCGGCGTCGGCGGGGGTGGCGGCGAGGCGCGGCGTACGGGTGACAGCGGCAAGGCGTCGCGCAGCCGCGAGGAGATCGAACTCGTCTTCGACCGCAACAAGGGCGCGATCTATGCGCTGTACAACCGGGCCCTGCGCCGCGACCCGACGCTGCAGGGCAAGCTGGTGCTCAGGCTGACCATCGCGCCGTCGGGCTCCGTCACGGCCTGCGAGATCGTCTCCAGCGACCTCGGTGACGAGGAACTCGAACGCAAGCTGGTCCAGCGGGTGAAACTCTTCCGCTTCGACGCCAAGGACGTGGAAGCGGTCACCACCACCAAACCGATCGACTTCTTCCCCGCCTAGAAAAAAGGTGAGAAAAAAGGTGCCGGACCGAACTTTTGCAACTTATGTAACTTTTCGGGAGACCTGACCCGAAGAGCAGCTGCTCTGCCGGAACAACAAGTTCGGAAAGTTGCAAAAGTTCGGTCCGGCACCTTTCCCGGTCCGGCACCTTTCCGGGTACCTTCCCGCGCTCGCGAGCGCCAGTGACGAGGGTTCAGTCTTCAACGAGGCTCAGCGAATCGAGCATGGATGCCAGCGCATCGTCGTCCTCGCCGGCGTGCTCCATCGAACAGTTGTAGGTGAGGAAGAGTGCAAGCGTACCCGCGCGCAGGAACCACTGGCGTACGAGCACGCTGTCGCCCTCGATGTCATGGCGGAAGCCGCGGAAATCGCCGCAGACCACCGCCTCGGACCGCGCACCTTCCTGCGGGTGCTGCGCCGCAAAGCCCTGCAGGTCCTCGTCGGTGACCGGGTCGCCCTTGCGTGCAGCGCTCACGCGCAGCGCGCCCGCGCCGTCCGGGTGATAGAGGACGTCGGCGTCCTCCTCGCTGCGGCCCGTCCAGCCGGCGGCGAGCCGCACCGCCCAGGAATTGCCAGCGTATACACTCATGATCTTGTATGCCGGGTCACCCGGTTCTCCTCTCTGTGCTCGTAGATCCGCGCCAGGCGGCGCGGAGAAATCCCCATAGCATAGCCCAGAGCGAGCAGTCGGTTGCCGAGCGTGCGACGCAGCCAGCCGTCCCGCTCCCAGCGGCGGGGCGAGACCCCGAGCGACACGGGCAGCGGGGCAAAGGCGCCGCGGCGCCTGGCCCGGCGGACCAGCGGCACCTCCTCGAACAGGGGTTCGTCCGGAAAACCGCCGCATTCCAGATAGATGTCGCGGCGGAAGAACAGCCCCTGATCGCCGTAGGGCGTGCCGAGCCGCGCACGGAGATTGATCAACGCCGCGAGCAGGCGGCGGCCCGGCGTCCCGCTGCCGCGGAAGCGGAAGCGGAAATAGCCGCCGACGGCGCCCGCCCGGCCGGCCGCGCGTATCCGCGCCGCCGCGCCGGGCTCGGGTAGCGCGTCCGCGTGCAGGAACCACAGCCAGTCGGCGCCTGCCGCCAGCGCCCCCGCGTGCTGCTGGGGCCCACGGCCCGGACGGGCCGCGAGGTATCGTGCTCCCGCGTGTGCGCATACGCGCCGCACGGCGTCGTCGTCGCCGGCGCTGACTACCACCACCTCGTCCGGCTCGTCGCCGAGGCGCGCCAGCAGCCCGGCCAGCGGTCCTGCATCGCCGCGCACCGGGATTATGGCGGCAACCCGGCCGTCGCCTACCGGCGCAGGCCGAGCCACAGGCGGAACAGCCTCGCGACGATAGGAGTAAGGCGACTGCGGTTGTAGGCATCCGCCAGCCGGCGCAGATACTCCGCGCGGGTCGGGTAGGCGAACACGGCCGGATCCAGGGCGCCCAGCCCCTCGCCGCGGGCCACCAGCAGCGACAGCGCCGCGATCTGCTCACCCGCGTCGCTGCCGACCAGCGTCGCGGACAGGATGCGGTCGCCGCCCTTCTCGGTCAGCACCCGCGCAAAGCCCGTCGTATCGCCGGTCGCGCGGCCGCGGTCCAGTTCGCCCCAGTCAACCTCGTAGACGTCGAACTCCCCGTCCTCCAGGTCCGCTTCCTCGGCGCCGACGTGGGCCACCTCCGGCCGGGTATAGACGCAGCGGGTCACGTGGCGGGCGTCCACCGAGCCGTTGCCGGGGAACAGCGCGTTGCGGATCACCGTGCGCGCCTGCCGGTCGGCATTGCTCGTGTAGCGCTGACGCGAGGCTACGTCGCCGATGGCGTAGACGGCACGATTCGTCGTGCGCAGCCTCTCGTCGGACCGGATGCCGTCGCGGGGGTCGTACTCCACGCCGGCGGTCTCGAGCGCCAGCCCTTCGACGTTCGGCTGGCGGCCGAGCGCCACCAGCACGGCGTCCGCTTCCGCGGTCGTCCCGCCCGCGCGCACCGTCACCGTGGCGCCCCGCCGTGCCACCGATTCCACTGCCGCGCCGAAATGGCAATGCACGCCGTCCTCGCGCAGTCGGTCGGCGAGCAGCTCGCCCGCCGCCGGAGTCTCCGCCGGTAGCGGCCGTTCGGCGGCCTCGAACAGATGCACCTCGGTGCCCAGCAGCGCCATCGCCTGGGCGAGTTCCGAGCCCACGGCGCCCGCGCCCAGGATGGCGAGCCGCCGGGGCTGTTCGCGCAGATCGAAGAACGTCTCGTTGGTCAGCGGCTCGGCGTCCGCCAGTCCGTCGATCGGTGGCAGGGCCGCGCGGCTGCCGGTGGCGATGATCACCGAGCGCGCGCCGAGCCGGAGATCGCCAACGGCGACGGTGTTCCCGTCCACGAAACGGGCCTCGCCGAGAAACACGTCCACGCCCGCGTCCGTGTAGCGCTCCACCGAGTCGTGATGGGCGATGCCGGCACGAACGCCGCGCAGCCACTCGAAGGCCTCGTCGAAGTCCGGCTTTTGCCCGCCGCTTGCGCGGCGGCGGTTCGCCATCGCCAGCAGCGCCTTGGACGGCACGCAGCCGGCATTGAGACAGTCGCCGCCCATCGCATGGCGCTCGACCAGCGCGACTTTCGCACCCAGGCCCGCCGCGCCGATGGCCGTGACGAGTCCGCCGGGACCCGCGCCGATCACCACCAGGTGATAGCGCCCGGCCGGCGCCGGATTGCGGTAGTCCTCCGGGAAGACCAGGCTGCGCCATTCCCGGTCCGCCTCCTGTCCGGGATAGGCGCTCACGATTCCGCGGCCTCCGCCCGGGCGAGTTCGTTGCGCAGGGCACGCGTCGCGTACCGGGTCACCAGCACCGTCACCACTGCCGTGGCGCCGAGCCCGGCGATGAACAGCGCCTCGCCGGCTGCGCCCGCCTCGAAATTGCCGGCGAGCAGCGCGGCCAGGTCCTGGGCGACCGAGCCGATATAGACGTAGAGTACGGTGGCCGGCAGCATCCCGATCCACGACGCCAGCACGTAATGACCGGTCCTGACCCCCGTCAGGCTGAGGAAGTAGTTGAGGGCATTGAACGGGAACACCGGCGAGAGCCTGAGCAGCATGACGATGAGAAACCCCCGGTCCTCGGTGGCGCGGTCCACCGCGCTGAGGCGGCGGTCGGTGCCGACCTTGCGACGCACCCATTCGCGGCCGAGCCCGCGGCCGACCAGGAAGGCCGCCGTCGCGCCGGCCACGCTGGAGACGCTGACGACGATCGTGCCGGTCACCACGCCGAACAGGAAGCCCGCCGCCACCGTCAATATGGAGCCCGGCACCATCAGCACGGCGGCCGCCACGTAGGTGGCGAAGAACGCGAGCCAGGCCACGCGGCGGTGCTCGTCGATCCAGCCGATCACGGCTTCGAGCACGCCGCCGACCGGCAGGGCGTAGATGACCGCCGCGAGTGCCACCAGCGCGGCGACCAGGATTAACATTCTTCTGCGTGCCGTCATCTCACCTTCCTGTACGCCGCGTCCCCGCCGGCAAGCAGCCAGCGGCGAAGCCGCTGCCGGGCCGCCCGGCTGTCTCCGGCCAGCGCCGGGGCCAGACCCGGCAGGTCCGAGGTCCGGTCCACGTCCGGCCAGCGACCCCGGCTCTCCACGCTGAGTCCGGCCTCCCGGCACGCGCCGGCCAGTGCAGCCGCCAGTCGCGCCGTGCTCCAGGGCAGCGCGGTCAGGTCGGGCCAGGGGCGCGAATTGCCCATGTATACCACGCCGCCGTCCTCGGCCTCGCCCAGCGCCACGTCGGCTGTCTCCAGGTCGGCCGCCGCGGCCTCGAGCGCCGGTCGGTCGAGCAGGGGGCAGTCGAGCCCGATAAACAGCAACTTGTCGTGTCCTTCGTCGCGCAGACGCGAATCGATGTCGTTCAGCCGCCCGCCCAGGTTGCCGCCGCCCTGCGCGACTATGTCCGCCGCCGCGAGGCCGAGCCCGCGAGCCCATGCCCGGTCGGCGGGTTCGGCGGGAGACAGTACCACCGGACCCCGCCAGCCGGCCGCGTCCTCCAGCGCACAGGCGAGCAGGCGTTCGGCGAGTTCCCGGGTGGCGCGGGCGCCGAGTTCCGGCATCAGCCGCTGCTTCGAACGGGACGGCGGCTTGCAGAACAGGACGAGCGTGGCGTCGATCTCTGGCATGGGGCGTGAGAGTGAAGGCTTGCCTGCGGGAAGACCAGCCCGCCGGCCGAAATATTCCATCGCCGGCTGACGTGGGAGGGGAGCCGGATGGGCCGGATCGAGTAATATTGGGGCGCGGACCCATCGGGCGGATGGGACTGGTCATCCTGGTCACCCTGGCGAGGGACGTTGGAGATGAAGGGATTCCGGAACATACTCTGCGCCGTAACACCTGCCGCGGAACACGCAGCGGCTCTGCAACGGGCCGTCTCCCTGGCGGAGAACAACCAGGCGAGTCTGACGGTGGCGGCGGTCATACCGCGTTTCACGGCGGATTACCGGATGCCCGAGGGCGGTCCGGTCTCCGCCGAAATGCAGGACAGGCTGAAGGCCGAGCACCTGGAGGCGCTGGAGTCCTTCACTGCCCCGTACCGCGGGCGCGTTCAGATCCGGCACGAGGTGCTGGCCGGCCGGGTCTTCATGGAGCTGATCCGTGCGGTCCTGCGCAACGGCCACGACCTCATGATCAAGCCGGCGGAGAATCCGGGCTACGTCGAGCGGCTGTTCGGCTCCGACGACATGCACCTGTTGCGGAAGTGCCCCTGCCCGCTCTGGCTCACGAAGCCCGGCGAGAAGGCGGACTACGACCGGATACTGGCCGCCGTGGACCTCGGCACCGAGTCCGACGAGGCGTCCCGCCCCGCGTTCGGCGAGCTGGATGCCGCCATACTGGAGCTGGCTAGTTCGCTGGCCGTGTCCGATTTCACCGAATTGCACGTCGTGCATGCCTGGGACGCACCGGCCGAGAGCATCCTGCGGCGGTGGAACTACGAGCCCGACCATCTGGTGACCCGCTATGTCGATGCCGAGCGCGAACGCCATCAGCGGGCCCTGGAGCGGGCGCGCCGCGCGTTGCGCGAGAGACTCGGCGAGGAGACCTACGATTACGTTTCGCCGCGCTTCCATCTGCAGCGGGGTCCGGCCAGCCGCGCGGTGCCCGATGCGGCCGGGAATCTGCGCGCCGATCTGGTCGTGATGGGCACCCTGGGGCGTTCGGGCATCGCCGGCCTGTTCATCGGCAACACCGCCGAAGCGATTCTGGAGCAGCTGCAGTGCTCGGTGCTGGCGCTGAAGCCGCCCGGCTTCGTCACCCCGGTGACGGTCGAGGACGCGGCGGACTGATCAGCCCAGCGGCCGCTCGTGGGTCACGTCGTCGGGCAGGCTGGTCCGCTCGAACTGCTTGCCACCGCACAGGATGTCCACGGCACGATCGGCGGCATCCTGGTAGGGCTCGAGCACGACGTCCGCGCCCGAGGCCTCGAGTTCGCGGGTTTCGGCCTCGCTGTGGGAGGTGACGGCGATCTGCCCGCGGAAACCGATCTCCCGGCTGGTCTGCAGCAGCGTTTCGCGCATGTCCTCGTAGCTCAGTCCCGTGACGTGCACGGGCGTGGTGGACACGAGCCAGCGGGCCCCCGCGAGAGGCAGACCGGTCACGAACTCCGGGTCCGTGGCGTCGCCGTACTGCGCCTCGATGCCCAGGTCGCGGCAGCGCTTCACGGCGAGCGGGTTGAAATCGACGCCCAGTACACGTACTCCGCGGGCGCGCAGCCGGACGGCCACCGAGGTACCGAAGCGTCCCAGGCCGAACACCAGCACCTCGTAGCCGCCCGCGGCGCGCCGGTCCTGCTCGGAGGGCTCGCGGGGCGTGTCCCGGCGCTCGAACGGGCTCAGCCAGCGTTCGAACAGCGGGTAGAGCTGCTGGGAGTAGGTAATAAGGTAGGTGGAGGCGGCGATGGTGATCAGCCCCACCATCGTGACCAGGCCCAGGGCCTCCTGGTCCACGTGCCCGAGCGCCACTCCCATGGCGACGAAGATGAGCGAGAATTCGCTGATCTGCGCGACCGTGAGCCCGGCCAGGAAGCCGGTGCGTTTCCGGTAGCCCATGGCGCCCATGATCGCCACCACGATCAGGGGGTTGCCGATCAGCACGAACAGCGAGAAGATGATGGCGGCCGTCACGTTGGTGCCGAGCAGCGAGAGATCCAGCGTCGCCCCCAGCGCGATGAAGAAGAACAGCAGGAGGAAGTCGCGGAGCGGTGCCAGACGGGCGGCGATGCTCTCCCGGTACGGCGTCGAGGCCAGCGCCACGCCTGCCAGCAGTCCGCCCACCTCCTTGCCCAGCCCGACGAGGTCGCCGATGGCAGCGAAGACCGCCGCCTGCGCGATGGCATAGATCACCAGCAGCTCGGGCGCATGCGCCAGCCGCTCGGTCAGCGGGTCCGCCACGTAGCGCACGAATAACGCCACCAATGCGAGCATCGCCAGCGCGGAGGCGAATACGCCGGCGATCGTGCTCCCGGACCCTTCACCGCCCGCCCCGATGCCGATGGCCGACAGCACGATCATGGCGAATACCACCACGACGTCCTGCACGATCAGGAAGCCGAGCGCGATCTGGCCGTGCAGCGAGTCGATCTCCCGCTTGTCCGACAGCAGCTTGACGATGATGATCGTGCTGGAGAAGGTGAGCGCGACGGCGACGTAGATGCTCGTGAGCACGTCCAGGCCGAGCGCGAGGCCGATCAGGAAACCGAACACGGACGTGAACAGCACCTGGCCGAGCCCGGTCATCAGGGCCACCGCCCCGAGGGAGCGGATGAGCTTGACGTCGAGCTTGATCCCGACCAGGAACAGCAGCACGGCGATGCCGAGCTGAGAGAGGAGTTCTATTTTCTCGTCGGAGCGGACGATGTCCAGCGCGGAAGGGCCGGCCAGGAGGCCCACGGCGATGAAGCTGACGATCAGGGGCTGGCGAAGCAACACCCCGAGAAAACCGATGACGGCGGCCAGACCCAGCAGTGCCGCGATCTCTGCGAAGGCGGACTGGTGGATCAGTTCGATCATGCGACCGGTTCCCTGGAGCGGCGGCCGTCCCTGTGCTCACGGCCAGCGCTCCATTCTAGACGCCTGCCGCGCCGGGTCCAGTGCCGCGGGCACGAAAAAGCCCCCGCCGCGAACGGCGGGGGCCGGAGAGCGGACAGCCGTCAGCGGCCGCCGAAGGAGTAGCTGACCTCCAGGCCGACCTGGGTACCACGCCTGAGCGTCGTGAAGAACGCCCGCGGCGAACCGCCGGCCGCACTGCCGGGGATGGAGGCGGCCGGGTTCAGCGAGAACTGCGGTGACAGCAACGGAATCGCCAGCCAGCGCGTGGCGATGACCACCGAGTCCTCGTCGAACAGGTTGCGGGCGAATGCCGATACCTTCCAGCTTGGCGTCTGGTAGCCCACCCGCAGTCCGGCGATGGTGGCACCCGGCGCGTAGGCCAGGTTGTGCACCTGGACGTACTTCTTGGACTCGTAGGTGACGTCGCCGGTGACGAACCACTCGTTCGGGCCGCCGGCCGGCAGATACCAGTTGAAGAAGGCGCTGGCCTGGTGCTTGGAAGAGATCGGGAACTGCTTGCCCTCGATGGAGCAGTCGCCGTTGCCGGTGAAGTCCGCGCTGACGGACTCGCCGCCCGGTTGCAGCTCGCCACCGCCGCTGGTTAGCGTCCACTGGAAGTCGTCGCATCCCTCGGTGAACTGGGAGTCGGCCAGCGCGTAGGTGAGACCCACGTCGAGCTGGTCGGTGACGTTCGCGCGCAGGTCCAGCTCGAGGCCGATCACCTCGCCCGAGCCCTGGTTGGTGGCGATGGAGGTCAGGGCCGAGCCGCCCACACCCGGCACCGGTGTGGTGAGCTGGATGTCCTGGGCGTCGATGAAGAACGCTGCCGCCGACAGCTGGATACGCCCGTCGTTCAGGCTGGATTTCAGGCCGAGCTCGTAGTTCCAGGCCTCTTCCTGCTCGTAGGTGGGCGCGTCGTTGATGACGCCGGCGTTACCGTTGAAGCCGCCCGGCTTCACGCCCTTGGCCACCACGCCGTAGAGGAGGGTGTTGTCGGTGATCTGGTAGTCCACCGTCGCTCGCGGCGTGAAGTTGGACCACTCGTCGCGGCCGCTGAAGCCGGGCGCCGTGGCCGTCACCGCCTCCCACAGCTGCTTGGTCTCCCGCGCGTAACGGCCTTCCAGGGTGGCGGTCAGCCGGTCGGTGAAGTCGTACTCGATGTAGCCGAAATACGCCTCGTTGCGGGTGTCGGAGATGTCCACCACCGGCCCGCCGTCAGGATTGGCGAAGGTGATGTCGCTGCCTTCCAGCTCCTGGGAGTAGAAGAAGCCGCCGAGCAGCCAGCGGAAGGCGCGATCCGTCGGCGAGGCGAATCGCAGCTCGACCGAGTAGTCCTCGATCTCGTCCTTGGTCGTGTTGGCGAAGAAGCCCTCGGTTACGCCGCTGGGCAGTGGCGCAAAGAAGAAGTTGATGGACGTATGGTCGCTGTCGTAGCCCGTCTTCACCTCGTCGCTGCGGAAGGCCGTGGAGGCGGTCAGCTCGTAGCCCGGGCCGATGGTCCAGTCGGCGAGCAGGCTCACCAGGCTCTGCTCGCGCTCCAGGCCGTCGAAGGCGGTGCCGTCGTTGCCGGAGTAGAGGTTGCCGAAGAAGGTGGAACCCGGCGGGATGCCCGGCACCGTCGGGCTGGATCCGGAGATGGCGTCCGTGTTCAGCGCCACCTGGCCCGGGTTGATCTGGCCGCAGTAGTACTGGTTGTTGTTCGTGCTGCCCGTGAGGATCCAGGACGCCATGGAGCGCAGGCCCGGGAAGCAGTTGTTGGACTCCGCCGGCTGCAGGAAGATCGGCGGCGGGCCGTCGTCGTCGTCGTTGTACTGCACCCGCGTGCGCAGGCTGAAGGTGTCGGCGGGCGTCCATTCGAGTACGCCGCTGATCGACCGGGAACTCTCGTCGCCGACCGTCCCGCCCGTGACGGTGTTGGTCCACTCGCCGTCGTAGTCGTAGGCCCGTGCCGTGAGACTGCCGGCGAGGGTGTCGCGCAGGATCGGACCGCCGATGGTGGCGCGGATCTGCGTCTCGCCGTCGCTGGCCGTGAGTGCATTGGCGTCCAGGCGGAACTCGTCGCCGGGGCTGCGGGTGACGAAATTGATGGCGCCGGAGTAGGTGTTACGGCCGTAGAGGGCGCTCTGCGGGCCCTTGATGACCTCGACCCGCTCCAGGTCGCCCAGGTCCAGGTTCTGGATGTCGCCGGGGTAGTAGACGCCGTCGACGAAGTAGGCGGCGCCCGCCTCCACGCCGAACTGGACGCCCGCCAGAACGTTACTCAGGCCGCGTATCACCGGCCGCTCCGTCGCCCGTCCGAAGGCCTTGGAAAAACTCAGGCCCGGCGTGAAACGCGAGACGTCGTCGATGGACTGCAGGCCCCGGGTCTCGATTGTCTGCGCATCGAACGCGGACACCGCGATCGGGATATCCTGGAGTGATTCCTCGCGCTTGCGCGCCGTGACCACGATCTCCTCGATGGCGAGGTTCGCCCCGTCCTGCTGGGCAAGGCTCCCGGCCGGATAGCCGAGACCGATCGACAGGACGGCACAGGCACCCAGTGCTGCCGGTAACAGTGTTCTCATCAGTGTCCCCTCCGCTGGCCGCTATCCCCGAGCGGCGTACTTTCTTACAACATGCCTTGAGGCGGCGTCGTTTTCTGATTCTTCAAGACCGCCCGAGAATAGCCCATTGTATACAGGTTATACAACGGTTAGACGCTGCGACGGGCGTCTCCGGCCGGATCGGTTGCGGGAGGGGGCCCGGTTGTTGCAGATTGCATACAATCCGCGGCGAGAGCGCAGGGGCGGCGCGGCCGCGCCGCGGGCGTGGATTCAGATCGCCTGCTCGCCCGATTCCCCGGTGCGGATGCGGACCACCTGATCCAGGCCGGCGACGAAGATCTTGCCGTCCCCCACCTTGCCGGTGCGGGCAGCGTCGCAGATGGTCTCGACCACGCGCTCGGCCATGTCGTCGGCCACGGCCACCTCGATCTTCGCCTTCGGCAGGAAGTCCACGACGTACTCGGCGCCGCGGTAGAGTTCGGTGTGGCCGCGCTGGCGGCCGAAACCCTTGACCTCGGTGACGGTCATGCCCTGAACGCCGACCTCGGCGAGGGCATTGCGGACGTCGTCCAGACGGAAAGGCTTGATGATCGCGGTGATCAGCTTCATGGGCTTGTTCTCGCTGTGGCCTGGTCGCGTTATCCTACCAACCGATGCCCACCGAGGACACAGAACTGCGGAAAACCGAAGCGCCGGCCGTCGATTCGGCGACGGTCATGCTCGTGCGCGACGGCCGCGGCGGCGTGGAAGTCTTCATGATGCAGCGCCACGGCAAGGCCGACTTCGGCGGCGCCTGGGTCTTCCCCGGCGGCGTGGCCGCCGTCGCGGACGCGGAGACCGACCTGGAGACCTTCTGCACCGGCCTGGACGACGCGTCCGCCAGCGCGGAGCTGGGGCTGCCCGACGGCGGTCTGCGCTTCTGGGTGGCGGGCATCCGCGAGACCTTCGAGGAGAGCGGCTATCTCCTCGCCTGCGATGGCGCCGGCCGCTACGTCGACCCCGGCGCCGCCGGCCGGGAGGCGGAATTCGCCCGCTACCGGGCGGCGCTGGACGCCGGGCGCATGAGTGCGCTGGACCTGTGCCGCCGGGAGGGGCTGCGCCTCGCCTGCGACCGCATGCACTACGTCAGTTTCTGGACCACGCCCGCCGTGCTGCCGCGGCGCTATGCCACGCGTT
>CAZRSA010000010.1:0-42023 GCA_964602525.1 uncultured Woeseiaceae bacterium
AGCATCGCCGTCACGGCGTGAAGCTGCGCCTCGGCGAGGGCGTGTCCGGCTTCGAAGGCGAGGACGCCGTCACGGCGGTGATCACGGCGGCCGGCGAGCGGGTGCCGGCCGATTTCGTCGTCGTGGGCATCGGCATCGAGCCGGTGACCGAACTCGCGGCCGCTGCCGGCCTGGCCTGCGACGACGGCATCCTGGTGGACGAGTACTGCCGCACCCGTGCCGACGGGGTCTACGCCATCGGCGACTGTACCCGCCACCCCAACGGCATCTACGGCCGGCAGCTGCGCCTGGAATCGGTGCACAACGCGCTCGAGCAGGCCAAGACCGCGGCCGCCGGCATCTGCGCGGAAGCGACGGCCTACAACCAGGTACCCTGGTTCTGGTCGGACCAGTACGACCTCAAGCTGCAGATTGCGGGGCTGTCGGAGGGCCACGACCGGACCGTCATGCGCGGCGACCCGGCGCAGCGCGCCTTCGCGTGCTTCTACCTGGCCGGCGGCCGGCTGCTGGCGGTGGACGCCGTGAACAGCCCGCGGGAGTTCATGCTGGCCAAACCCCTCATCGCCGCCGGCGCCACGCCGGACCCGGACGCGCTGGCGGACCCGGACGTCTCACTGAAAGACCTGTACTAGATGACAGATAACAGATGACAGAGCAACGGGAACGAGCAACCATGAAAGTATCCGAAGCGCTGGACTCGCGCCTGTCGGTGCGCGCCTTCCTGGACAAGCCCGTGCCCGAGGAAACGGTGCGCGAGATCCTCGAGCGGGCGAGCCGGGCCCCCTCCGGCGGGAACCTGCAGCCCTGGCACGTGATCGTCCTGACCGGTGCCGCACGGGAGCGCCTGCTGGACGCCGTCGCACGCAAGATGCCCCACGCGCCGAAGGGCGAGGGCACCGAGTACAACATCTATCCGCCGGACCTGAAGGAGCCCTACCGCCGCCGGCGCTTCCGCATCGGCGAGATGATGTACGAGAAGCTCGGGATCCCGCGCGAGGACAAGGCGGCGCGGCTGATGCAGTTCGCGCAGAACTACCGCTTCTTCGGTGCGCCCGTCGGACTGCTGTTCACGATGGACCGGACGATGCAGGAGGGCCAGTGGGCCGACCTGGGCATGTTCATGCAGAGCATCATGTTGCTGGCCCGGGAATACGGCCTGGACACCTGTCCCCAGGAGGCCTGGGCGGTCTGGTACAAGACCATCGGCGAGCTGTTCGAGATTCCCGAGGAGCACATGCTCTTCTGCGGTATGGCCATGGGTTACCGGGACCCCGATGCACCGGTGAACCGACTGCGCTCGGAGCGGGCCCCGCTGACGGAGTTCGCGCGCTTTATTCGGGACTGACGGGCCCGCCGGTTACGGTTCCAACCGTCGTTCCGGTAATGGCGACCAGCAGCGAGCCGTCCGCCTGCAGGCGCCCCTCGGGCAGCGAGAGAGACTGCACCGCGAGCGATTCCCGTGCCTCCCCGCGGGTGCCGGCGAACACACCGGCCCCGCCGGTCATCACCGCGACGTGGCTGGGCCGCGGCCCGACGGTGAGATCGCCGGCGAAACGGCCCTGCCAGGTACCGTCTTGCGCGCGCCAGGCCGGCACCAGCACGTGACGGGCCAGCGGCCAGAGATTGTCCAGACCGTCCACGAACAGCGAACCGCGCCCGGGCAGGTGGATATTCCACACGCTCGCCGCCAGCAGGTCCCCTGTCAGCGGCCGGGTGCCGGAATCCAGCGCGGCGAAGCGGACGCCCAGACCGAGCGGCCGGCCGTCCACGTCCCGCAGCACCAGCAGCCGGACCTCGGTGCCGGCCAGCGCCGGCTCCCACAGCGCCTCCAGCGAAGCAGGCACCGTGGTGAACAGGTCCCCGGCCGGGCCCGTGCGCGCCACCGTATCCGCGCCGGTGCGGTAGAAGACCTCCACCGAGGCGTCCGGGGCCGCAGTCAGCGGCACCCGGGGGTTCTCCCGGGTCAGCGGGTTGTAGTAGAGCGCCAGGCCGACCAGCGCGGCACCGACGATCAGGCCCGCCAGCAGCGAGAGCACGTGTTTCATGGCGCCTCCCTCCCGATCTGCGTCAGCGTCAGTATCTCGATGTCGCCGACGAGGCGGCCGTCCGCATCCCGGCCCGTCACCGTCCACTCCTCGCGGAAACTGCCGCCGATGCCGGAGAACTCGCCGCTGCCGCCGGCCACGTCGCCGAGCATGGGCGGCGGCGCATCCGCACCGTCTGCAGCTGCCGCCGCCGGCGTGGCGTCGGCACCCGCGGCGGTCAGGAACAGTGCGCCCCGCGCCGGCAGCATCAGCGTCCAGTCCGTGTATGGTGCATCGCCGTCGCGCGTCACCCGGCTGGCCAGGCCGATGACTTTGCCGGAGTCATTGCGCAGCTTGTAGATCTCCGCCTCGCCCTCGCCCGTGCCGGCGGGCAGGGAGACGCCGGGCGGCACCGCCGGCGTCGCGGCGGAGACGGCGGCGGCGCGCAGCACCCGATCCTCCGGAATCTGGATGCGGAAGCCCTCGGTGCGGCCGCCGTTCCTGGCCACACCGGACTCCGACGGGAAGCGCACCGGATCGACAAACGGGTACCAGCCGGCGAGCCAGACGGCTCCGCCGACGCCGAGCAGCAGACCGAGTAGGAATGTCTTCTTCAAGGGACCCTCGCGCCTCCTCTTCCTCGTGACCCGTTGCCTCGTGACCGGCCGTCGGGACCATCGCGCCGGAAGGATGAATTTTATGTAATCTGTGCGGCGGACGGACGGCGACTTGGACAATTTGTGAACCAGCGCACAATTCCCGGCGGCGTCAGCCGACGCATTGCCCGATATGGGAGAAACTCGGCAGATCACGACACCGGACCCGGCAGCAAGCACCGGGGATGCCCATGCACAGATTGATCGCGCTCCTGTCCGTTCTGTTCGCGCTGGCGGCGACCGCCGAGGCCGCGGACGTAGCCATCGTCCACCACGAGTCGCCGGAAGCCTGGCGCTTCGAAGCCGCGCCGGCGGGCGGGGGCCGGCTGGACTTCACGGCCTTCGGCCGCAGCTGGCAGCTCGACCTCTCGCCGAACGGCCGTCTCGGCGAAGCGCTCGGCCGCAGCGCCGACGTGGACGGACTCGACCTGTATCGGGGGCGGATAGCCGGCCAGCCGGACTCCTGGCTGCGACTCACCCGGGAGAGTTCCGGCCGCTGGACCGGCCTGCTCTGGGACGGAGCAGAACTCTACGGCGTGGAGTCGGGCCGCGCCGTCGGCGACGCCCTGCAGCGGCCGGCGCCCCGCGGCGGCGCACCGGTGCTGTTTCGCCTGGCGGACATGCGCCTCGCGCCCGGGGCGCTGGGCTGCGCCGCCGGCGGTAGCCGGGACGGGGCGGCGTCGAGCGCCAAGGCCGGTTTCGACGGCCTGGTTCGGGAACTGGCGAAGACCGTGGAGAGCGAGATCGACATCGCGGTACTGGCCGATGCGGACTTCGCGGCCCGGCACGCGGACCCGGTGGCGGCACTGGCGATCCGGCTGAACAACATCGACGGCATCTTCGCCGAACAGGTGGGGGTGACCATCAACGTCACTGATTTCCGGGTGTTCACGGCCGCCGACGACCCGCTCACCGACTCCGCAGACCCGACGACGCTGCTGGCCGACCTCGGCCGCTACAAGTCCCGGCAACCGGAGCTCAGCGGACTCGGGCTGGTGCATCTGTACACGGGCCGCGACCTCGACGACAGCACCGCCGGCATCGCCTACATCGGCGCCCTGTGCAGCTCGCGCTTCGGCGCGGGCCTCAGCGAGGGGCGGCGGACGCCAACCACGGACAGCCTGATCGGCGCCCACGAGATCGGTCACAATTTCGGCGCACCCCACGACGGCGAGGACGGCTCGGTCTGCGAGAGCACGCCCGAGACTTTCCTGATGGCGCCGCGGCTCAACAACAGCTCGACGTTCTCCGCGTGCAGTCTCGAGCAGATCGCGCCGGAGGTGGCCTCGGCCCTCTGCCTGCGGAACCTGCCCGATGCGGACATGAGCATCGCCGCCAGCGCCTCGGCGGCCACGGCGCTGGAGGGCACCGCCCTCACGCTGGAGGTGACGGCCACCAATCTCGGCACGGCCACGGCCGAACTCGTAAACCTGAGCGTCGATCTGCCCGCGGCGCTGCGCCTGGAGGATCCGGGCAGCCTGTGCACGGCGGCGGCCGGCGGCGCGGAGTGCTCCCTGGGCACGGTCCCGGCCGGCAGTTCGGCGACGGCGAGCCTAACCCTGTCCGCCGTGAGCGCGGGCCGGACTACCGTGAACGTCGAGGTGCGCGCCGACAGCGATGTCCAGCCCTCCAACAACACGGCCAGCGTCCCGGTCCGCATCGATCCGGCGGCCGACCTGGGCATCAGTCTGGGGGCGACGGGCAGGCTCACCGCGGGCGCCAGCGCCACGCTGGACCTGACAGTGGCCAATGCGTCCACGCGCACGGCCACCGAACTCGTCGTGCAGGTCACGACGCCGTCGCTGCTCACGCCCGCCGCCGCACGATCCGTGGCCGCCGACTGCACCATCACCGGCGGCGAGATCCGCTGCGACGCACCGGGTCTGGCCGGCGGCGACTCGCTGTCGATCGAACTGACCCTCCAGACGGCCCGGGACGGCACCGGCACGCTGCGGGCGGAGGTGAGCGCGGCCGAGGGCGACCCGGACGAGGCCGACAACACGGCCAGCCGCAGCATCGAGGTCAGCAGCCCGGCCGCCGGCAGCAGCACGGGGGGCGGCGGTGGCGGCCACGGTCTGTGGTTGCTGCTGCTCGCAGCCGGCGCCGCCACGGCCGCCCGGCGGAGACCGTGATCCGGACCGGGACCGGGCGCACGGCCATCGCCGTGCACGGCGGGGCCGGCATCATCCGCCGGGAAGGGCTGTCGCCGGACCGGGAGGCCGGCTACCACGAGGCACTGCGGGAGGCGCTCGCCGCCGGGCACGCCGTGCTGTCCGCCGGCGGCAGCGCCATGGACGCCGTGACCGCCGCCGTGGTGTCGCTGGAGGACGCACCGCTGTTCAATGCCGGCCGGGGCGCCGTGTTCAATCACGCGGGCGGGCACGAACTGGACGCCTCGGTAATGGACGGCACGCGCCTGGCGGCCGGTGCCGTGGCCGGTGTGCGCCGGGTGCGTAACCCGGTGCTCGCCGCCCGCGCGGTGCTGGAACACAGCTCCTGCGTGCTGCTGGCGGCGGACGGCGCCGAGGCCTTCGCCCGGGAGCAGGGCCTGACCATGGTCGAACCCGACTGGTTCTCGACGCCGCAGCGGCGGGCCGAGTGGGAACGGGCCCGCGCGGCGGCAGGCACCGACGGTGCTGCCCGGCCGGAGGAGTTCAGCCTGGGCACGGTCGGGGCGGTGGCGCTGGATGCCGGCGGCAGCCTGGCGGCAGCCACCTCCACCGGCGGGCTCACGAACAAGCGCTGGGGCCGGGTGGGCGATACGCCCGTCATCGGCGCCGGGACCTGGGCGGAGAACGGCGTCTGCGCCGTGTCCACCACCGGCGACGGCGAGTACTTCCTGCGCACGGCCGCCGCCCACGAGGTGGCCGCCCTTATCCGCCACGCCGGCGCCGATCTGGCCGCGGCCGCCCGCCGGGTCGTGCAGGAGCGGCTGGCGGCCCTTGGCGGCAGCGGCGGACTCATCGCGCTGGGTGCTGCCGGCGTGCCGGTGCTGGAGCAGAACTGCCCGGGCATGTACCGGGGCGCCATCGATTATCGCGGGCGGGTCACCACCGCGCTCTTCGCCGAAGAATCCGACGAGCCCGACGAATACCGCGGGAACGGCGACGCGCCCTAGGCACCCTGGCCGCCGGCGCTCGCGTAGTAGCGGGCCACGTGTTCCTCGAAGCTGATGGTCTCCGACGCCTCCACCTCCCGCTGGCGCTCCCGCGAACGCCTTGCCTCTTCCTCGAACTCCGCCTGGCGGCGTTCGTTCACCGGCTGCAGCGTGCGGAAGTAGTCCTTGTGGCTGCGGGCCGTCTCCAGGGCGAACTCGAAGAAACTCGCCCCGCTGTCCATCAGTTCGCCCAGCAGGCGGGCCGAGGGCGTACGGTCCGGGTCGTCCACGAGTTCGCGCTGGCGGGCCAGGGTGTCGCCGTAGGGCGTGCCGTCGAGGCCCCGGTCCAGTATCTCCGCCACCGGCGCCATGTCGGCGAGAATGTCGCCGGCCCAGTCGGCGAGCAGAGCGGCCCGGCCGTCGCGCTTCAGGAACAGGCCCGGGTCCCGGCCGGAGTGGGCCGTGGCGGTCTGGTTGGCGCCGGCCTCCGCCAGCACCGCCTCGTCGAGGGCCGGGCTGTCTTTCAGCAGGCAGTAGATGAGGAAGCACTCGACGAAGCGAAGCTCGTTCTGGTTGACCCCGACCGGATCGAAGGGGTTCAGGTCGAGGGCGCGCACTTCCACGTACTCCACGCCGCCGCGCAGCAGCGCCGCGGTCGGCCGCTCGCCCGAACGCGCGGTGCGCTTCGGCCGGATGGGGCTGTAGTACTCGTTCTCGATCTGCAGGATGTTGGTGTTCAGCTGCCGGTGGACGCCGTCCACCAGCAGTCCGATGCGCTCGTAAGCGGGCTCCGGCGTGCTGATGGCCGCGTCCAGGTCGGCGACGTAACTCGCAAGGTCGTTCAGCGAGATGTTCAGCTTCGCCTGGGTGCGGTTGCTGTAGCCGAAGTCGCTCATGCGCAGCGACGTGGCGTAGGGCTCGAACAGCGTCTCCGCGTCGAACTCCGGGATGGTGGGGTAGTCGTCGGCGAGGAAGGACTTGCACATGGCCGGGGAGGCGCCGAACAGATACAGCAGCAGCCAGCCCTCGCGGCGGAAGTTGCGCAGCAGGCCGAAGTAGTGCGCCGAGCGGAACGCGTCCGCCGGCCCGCCGTCGCCCTCGTGATCCTGGTACTCGCGCCAGAAATGCTCCGGCAGCGAGTAGTTGAAATGCACCCCCGCGATGGTCTGCATGACCCGGCCGTAGCGGTAGCCCAGCCCCCGTCGGTACACCTTCTTCATCCGGCCGACGTTCGACGGGCCGTACTCGGCCAGCGGGATGCTCTCCTCGTCACCCACCCGGCAGGGCATGGAGGTAGCCCACAGCAGCTCGTCGCCGATCTGGCGGAAGGCGAACTGGTGGACGTCGCAGAGGAACTGAATGGTCTCCCACAGTGCCGGAAAGGCCGGTGTCACGAACTCGATCAGGGCCTCGGAGAAATCCGTGGTGATGTAGCGGTTCGTCATCGCCGAACCGAGACCGCGGGGATGGGGCAGCGGGGAGATGTAGCCCTCGGGGGTGACCCGCAGCGACTCCTTCTCCACCCCCTTGCGGCCGCCCCGCAGCAGGCCCGTGGTGCCGGAAGCGGCGAGGCGTTCCAACCGTTTATCGAGTTTCCGATCCACCGAGCCCCCTGGAGCCTCAGCAGCCGCCCGGCGGACCCGCGCCGGGCACGCCGTGCGGATCGCCGGCCTGCTGGGGCATGCCGCGACAAGCGGGAGAGTCTAAACCCACAGCCGGACGCGCCGCCAGCCGACGCCCGCGGTCAGGGGGAGATCCAGTCGCCCTCCCAGACGTCAGCCCGCCGGCGGAACTGCGCCCGGCGGTGGCCGTCGGCGGTCAGGTGCAGCCAATCGATGGACTCGACGGTGGCCGCCACCACCGCGAAGTTGCCGCGGCCGGGCACCGTCTCCTCCGGTTCGGGCCGCCGGTGGCGCAGTGCTTCCGGCAGCGTGGACCCGGCGCTCGCAAGTACCGCGCCGGGCCCGGGCTCGACCAGGTAGCAGCGCCGGGAGCCGGCGGCGCTGGCATGCCAGCGTTCGTCCGCCAGAGCGTCTCCGGCGTGCACGGCGCCCCGTCCCTGCAGGCGCAGCTGCACTTTGCGCTGCGGGTCGTACAGCAGCCAGCTCACTGCTGCACCGGCACCGATCTGGCGCGCCTTTGCGGAGCGGGCATCCGTGTGGCAGAGCACCCGCGAGGCCCCGCGGTCGGCGGACCGCAACACCACGGTCCTGAGGTGCGGCGCGCCGGCCTCCACCGTACCGAGCACGGCGGTGTGGAAGGGGCTGCGGGCGGAGCCGGCACCCTCCTCCAGATAGTCCCAGCAGCGCTGCAGCAATTCGTCCGGCCGGTCCGTATTCATACCCGTTCTCCTCGTGTCTGCCGGCGCAGGGATACCTGGGCCGCAGCCCCGCTGCAAGGGCGCATGCACCGCGTTACACTGCAAGCGATGCGTGCGGCAAAGAGCCAGACCCGACAGCGCACCGGCCCGCGCCTGCAGCGCGCGGCCGCCGGCCTTTGCGTGCTCGTCGCGCTGGCGCTGGCGCCGGAGGCGCACGCCTTCCGCTGCGGCAACAAGCTGATCAGCGAGGGCATGCACGTAACGAAGGTGATCGCGCTGTGCGGGGAGCCGGACTACGAGCAGGAACGTGTGGTCCTGCGCCGCAACGTGTTCATCGGCAGAACCACACGCGCGCCGGACTCCGGGGTGATACGCCGCCACATCTACGGCTGGGGGACGCCACCCCTGGTGGAGGTGGAGATACGGGAGCTCACATGGAACCTGGGCCCGAACAAATTCATGCGGCGGGTGCGCTTCGAGGACGGCATCGTCACCGAGGTCGAGACCCTCGAGCGTGGCTACGTCGAATAGCAGGCGCGAGGGGACCTTTCCGCGCCGATTGCCAACTGCGTCACGATTTCGCCGGGCCGGAAGGCCTAACATAATCCCGAATTCTCTATCCCCCGGGGCGAGTACAGATGAGCGACAGGAAATTCCGCCGCTTCATGGACCGCAGCAGCGGTCCGGCCACGCTGATCGGCGCCGGCTGCCGCGTGCAGGGAGAACTCTCCGGCAAGGGCGACTTCGTGATCTGCGGCGAAGTGGAAGGCGACTGCAACCTGGAAGGATCCGTCACCGTGGCGGCGGGCGGCCGCTGGGTCGGCGTCCTGCAGGCCAGGGCGGTGGTGCTGGCCGGCGAGGTCGAGGGCGAGGTGATCGCCCGGGGCAGGCTCGAGATAGCTTCCAGCGCCAGAATCACGGGCACGGTGACCGGCGAGGCGATCGCGGTGGCCGAGGGCGCCGTGGTGGACGGCGCTATCCGCACGACTGGGCCCCAGGCACCCGACACCTTCGTCGAGAAGCGCGACAAGCAGGACGACGAGGCTTTGACCGGAACCGGCTGACCCTGATCCTGCCGGAGTTCAGTCCGGCAGGATCTCGAGCCGGAGGCGGTTGTTGACGGCCGCCACCCGGTTCCATTCGCCGGCGCGCAACGCATCGGTCACCGGCGGATAGGGCAGCAGCGGCTCGGCATTACCGGCGGTGGCGGTCTCCACCCGTATGCGTCCCTCGTAGCGCGCGGGAACGCTGCCGAGGAAATTGGCGAACGCCACGGACTGGCGGGAACCGCGGGCGACGGCCTCCTCCGCCGACAGACCCAGACGGTCGCAGTCGGTGAGCGGCAACTCGGCCGGCGCCACCTCGTAGTCGTCCCCCCCGCTCTCCAGCAGGCAGAAATCGCCCACGTGAGAGACGAATCGCACACGGCCGGTGAACCCCATGGCGTCCAGCCGGTCGAGGAGTTCCTCCAGCAACAGCCGCTGCTCTTCACCGAAAGCCAGCTCCTGCCAGCCGTAACGGCCGTCCTGGTTCACCGCCCACTGCACCGTCTCGAGCGCCTGGTCCAGCGCGCTGGCATAGCCGGCCCGCGTCTCGCTCATGCGCTCCTCGATGGCCACTGTGCCGTCCGCCATCAGCGCCTGACGGTTGCGCAGCTGCTCGAGCAGCTGTTCCGAACGCACCCGCTCCGCCTGCCACTGGCGCTCCGCCTTGAGATACAGCCAGCCGAAGGCGAGGGCGGCCACCGTGAGCACGGCCACCGCCGCCAGTGCCACCCGGGGCAGTGTGCCGCCGGCGGCCTCAGTCTCCGTTTCGCCGGCATCGCGCCGACTGCCGATCTCGTCGGCGACCCGCGCGGCGATGGACTCGTAGCTGTCGATGAGGTCGCGGCGGATGATCGAGCGCTGCTGCTCGAACAGGTCCTGGATCATCTCGCGCAGCCCCGTGTCCAGCCCCGACAGGGCCTGCAGGTCCGCGGCGGTGTCGCCGGTGGAGCGTGCAATGCCCGCCGTGGCGCCCGCGGGCGCCGCATCCGCGCTGGACTCTATGAGCCGCAGCGACTCCAGCACCTTGGAGACCTCGACCGGCGCCACCTGTTTCGGCAGCACGCCCACCGCACCCAGTGCGCGGGCCTGGCCCACGTACAACTCGCCCTCCTGGGACGTGTACATCATGATGGGAATCGTGGCGGTGTCCGGGTTGTCCTTGATGGCACGCACCGCCTCGAAGCCGTCCATGCCGGGCATCATGTGATCCATGAAGATCACGTCGGGGCGGTGGTCGGTCAGGTACTCCAGCGCCTGCTCGGCCGATTCGGCGGTGGCCACTTCCAGGTCATGCTGCTCGAGCAGCCGGCGCAGCACCACCCGCGCCGAGCGTGAATCGTCAACGATCAATGCGCACTTCTGCTCCATCCCAGTCCGTCCCGCCAGTCCGTCCAGGCCGCGCCATCGTTCCGCGGTTGTCGCCATTCTACACGCGCCATGCCGGTGCCACCCCGCCCTCTGCGCCGGGCACCCGCAAGGAGATGCGACCGCACCGGCGCTCGCCGCTCGCGACCGGGCTGGGGTAGACTCTGTTGCCGGGGGAGAGAGCGAACGGCTTCCCAACAAGAACAAGGAAAACCGGAGGAGTGGCTATGCTGGAACCCGTCACGGGTTATCGCGCAGAACCGGCGCCGCGCCGACGAGCGAGGTCCGGGCCGGCCTGACGGCCGCGGGCGCCGCCATGGGACGAAAGCTGCTGCCCAAATATCTGGCGACGGCGATCGCGCTGTCCGTGGCCATCGTCTGTACGGTCGCCGGCTTGCTCCTGTTCAACTACAACCGCCTGGCCGGCGAACTCAGCGAGGCCGGGGTCGCCCAGAAGGAGGAATTGCTGACGCGGCAGTTCGAGGCCCGGGTGCTGGAAGCCGTCGCGGCACTGGAACGGGAGGTGGATGCGCCGCTGGCCGCCGGCGACCGCATCACCGTCGCCGCCATGCTGCAGGAAGCGCTGGCGGATCTGGACGTGCTCCGCGGCCTCGCCGTACTGGACGCCGAGGACCGTCCGGTCATGAGCGTCGGCGAGCCCATCGAACCGTCCGCCGCCGTGCTCGCGCTGGGCGCCCCGTACTGGGGAGAAGACACCCTCGTGGCCGTGCGGCCCATCCGCGCAGGGGGCGAGACCGTCGGTGAACTGCAGGCCGTGTTCGCCCAGAGCGAGGTGCGCCAGGGCATCGCAGGATTCCGCGACCGGCTGCAGGCGGTGACCCGGGATCACCGCAACCGGGCCGTCGCCGGCCTGCTCCTGTTCTCGGTGCTGATACTGCTGGCCTGCGCCGCGATCGCGTGGTTGACGGCCCGCCGGCTGGTGCTGCCCATCCGCGAGCTGATCCGCCAGGCGCGGGGAGTGAGCAGCGGGCGCTACGGAGAACGCATGGAGGTGGAGCGGACCGACGAACTGGGCGATCTGGCCACGGCGTTCAACGACATGCGCCAGACGCTGCGCGACACCACGATCTCCCGGGACTATCTCGACCGCATCCTCAACAGCATGAACGACGGCGTGATCGTCTGCGACAGCGAGGGCCGCATCGACCGCGTCAACACCGCCATCGGGCGCCTGCTGGGCTACCCTGCGGAGGAACTCGTGGGTCTGCCGGTCACCGACCTGGTGGCGCCGGAGTATCGGCGGAAGTTCCGTGCCGAACCCGAGGGCGGCGCGCCGAGCGAGTCGGTGTTCGTGACCCGGGCGGGCCAGCATGTTCCCGTGTCCTGGACCGGCTCGGCGCTGCAGGGTGACGACAGCGAGGCGGACGGGTACATCTTCGCCGTGCAAAACATCACGGAACGCAAGCGTGCCGAGCAGCGCATCCGCTATCTGGCCCGCATCGACGCCCTGACGAAGGTGCCGAACCGGATGCAGTTCCAGCACCTGCTGCAGCGGGCCATCGCCCGCGCGCGCCGCGAACGGCGCTGTCTGGCGCTGCTCTACATCGACGCCGACCACTTCAAGGACATCAACGACACCTTCGGCCACCTGGCCGGCGACACCACGCTGGAGACGATGACCGAGCGGCTGATCCGGGAACTGCCCGAGAAGACGGTGATCGGGCGGCTCGCCGGCGACGAGTTCGCCGTGGTGCTGGAGCACCTCCGCGACGAGGAACACGCCGAGAGCGAGGTCTCCGAGGTGGCCGGCCGGCTGCTCGCCACGCTGGCGGAACCGTTCCACGTGCAGTCCAACGAGGTCTTCATGACCGCGAGCATCGGCGTGGCCTTCTACCCGGAAGACGCCTCCAACGTGATCGACCTCATCCGCAACGCCGACGCGGCGCTCTACCACGCGAAGAAGGCCGGCGGTAACAGCCATCGTTTCTACCGTCCCGAGATGAACGAGGCGGCGGTGGAACGGCTCATGCTGAAAAGCCGGCTGCGCCGTGCCTACGAGCGCGACGAGCTGCTGCTGCACTACCAGCCGAAGTACGACCTGCGCGACGGCACTGTCATCGGCGCGGAGGCGCTAGTGCGCTGGGAGCTGCCCGACCGCGGTCTGATTCTGCCCTCGGAGTTCATCCCGCTCGCCGAGGAGAGCAACCTGATCGTGGAAATCGGTGAATGGGTGCTGGCGCGGGTCTGCGCCGATTACCGCCGCTGGCAGGAAACTCTGCCGCTGCCTGGCCGGGTGGCCGTCAACCTGTCGCTGAAGCAGCTGCGCCAGGCGAACTTCCTGCAGCGGGTGGACGAGATATTCCGCCGCAACGGCGTCTCTCCCACCTGCCTGGAGCTGGAGATCACGGAAACCACGCTGATGGAGGACACGAAGCGCACGATCCGCATGCTGGACGATCTCTACGCCATGGGCCTGCACCTCGCCATCGACGACTTCGGTACGGGCTACTCGTCCCTCAGCGCTCTGCAGCAGTTCCCCATCAGTACGCTGAAGATCGACAAGTCCTTCGTGCGCGACGCAGCGGTGGACCCGGATGACGCCACCATCGTGACGACGATCATCGAGATGGGCCGCAACCTGAAGATGGACGTGGTCGCCGAGGGCGTGGAGACCGAGGAGCAACTGGCGTTCCTGCAGACGCTGGACTGCACCTACGTCCAGGGCCTGCTGTTCGGCGAGCCGATGAGCGCCGACGACTACCTGGCGCTGCTGGTGGCGCAGCAGGACGGCACCGACCGGCACCGGGCACTGTTCGCCTGACCCGTTGCGGAGTTTCCGTGGATTCACGGCGCCGGGACCGGCCTTCACGCCGGCGGGGGAATGATGATTAAATGTCGCCCTCGTCCGCGGCGCCCTTCCAATTGCCGCCGCGCAGCACCGAAAAGGACAATCCGGAGGAGCAGTATCACCATGAAATGCTACCGACTCGCCGCCGTTCTCGGTCTCTCGGGGCTCGCCGTCGCCGCGCAGGCGGAGTGCGTCTACCCCGATCAGGAAGTCCGGATGCCGGACGGCACGACGGCCACCCAGGCGGATATGATTGACACCCAGAAGGCCGTGAAAGCCTACATGGCGGACATGGAAGCCTATCTGGCCTGCCTCAAGGAAGAGCACGCCGCCGCGATGGCGGAGATGGGCGAAGAGGATGCCGAGGCCGCGGCCAAACGGGAGGCGATGTTCACCAAGCGCCACGACGCGGCGGTGGACCAGATGCACCTCTTGGGCGCCCGCTTCAACGAGCAGGTGCGTGCCTACAAGGGCCAGAGCGAATAACCCCGGCGCCGGGCCGCGCCCGGTTACCAGCGGTACTTGTCGAAGTTCTCGGGGTTCGCCCAGTTGTCGGGCGAATTCCATTCCCGCGGTCGGTTGAAGCTGTCCCGGTCGTAGAGATAGGCGCCACCGGGCGCCTCCGGGCTGGGGTGATGCTCGAAACCGAGCGCGAGCATCCGGCGGGATTCGAACAGACCGGCGGCGGCGCCGGTCACCACCAGCCGACGGGTGTGCAGATCGCGCAGCCGGCCGAGCAGGGACTCATCGGCAGCGGCCAGCTCAGTGACGACGCCCAGGTCGTAGCTGCCCAGGCTTTCCAGGTCGGTGACGGTGGCATCGGCGGGCAGGTGGTCGCAGTCGCGGCCGCCCGGCCCCTCTGCCCCGATCACCAGCAGGGCAGCGTCCGCCGCCAGCGCGGCCATCTCGTCGGCCGCCGTCAGCGGTGCGGGCTCGGCGCCCGTAGCTTCCGTGTCGTTTCGCTTCCCGCTCACACGCCCTCGCAGCCCGTTACAGCCGGTTGATCTCCCGGCGGAGGCCCTCCTGGGGGTCGGTGACGATGCGCTCGAGCACCCGCACCCGCTCCTCCAGTTCCTCGAGCCGGGCGACCGTGGCCTCCCACTCCTCGTCCCGCTTCGGATCCTCTTCCCGCCGATGGTGGCGGAGGTATTCCTTGGCGATGCCGGCCAGCAGCACGATCGCGACCAGGACGATGACGAACATGTGGGCAGAACTCATCGGTCAGAACCTCCGGGTGCCTTGCGCGCCTCCAGCTCGCGGAACTCACGGTCGAGGTTGAAGCGCGGCGATGTCACGTAGCGCTCCATCCGGGCGAGACGGCTGTCCAGCCGCTGGAAGCGGCGGCGTATCTCCGCCATGGTCGCCTGCGGCGACGAGCGCAGTGCCCGACGGAAGTCCGGGTCGTCCCGCGGCGCTTCCGGCGCGGCCTGCCGATAGGGTATCAGCAGCGCGATGCCGAAGTAGATCAGCAGCGTCATCGGCGCCGAGATGAACAGCGCGACGACGGCGAGGATGCGGGTGACCTTCAGGTCGAAGCCGAAGTAGTCGGCGATGCCCGCACACACGCCGAAGATGATGCCGCGTTCCCGGTCGCGGTAGAAGCGTCTCTCCTGAATTCTCTCGCTCACAGTCGGTCTCCCATGGTGGCGCCGCGGCGCCAGAAATCCCGCTCACGGTGACGGTCGCGGACCGTCAGCGGCCGGTCACGGAGCAGCAGCGCGGCCACCAGGTAGATGAGGCCGACCGGGACCGGCGCCACCAGCAGGGCCGCCAGGGCCACGCCGCGGACCAGCAGCGTATTGAGGTCGAAGTAGTCGGCGATGCCGGCGCAGACTCCGAAGACCAGGCCGTTCTCCCGGTCCCGATAGAGCCTGCGCAGGCGTCCGGCGAGCTCGTGGAACGGATTCCGGTTCATGTCTTCCTCCTCCAGTCGGGTACCTCGTCGTCGAGGATGGTCTCCAGCGCGTTCAGCCGACTCTCCATGGTCTGGGACAGCGTCCATATCTCCTCGATCATCTCCTCCTCGGTGCCGGAGAGTTCCCGGGACTTCTTCCACTTCGTCACGTAGTGGAGAATGATCCACAGCGGCAGGACGATGGTGACGAAGAGGATTCCGAGTATGTACATCGTCTCGCTCATCTACGCCTGATTCCCGCTTTCGCTGGCGCTGCCGGTCTGTTTGCCGGCACGGCGGCGCTTCAGCTCGGCGAGCTCCCTGTTGACCGCTTCCTCGGCCTCCAGGCTGGCGAACTCGTGTTCCAGCCCCTTCGGCTGTCCGAGATCATAGGCCTCGACGCGGCCCTCCACGTCGTCCATACGGCGCTCGTACTGCTCGAAGCGCACCAGCGCGTCCTCGATCTTGTAGTCGTGGATCTTCTTGCGGGCCGCCAGGCGGCTGGTCGCCGTCTTGTGCCGCGAGACCAGGGTCTTCTGCCGCGCCTTCGCGTCCTTGAGCTTGGCCTCCAGCCGGGCGATGTCCTCATTGAGGCGGGTCAGGCCCTCGTCCACCTGGGCGTAGTCGGCCCGTACCTGCTCGGCGGCAGCGGCCACCTGGGACTTCTCCACCAGCGCGGCCTTGGCCAGATCCTCCCGGCCCTTCTCCAGCGCGAGCTCGGCCTTGCGCTCCCAGTCCCCCTGCTCTTCCTCGAGGGCGGCGAGCTTCCGGTTGAGCTCCTTCTTGTCGGCGATGGAGCGGGCCGCCGCCGAGCGAACTTCGACGAGGGTGTCCTCCATCTCCTGGATCATCAGGCGGACGATCTTCTCGGGATCCTCCGCCTTCTCCAGGATGGCGTTGATATTCGAGTTAACGATGTCGCTGAATCGCGAAAAAATGCCCATAGCGCATTCCTCGGTTGTTGACTGTGCAACCCGTAAGAAGCAGATTCCGTGCCAGAATGCCGCCAAAATCCACAAATTTCTGTTTAATATAGGATTTTATAGATTCCACCCGGCCGTTGCACTGTACTCAAGGTTAGCAATTTTCACTAACATTTGGTATAAAACACTATTTATTCGCGGCTTTGACCAACCATGGACGAACGGCAGAAACAACCCATCATCGGCGAGGCCCCCGCTTTCCTGGAGATGCTCGAGCACGTCTCGCGGGCGGCGCCGCTCGCGAAGCCGGTGCTGGTGGTGGGCGAGCGGGGCACGGGCAAGGAACTGGTGGCCTCGCGCCTGCACTTCCTTTCCGAGCGCTGGGAGCAGCCGCTGGTGAAGGTGAACTGCGCCGCGCTGACCGAGAGCATCCTGGAGTCCGAGTTGTTCGGGCACGAGGCCGGCGCCTTCACCGGGGCAGCACGGCAGCACGTGGGCCATTTCGAGCGCGCGGACGGCGGCACCCTGGTGCTCGACGAACTGGCCACCGTGCCGCTGCGTACCCAGGAGAAGATCCTGCGGGTGATCGAGTACGGCGAATTCGAGCGGGTGGGCGGCAGCAGGACGCTGGAGGTGGACGTACGCATCGTCGGATCCACCAACGCGGACCTGCAGGCCCGGGTGGCCGATGGCCGCTTCCGGGCGGACCTGCTGGACCGGCTCGCCTTCGACGTCATCACGGTGCCGCCGCTGCGAGAGCGACTGGACGACATCCTGCCGCTGGCCTACACCTTCGCCGTCAACATGACCGCCGAGCTGCGCCGGGCGTATTTCCCCGGTTTCACGGCCCGTGCCGCCTCCACCCTGCTGCGCCACGACTGGCCGGGTAACGTGCGCGAACTCAAGAACGCGGTCGAGCGCTCGGTCTACCGGAGTGAGGACCCCGACGCGAAGATCACACGCATCGCGTTCGACCCCTTCGACTCGCCGTTCCGGCTGCGGGCGGAGGAGGACGGGGCGGACGCGGCGCCGGCCGCCCGCGAGCGACCCCGCCTCCCCACCGACCTGAAGCAGCGGCTCGCCGAAACGGAGATCTCGCTGGTGCGTGCGGCGCTCGAGAAGGCCCGCTACAACCAGCGGGTGGCCGCGGGTCTGCTGGGCCTCACCTACCACCAGTTCCGCGGCGCCCTCAAGCGCCACGACATCCCCTCCCGGCCCGATGGTGCGGTGCGGCGGCAGTCCCGGCGGCGCAAACCGGCGCGGGCGGAGCCCGGCTGAACGGCCGCCGGTGCGTTGACGGACCCCGCCGGGGCTTCGGTGGCCGGCCCCTGATGGGCTACCATGGCCACTTTCACACCATCGAGAACCGGCGTGCCCGCCACGCGACGGCCACGGCGCGGAGCCTGCCGGAGCGCGAGCAGCGAACCGGATACCGTCCATGAAGAGAATCGGCACGGCACTCAGCGAGCATGCCACACGGATGATGCTGCTCGGCTCGGGTGAACTCGGCAAGGAGATCGCCATCGAGGCGCAGCGGCTCGGCGTCGAGGTGATCGCCGTCGACCGTTACCCCAACGCCCCGGCCATGCACGTGGCCCACCGGGCGCACGTCATCGACATGCTGGACCCGGTCGCGTTGCGCCAGGTGATCGAGGACGAGGAGCCGGACTTCGTCGTCCCGGAGATCGAGGCGATTGCGACGCCGGTGCTGCAGGAGCTGGAAGAGACGGGCCATTGCATCATCCCGACTGCGCAGGCGACCCGGCTGACCATGGACCGGGAAGGCATCCGCCGACTGGCGGCCGAGCACCTGGAGCTGCCCACTTCGGACTACCGCTTTGCGGGCACGGAGGCCGAATACCGGCAGGCCGTCGAAGCCATCGGGCTGCCCTGCGTGGTGAAACCGGTGATGAGTTCCTCCGGCAAGGGCCAGAGCGTGGTGCGGGACGCCGGCGGGATCGATGCCGCCTGGGAACTCGCCCAGCAGGGCGGGCGCAGCGGCGGCGGACGCGTCATCGTGGAGAGCCTGATCGAGTTCGACTACGAGATCACCCTGCTCACGGTGCGCCACGAGGACTCCATCAGCTTCTGCCAACCCATCGGTCACCTGCAGCTGCAGGGCGACTACCGGGAATCCTGGCAGCCCCAGCCCATGAGCGAGACCGCACTGGAGCGCACCCAGCGCGTGGCCGGCGCCATCGCGGGAGCGCTGGGCGGACGGGGCGTCTTCGGCGTGGAGCTGTTCGTGAAGGGCGATCAGGTCTGGTTCAGCGAAGTCTCGCCGCGCCCCCACGACACCGGGATGGTAACGATGATCTCCCAGGACGAATCCCAGTTCGCGCTGCACGTGCGCGCCATCCTCGGGCTGCCGATACCGGTGATCCGTCAGCGGGGACCGGCGGCCTCCTGCGCCATCGTCGCGGAGGGCGAGTCCGACAATATCCGCTTCAAGGGCGTGGACAAGGCGCTGAAGGAGCCGGACACCGGCCTCAGGCTGTTCGGCAAGCCGGACATCCGCGGTTCCCGGCGCCTGGGTGTGGCCCTCGCCCTGGGGGAGAGCATCGAGGAGGCACGGGACAAGGCGCGCCGGGCAGCCGGTGCCGTCATCTGTAAGTTCTGAGACCCGCGCGCCGGCCGGCGCCATTCAACCGTTGGCGGTCTCGTCCCGGTAGCGGCGGAACCAGATGGCGCCCGCGGTGAAGCCGGCCGCCACCAGCAATCCGCCCCACAGGCCCGGCGTAGCCAGGAATCTGCCGGGGTCGAGCAATGCGAGCAGGTTCACCTCGCCCGCCAGCCCGCCGGGTACGTCGCCCAGAGAGATCTGCACGTCGTCGCCGCGGAAACTCGCACTGACCCAGGGCAGGTGCGCCAGCCGGCCGTAGACCACGTTCGCGAAGTAGCCCGAACCGAACGCGATGCGCTCGATCATCGGTATCACCACGAACGGCAGCACTGCCCACAGGAAAACGTTCTTCTTCGCGAAAGCGGAGCAGAACAGGCCCCAGGCGATGTAGGGCAGGAACCAGAGCGCGGCCCCGATGAGGTAATACACCGTCAGCGTCCAGACCTGGAACAGCGGCACCGGCCGCCAGACCAGTTCCCATGCATCGCCGCCGCCGAGCCAGACGGCGATGGTGGAGAGGCCGAGGATGACGAGCTGGGTGGCCGCCAGGAAGCCGAAGGTGATCACCGGTGCGACCAGGGCGGAGGTGACCAGCTTGGAGATCACCACCTCGGTGTCGGTGAGCGGCAGCGACTTCCAGAACAGGATGCTGCGGTCCTTGCGCTCCGCATACAGCGCGTCGATGGCGTAGAAGAAGATCAGGAACGCCAGGCCGATGACGAAGACCGTCGATGGACCGACCGTCAACGCCACGACGCCGGCCACCGACCCAACGTCTCCGCCCGCCTCCATGCCGGCGACGATGTTCTCGAATCCGACGCCCCGCGCACCGCCGGTCACCAGCACTGCGGTCACGCCGAGAGCAACGACGAAAGAGATCACCAGCGGCGTCAGATACAGAGCACGGTGCTCCCACAGCTCGCGCTGCACCAGGAAATACGTTCTGCGCATCACGCCCGGCCCCCCCGCAGTTTGGCGACGAACAGGTCGGCGAGTCCGGGCGTTCTCACCTCGCCCAGACCGTGCAGGCGGTCCCGGTCCACGTCCTCGAAAGTGAGCACCTGCTTGCCGAACACGTCCCGCCGGGCGATAGGCTCGAGCGCCATCGCCCGCTCCGCCTTCTCGCCGCTGGTCATCAGCTCGACGTAGCGGGCGGCGACCTCGTCCACGCTCTCGTCCAGGACCAGCCGGCCATCATCGATGAACATGACGTCGGTCAGGATGTGTTCGATCTCCTCAACCTGGTGGGTGGTCACGATGATGGTGCGCTGCTCGTCGAAATAGTCGCTCAGGACGGTGGTGTAGAACTCCTTCCTGAACAGGATGTCGAGCCCCAGTGTCGGCTCGTCCAGCACCAGCAGCTTCGCGTCGATGGCCATGATGATGGACAGATGCAGCTGGGTGATCATGCCCTTGGAGAGTTCCTTCACTCTCGCGCCCCGCCGCACCGGAGTGCGCTCGAGGAAGGCATCCGCATCCCGACGGCTGAAGTTAGGATGCACGGCCTCGACGAAATCGAGCAGGTCGGTGACGCGGATCCAGGGCGGCAGCACGGCCACGTCGGCAACGAAACAGATGTTCTGCATCAGCTGCTTGCGCTGGCGGAACGGGTCCAGGCCGAGCACCCGCAGCTCACCCTCGCAGCTGGTCAGGCCCAGCAGGGTCTTCAGGAGTGTCGTCTTGCCGGCGCCGTTCGGGCCGATCAGCCCGACGATGCGGCCCGGCTCGATGTCGAAGCTGACGTTTTCCACCGCGCGGGTGGATCCGTAGCGTTTGGAAACGCCGCGCGCCTCAACGACCGCCGTCATGAGTCGTCTCCCTCCTCGTCCTTCGCCTGTTCGGCGCGGGCCAGCAGATCCTCCGGATCCAGGCCGAGGCGCTGCATGGTTGCCACGATCTCGGGCCACTCCTGCTCCAGGAAGCGCTCGCGCTCGCCTTTCAGGAGGCGGGCCCGCGCACCGGGCAGCACGAACATGCCGCGGCCGCGGCGCTTCTCGACGAGGTCCTCGTCCACCAGCTCCTGGTAGCCTTTCAGCACGGTCAGGGGATTCAGGCGATACTCGGCTGCGACGTTGCGCACGGACGGCAGCGCGTCGCCGTCCTGCAGCACGCCTTCCAGGATCATCGCCACGACGCGGTCGCGGAGCTGCCGGTAGATCGGCTGGTTGTCGCTCCAGTCAGCTTCCATCAACTCCCTGCCCCGGGGCCCGGTAATACCGCCCCCCGTCATGTTCGCACGGGAATCGCGCTGCTCTGCCGGGGCACTCACCCATCGCCCGGCCTAGCCCTTGCCGGCCTCGAGAAAGAGGATCCGGTCCGGGCTCTCGGGGGCATAGGCGCCGGCATCGTCGCCGGACCTGAGTTCGCTCGCCACGAGCGCCATCGCCATCAGCATCAGCACCGCGAGGCCCAATGTGAGTTTTCCGCCTGTCTCCTGTCTGCCGTCCATTTCTTCGGTCTCCCTGTCCCCCGGCGTGCCCGCCGGTTCGTCTCTCGTCTCTGGTTATCGCGCGCCTGCGCCTATGTGAACGGGTGTTGTAGTCAACTATAACACCAGAAACGGGGAAATCAAGGCCCGGTTCACATTTCCGCACGGTTTCGAACCCCGACAGGCCCGCGCAGGCGTTGACACGGAGGTCAGCAGCAAGGAACCCGCGCATGCCCGACGCCGACGCCGTTACGCCGCCACGGGCGGTCGCATACACTGCAGCGATGACGCCAGCGGATCCCGATGTGCGGTTGATGCTGCGTTACCGTGACGGTGACGCGGCGGCCTTCGATGCCCTCTACAGCCGCCACAAGGACGGCCTCTACCGCTATCTCCTGGGACTCTGCCTCGACGCCGCCACCGCGGAGGACCTGTTCCAGGAGGCCTGGGGCAAGCTCATCGCGGCGCGCCACCGCTACCGGCCGACGGCCCGATTCTCCACCTACCTGTACCGGGTCGCCCACAACTGCTTCGTGGACCATTACCGCCGCCGGCGCAGCCGCGGCCGGGAGGAAGACGCCGATACGGTGACGCTGACGGCGCGGGAGGGCGATCCGGGCCACGAGACCGAGCGGGCGCTGGCGCGCGACCGGCTGCAGCGCCTGCTGGCGGAACTGCCGGCCGAGCAGCGCGAGGCGTTCCTGCTGCGCGAGGAAGGCGGTCTCTCCGTCGCGGAAATCGCGGCGGCCGCCGGCGTGGGTGCAGAGACGGCCAAGAGCCGGCTGCGATACGCCTACCGCAAACTGCGTGAAGGATTCGCGGTACTGTCCGGTGCCGCGGGAGGACGGGAAGATGACTGATCCCCGACAGGACCGCGAGCGGCCCGGGCGGGGCGGAATCGGCCAGCCGGGAGGAGTCGGCGAAGCGGACGGCGTCGGCGACGAGGGCGTCTCGCGCACATACCGGGAGGCGGCACGGGAACGCGCTCCCGCCGCGCTGGACGAGCGCATCCGGGCCGAAGCGCGCCGCGCGCCGGTCCGGCGTCGGGGCTGGCAGCGTCCACTGGCCCTGGCCGCCACACTGGCCCTGGCGGTCTCCCTGGTACTGCAGGTGACCGCACCCCGCGAGGAATCTGCCCCGGCGCCCGCCGCGGACAGCAGCCGAGGAGAGGCGGACGCGCCGGCCGCCCGGTCGCCGACTGCCGGAACGAAGCGCACCGCGGGGGAGCCGGTCACCGGCCGGCAGCGGCTTTCCGGCACCCGGCGCCTGTCGGACCATGCGCTGCAGCCGGACCGGCCCGACGCGGGCGACGCCCTGACCGGACTCGGACGGGCGAGCCGCAAGGCCGCGAACTCTCTCGCCGGGGAAACCGCAGAAGCGGTCTCGGCCCGTTGCAGCGAGCACGTCGACGACGCCCGGGCCTGGGCGGCCTGCATTGCCGCCCTGGAGGCCGCCGGGGAGGCGGCGGCGGCCGAGCGCGAGCGCCGTGCCTGGGAGGCCCGCCATGGCCAGGACGAGGCGGTCGCGCACTGAGCCGGCACGCCGCGCCATGCTAGAATCCCGCACCCCGCACGGCAGTCAGGTGTGAGCAACATGAAGAAACCCGTCCACGTCACGATCACCGGCGCTGCAGGCCAGATTGGCTACCAGCTCGCCTTCCGTATCGCCTCGGGCCAGATGCTCGGCGCCGACCAGCCGGTCGTGCTCCAGCTGCTGGAGATCCCGCCCGCGCTGGGCGCGCTCGAGGGCGTGGCGATGGAGCTGGAGGACTGTGCGTTCGACACCCTGGCCGGGGTAAAGGCCACCGATGACGCCAACGTCGCCTTCAGGGACAGCCAGTTCGCGCTGCTGGTGGGCGCCAAGCCCCGCGGCCCCGGCATGGAGCGCTCCGACCTGCTGCAGGAGAACGCCAAGATCTTCTCGGTGCAGGGCAATGCCATCAACGACCATGCCGACCGGGACATCCGCGTGCTGGTGGTGGGCAACCCCGCCAATACCAACGCGCTGATCGCCCAGGCCAACGCCCCGGACATCGATGCGGCCCGCTTCACCGCCATGACCCGGCTGGACCACAACCGGGCGCTGGCCCAGCTGGCCGCGAAGCTCGGCACCCACGTGAGCGACCTCGGCCGGCTGACGATCTGGGGCAATCACAGCGCCACCCAGTATCCCGACGTGAGCCACGCGCTGGCCGGCGGCAAGGCCGTCGCCGACGGCGTCGACGAGGCCTGGCTCACCGGCGAGTTCATCCCCACCGTGCAGCAGCGCGGCGCGGCGATCATCAAGGCCCGCGGCGCGTCCTCCGCCGCTTCCGCAGCCTCGGCGGCCATCGACCACATGCACGACTGGTGGCTCGGCACGCCCGGCGACGACTGGGTGAGCATGGCCATCCCCGCCGACGGCAGCTACGGCATCGAGCCGGGCGTTATCTACTCCTACCCGGTGCGCTGCGCCGACGGCGCCTACGAGATCGTGCAGGGGCTGGAGATCAGCGAATTCAGCCGCGCCCGCATGGATGCCACCGACGCGGAGCTGCGCGAGGAGCGCGCCGCCATCGAAACGCTGCTGTAGCGCCGGCCCCCGGGCGGCCCCGGCCTCGTCACGCCTCCGACACACGGGCGCCCCGCCTGCAGGGTGCCGGCGGGCTCCGGTATAGTGCCTATTGAAGGACCGCTGTCGCCGTGACAGCTTGGTACACGGGTGCGTGTGCGCCCGAGGCGAGAGGATGCAATTGTGGCGGATTTTCTGATCGGACTGTTCTGGTTCCTGCTGTTCTTCGGCGGGGCGATCGCGCTCGCCTACCACCGGGTGGATCTCAGGACCTCGACCATGGCCGCCGGCGTGGCGCTGGTCCTCTACACCTTCCTTGGCGACGGACACTTCCTCTGGCTGCTGCTCCTGTGGGTGCTGTTCGCCGGCATGGTGGCGCTGAACTTCGAGGACTTCCGCCGCCAGCGGATCACGCGCCCGATCCTGGACGTCTACCGCACCATGCTGCCCAGCATGTCGGAGACGGAGCAGGAGGCTCTGGAGGCCGGCAGTGTCTGGTGGGACGGGGAGCTATTCACCGGACTGCCCGACTGGGACCGGATGCTGTCGATGCCGCCGCCGAAACTCTCGGAGGAGGAACAGGCGTTCCTGGACGGCCCCTGCGAAGAGCTGTGCCGCATGCTCGACGACTGGGAGATCACCCACGAGCTCGGCGATATGCCCCAGGAGGTCTGGGACTACATCAAGAAACACAAGTTCTTCGCCATGATCATCCCGAAGAAGTGGGGCGGCCTCGAGTTCTCGGCCTACGCCAACGCGATGGTGCTGGCCAAGCTCGCCTCGCGCAGCGCGGTGGCCTCCTCCACCATCGGCGTGCCGAACTCCCTCGGCCCCGCGGAGCTGCTGCTGCACTACGGCACCGAGGAGCAGAAGAAGCGCTACCTGCCGGGCCTGGCCAGCGGCGACGAAATCCCCTGCTTCGCCCTCACCTCGCCCCAGGCCGGCTCCGACGCCGCGGCCATCGTCGATACCGGCGTGGTCTGCAAGGGCGAATACAATGGTGAGGAGATCACGGGCATACGGCTGAACTGGGACAAGCGCTACATCACCCTGGCACCCGTGGCCACGGTGCTCGGCCTGGCCTTCAAGCTGAAGGATCCGGACGGCCTGCTGGGCGGCCCGGAGGACTACGGCATCACGGCGGCGCTGGTTCCCACCGACACCCCCGGTGTGGAGTTCGGCCGCCGCCACTTCCCGCTGAACATCCCGTTCCAGAACGGCCCGACCAGCGGCAAGGACGTATTCGTGCCGCTGGACGCGATCATCGGCGGCCCGGAGATGGCTGGCAAGGGCTGGAAGATGCTGGTCGAGCTGCTGTCGGTGGGCCGCGGCATCACCCTGCCGTCGAGTGCACTCGGCGGGGGTCAGGCGGCCTCCTACTCCACCGGCGCCTACAGCCGCATCCGCACCCAGTTCCACCTGCCGGTGGCGAAGTTCGAGGGCGTGGGCGAGGCGCTGACCCGCATCGCCGGCTACACCTACATCATGGGCTCCGCCGTCAGCGTGACGGCCGGCGCCATCGACCAGGGCGAGAAGCCCGCGGTGCCCTCCGCCGTGCTGAAATACCACTGCACCGAGCTCGGCCGGAAGGTGGCCAACGACGCCATGGACGTACACGGGGGCAAGGGCATCATGCTCGGGCCCAGGAACTATCTCGGCCGCGGCTACCAGGCGGCGCCCATCGCCATCACGGTGGAAGGCGCCAACATACTGACCCGCAGCCTGATCATCTTCGGCCAGGGTGCCATTCGCTGCCATCCGTTCGTGCTGGACGAGCTGCATGCCGCCCAGGACGAGGACCGGGAGCGGGGCCTGCGCGCCTTCGACAAGTCCCTGTTCGGCCATATCGGCTATGCCATCAGCAACGCCGCCCGGTCGTTCTTCCTGGCGCTGACCCATGCAAAGTTCAGCCGCGTGCCGCTGAACACGCCCACGCGGCGCTACTACCAGAACATCAACCGCTACAGCGCGGCCTTCGCGCTGGTGGCGGACTTCGCCATGCTCACCCTCGGCGGCAAACTGAAGCAGCGCGAGCTGCTGTCGGCACGGCTGGGCGACGTGTTCAGCAGCATGTATCTGGCCTCCTGCGTGCTGAAGCACTTCGAGAACCAGGGCCGGCGCTCGGCCGACCTGCCGCTGGTGGAGTGGTCGGTGCGCACGCTGATGTACCAGGCCCAGGAACAGCTGCACAGCTTCCTCAGGAACTTCCCCAACCGGCCCGTGGCCATCCTGCTGCGGGCGCTGATCTTCCCGCGGGGACGCACCTACTCCTCGCCCGCGGACGAGCTGGGCCAGAAAATCGTGGATCTGGTGATCACCCCGGGCGAGGCCCGGGAGCGACTGTCCGCCCAGGCCTACCGGTCGCAGGAGCCCGGCAGCGAGCTCGGCCTGCTGCAGGAGACCCTGGAGATGGCGCTGAAAGTCGAGCCCATCGAGAAGAAGCTCCGCGAGATGGAGAAGGAAGGCCGCATCAGGGCCGAGTACCTGCCCGACCAGGTGGCGGAGGCCCGGGAGGGCGGCTATCTTGGCGAGGAGGAAGCCGACAAGCTGCTCGCCTACCACGAGAAGGCGATGGAGATTATCCACGTGGACGACTTCGCGCCCGACGCCTTCGCCTGCGGCAAGGGCGGATCCGCCGGCAAGTCGACCGGCCAGGGGGGCGGCAGGAAGAAAAAGAAGAAGGCGGCGAAGCGCAAGCGCAAGACTGCGAGGAAGAAAAAGGCGCCATCGGCAGCGGCACCGACCGATACCGGGTCCGCCGAAAGCGCGGAGACCGGCGGCGGCGCGGAATCATGACCGGCGCCTGAGGCCGGCACGGCGCCGGTCCGCCGGCGCGGAGGGGGGGAGACGGTGGAGGAGCCGCGTGTCATCTACGAGGTCACGTTCGCCTGTGACCCCGAGGTGGACGGGGAGCTCGGCGACTGGCTGCAGGGCCATGTCGGCGCCGTGCTCGAGCTGCCCGGCTTCACCGGCGCCCGCATCCTCGACGTGGCGCCGACCGCGGAGGGCGAGCGGCCCCGCCATACCGTGCACTACACGCTGACCGACCGCGCTGCGCTGGAGGAGTATTTCGCGACTCGTGCCGCGGGCATGGACGAGGCGGTCGCCGCCAGGTTCGGCGATGCGGTCCGCGTGGAACCCCGGGTGCTGACGCCCAGCGGACGGGACGAACCGGCGCCGCCGCGCTGCCTCAACTGCGGCCACGTGCTGCACGGGCAGTACTGCGGCATCTGCGGCCAGCGTTCCAGCAGCCGGCTGATCAGCCTGTGGGGTCTGATCACCGAAGGTCTCGGCGACCTGCTGGACATGGATTCGCGCCTCTGGCGCACACTGCGCGCCCTCCTGCTCAGGCCCGGTTACCTGACGGCGGAGTACCTGGAAGGCCGGCGTGCCCGCTTCATGCCGCCGTTCCGCATGTATCTCGCCTTCAGCCTGATCTTCTTCATCACCGCCTTCTTCGACATGGACGGTTTCCAGGTCGAATTCAGCGGCGACCCGGGGACGGCCACCGACGAAGCAACCCGAGACGCAGCGACCGAAGTTGCGAGCGGAATTCGGGACAGCGTCGACGGACGAGTGCCGCCGGAGGAGACCGAACGTCGCACGGAGCAGTTGCAGCAGGGTCTCTCGAACGCCGCTGAGGCCGGGGAGGAAGACGGCCGCGACCTGACCTCTGTCTGCGACGATCTGCAGTTCCAGGTCGGCGGCTGGCTGGGACAGCGGCTTACGGAGGAGCGGCTGCGCGAAGCCTGCCAACGCGTGCTCGCGGATCGGGGGCGCGGGCTCGGCCGTGCTCTTATCGACGACCTGCCCACGGCGCTGTTCGCCTTCCTGCCCGTGCTCGCGTTGGTACTGAAGGTCCTGTATCCCTTGTCACGCCGATACTACGTGGAACATCTTCTGTTCATCGTCCACTACCAGTCCTTCGTCTTTCTCGTACTGACCCTGCAGGTACTGCTGGGCAGATTGGTCGATCTGGTGGGGGGCTTCGATTGGCTAGCGGACCTCGGCTACGTGGTCGTCGTGTTCTATATACCCGTCTACCTGTTCCGCTCCCTGCGCCGGGTCTATCGGCAGAAATTGCTCGTCACCTTCGCGAAGTTCGTGGCGTTGTCCGTAGCTTATTTCCTGGCCTTCGTGATCATGATGACCGCCACCTTCGCGGTGGCGGCGCTCAGCCTGTGAGGCCGGGCGCGCTCGCGCGGCGCGGCAGGGACGGGCGCTGGAGCGGCCGGGTATCGCCGTTGCCGGGCGCTTCGGGCTAGAATGTCGGCCGCCGGGACTTGTGTCCGGAGCGCCGTAGCGCGACAATGCAGTAGATGCCGTAAAGGCAAGTTGACAGTCGTAAGTGTAAACCTATCAGTCCATGACAAAAAAACACATAGGAATCAGTGGACTCGCAGCTTATGTCCCGCCGTATCGCGTCTGGCTGGAGGACTGGTGTGAGTGGACGGGCGCGCCGTGGCCGAAGATCAGCAAGGTCGTAGGGCGCAGTTTCCGGATGCGTGGCCAGCGCCACAGCGTCTACACCATGGCCGCCACGGCCGTGCTGCGGCTGATCCGCCAGTACGACGTCGACCCCGGCAGGGTGAAGTTCCTGGGACTCGGCACGGAGTCGAGCACCGACAACTCGGCCGGCGCCATCATCGTCAAGGGGATGGTGGACAAGGCCCTCGCCGCCGACGGCAAGCCGCCGATAGCGCGTAGCTGCGAGGTGCCGGAATTCAAGCATGCCTGCCTCGGCGGCGTGTACGGCATGAAGGGTGCCATCCGCCATCTGGCCCTGGACGGTGCCGGCAGCCAGGCCATCGTGGTCTGCGCCGACATCGCCGAGTATGCGCGGGGCTCCAGCGGCGAGCAGACCCAGGGCGCAGGCGCCGTCGCCATGCTGCTCGAAGAGGACCCGAAGCTCGCGGTGGTGGACCTGACCCAGGCGGGCTCGGCCTCGGATTACCGGCACATCGACTTCCGCAAGCCGATGCTGCGCTTCTGCGGCCAGGACCGCAGCGAGACTCACCAGGTGCAGGACTTCCCCGTCTTCAACGGCAAGTTCTCGACCACCTGCTACCTCGACGAGACGCTGCAGGCGCTCGCCGACATGTACGAGAAACGCGGTCTCGACCCGGCGCCCTACCTGCGCTCACTGAAGGCGGTTTTCATGCACCGGCCCTACCGGCGCATGCCGGAGACCGGCTGGGGCGCCGCCTGGATCTGGGCGCTGGCCCACGGCGGCGACGAGGAATACGCCGTCCTGGACGGCTACTGCCGCGAGGCCGGAGTGGACACCGCGGGACTGGTGACCGAACTGCGTGAAGTGCCGACGCTGGGCGAACTGGCCACCGAGGGCGGGGTGAACACCGAAGCCTACCCGCTGACCATGGAGGTGCTGCGCGTCTTCCGCCGCACGCCGGACTACCAGGATATCGTCGTGGACAAGCTGGTGCTCGGTTCGGAGACAATGCGCGATCTCGGCAACCTCTACACCGCCGCACTTCCCGCCTGGATGGCCGCCGGTTTCGAAGAGGCGATGGACAGCGGGCTCGATCTCACCGGCGAGGAAATCCTGACCCTGGGCTACGGCAGCGGTGATGCCGCCGAGGTGATACCGATCACGATGTGCGAGACCTGGCGCGAGGCCACCGCGCGTATCGGCTTCCGCCGTTGCCTCGACTACGCCGTAGACCTGACCCAGGCCCAGTACGAGGCCCTGCACGACGGCCGCCGGGTGCACGACCTGGACTACCTGCCCAACGACGAGTTCATCATCGAGCGGGTGGGCGACCGGGAAGACCGGCAGTTCCAGGACCTGGGTATCGAGTACTACCGCTACGTCGGCTGAGCGTCGCCGAGGCCCTCAAGGATCCGCTCCAGCGTACCGGCGTGCTCGCCGGTCAGCCGTTCCCACTCCATGCGGAACCAGGGTGTGTAGCGCTCGGGGTGCGCATCCAGTTCGGCCGCCAGGCCCTCCGGATCGACGAAGCGCCACTCCGCCACCTCCGTCTCGTTCGCCTGCACCGGCGCCGTCGTGACGCCCGCGTACACCCAGCAGAGCTCGTGCTCCGAGCCGGCCGCGCCGTAACGGGCCTGGTAGACGAACTTGTAGACGAAATCGAGTTCGGCCACGATGCCGAGCTCCTGGAGCAGGCGGCGATGCACCGCCTCCTCCATGCGCTCACCCGCCCGGGGGTGGCTGCAGCAACTGTTCGACCAGTAGCCGGGCCAGAGACGCTTGTCGTGCGCCCGGCGCTGCAGCAGCAAGCGTCCGTCCGGGTCGAACACGAACAGCGAGAACGCCCGGTGCAGCACACCCTCGCCGTCGTGACAACGGGCCTTCGACAGGGTACCGAGTTCGTTGTCGTCCCGGTCGACCAGGATCAGCGACTCGGACTCGTCGGAGACGATGCCGTGGGCCTGCTCCGTCATGCCTCACCCCGGTCGCCGTGCAGCTGCAGCGTGCGGAAGCCCGCGTTCTCCAGCGCCGCGGCCACCGGCCCGGTGCCGTCGGGGCAGAAGGCGACGATGGAGCCGCCGCCGCCGGCGCCCGTAAGCTTGGCACCGTGGGCACCGGCGTCCCGGGCGATGCCGATCATCTTCTCCAGCACGGGCGCGGAGACGCCCAGCGAATTGAGGATGCCCTGGCAGATATCCATGCGGTAGCCGAGTTCCTCCGGCTGGCCCCGTTCCAGCGCCTCCACCGACTCCAGCGTCAGCCGATCGATCTCGTCGAACAAGCGCGTATAGCGCCCTGTGTCCCGCTCGTAGCCGGCCCGCACCCGGGCCACCATGTCCGAGGTGAGGCTGCGTACCTCGCTCATCGCGACGACCAGCGGCAGGTCGCCCGTGTCGACGAATCGGTTCACCGGCGGCTCGCGGCGGTACAGCAGCGTGCGCGAGTAGGTGGCCACCGTATTGTCCACGCCGGAGGGAGTGCCATGAGCGAGCTTCTCGCACTCGAAAGCCAGAGCGTTCACCGCTGCGGCGTCCAGACCGAGGCGGAAGCAGCCGTCCAGCGCCCGCACGACGGCCACCGCGATGGCCGCCGAACCGCCCAGACCCATGGCCGGCGGCAGGTGGGGCCGCAGCATGATGTCGATGCCCCGCTCGGCCACGCCGAGTTCGCGCACGGCCAGCCGCAGGCAGGCGTCCAGCAGGTTGTCGTCCGGCGCATGCGGATCGATGGCCCGGTCGACATCCCACTCCGGCACGCGCAGGCGCAGCGCGTCGCCCTGCTCCCGGGCCAGCGCGTGCACCGCCAGCGGCAGCGGCGCGGCCAGCGCGTGCCGGCCGTAGACCACCGCGTGCTCGCCCAGCAGGATCACCTTGCCTGCGCCGCTGCTCGCCTCGGCGAGGAACGCCTCCTCCTGCTCCCGGGTCTCCTCCGCCACGGCGTTGACGAGTTCGGTGGCCTTCCAGGGCTTCACCTCGCCGCTCGCCACGAGCTCGTTCACCACCCGGTCGAAGTGCTCCGGCGGCGCACCGGCCGCGGAGACCACGCTGCGCGCGTGCAGCGTCATGTGGCCGCGCTGGATGCCGTCGGTCGCGAGCGCCTTAAGCGCCGAGAGATTCTGCGCCAGGCCGACCGCGCAGAGAATGCCGGACAGCTCCTTCGCCGAGCGCACGTCCAGCAGGCGCAACGCGAGGCGCGCCACCGGGTTGGCGCGCAGCGTACCGCCGACGATGCCGGTCTTCAGCGGCAGCGTCAGCTCGCCCGTAAGCGCGCCGTCATCGTCCGCCTGCCAGCGGGTCAGCGCCCGGTAGCTGCCGTCCCGGCAGGCCCAGGCGTGGGCCGCCGCCTCGATGGCGCGCCAGTCGTTGCCGGTGGCAATGGCCACCGGGTCGACGCCGTTCATGATGCCCTTGTTGTGGGTGGCCGCCCGGTAGGGGTCGGCCAGAGCGATGTCGTTCGCGAGCACGATCGCGTCACGTACCCTCTCGCCCTGTTCACCGAGACGCGCCACCGGAATACGGCAGCTGGCCGTCACCAGCGCGCCGTCGGTGAGGTTGGACAGGATGCGCAGGTGCACGCGGCCGCCGGTGATCGACTCCACCAGGCCTGCCACGCCCTCGCACAGCGTGTTCACCTGGTTGGCGCCCATGGCGTCGCGCGTGTCGGCGTTGAGGTGCAGCACCACCAGCGGCCGCCCGTCCGGGAGGCTCATCGCCCGCAGGTCCAGGCCGCGGACGCCGCCGCCCCGGGCCACCATGTTCGGCTGCAGGCTGTTGGCCCGCTCGATGATCTCTGCCTCGGTCGCACGCAGCTTGTCGACGGCGGCATCGCCGTCGTCCAAGCCGACGATGTGCAACTGCCCGGCCAGCAGCGGCTCTTCCGCCCGCACCGCGAAGCCGCCGCTCTCCCGCACGAGCCTGGCGGACGCGGCCAGCGCAGCGACGATGGAGGGCTCCTCGACGGCCATCGGCACCACGACCTCGCGGCCGCCAATGAGGAAATTCGGAGCGATGGCGAGCGGCAGGCCGGCGACGCCGATCACGTTCTCGATCATGCGGTCGGCCGCTTCCGGCGTGAGCCCGCCCCGCATGCTCTCCAGCAGACGCACGTCGTCCTGCGTGATGATCTGCATGTCGGCCAGGCGCCGCCGGCGTTCGGCGACGTTGAGCCGGTAGAGCCCGGGCACGCGGGAGCTCCTGGTATTTGCTGGCTGATCGTTCATGGGGTGTCCGGGCCGGTCATTCTACCGTCGCGAGACCGCGGTCGTCGGGGCGCAGTGACAGGGACCGGAAACCGGCCCGCTCAGCCGCCGCTCCGAACGACCGCAGTCGCTGTCGATCGCCGGCGAATGCCAGACCGAGGTCGCCGCCGCCTGCGCCACTGGGTTTATACACAACGCCCGCCGTCTCAGCCAGCCGTGCGAGTTCGGCATGGCCGCCGCTGCGGATACCGAGGCCGGCGGCCTCGTCCAGCTCGGCGAGCCGCCGCGCCCAGGCGGCGGTAGCCTCGAGCACGGCGGCGCAATCTCCCGCCTGCCAGACAGCGGCCGCCTCCGCCGCCTCTTCCGCGAGGCGGCCCGCCAGGCCCGCCGCCGCACCGGAACGCCGCCAGTCCCGATACTGGCGCACCCGCGGCGTCGTTCGGGCCGAGCGGCCGGTCCACACGAACGAGAGTTCGAGCCCCGCGGGCCAGCCGATGCGCTCGACCGACGGCGGCTCGCCGACGGCGTAGCGGATCACGCCGCCGGCGATGGCGGCGGCCACGTCCAGTCCGCTGCCCTCGCCGCCCTGCAGCCGCCGGTGTGCCGCGAAGGCCAGCCCCTGGTCGAACCCGCGGCCGAGATGCCGGGCCAGTGCCGCCGTCAGCGCCACGGTCAGCGCGGCGCTGGAGCCGAGACCGAGCTTGTCGGCGCCGCTGTAGAACGCCGCGGTATCCAGCTGCAGGCCAAACGGCCGGTCGTCCGGCAGCGGGCCGTGCTCTGCCAGGGTCTTCGTCACGGCCGCGAGCAGGCGGTAGTCGTCGCCGGCCGCGGCACTGTCCCAGCCGGGGGTGCCGTCTGGCGCGAGGGTGAATGCCGCCGGCGCGATGCCGGGACCCCGCGCCGCCACCCGACAGGCGGCATCGTCTTCGACCGTGACCCGCGCCCGCCGGTCGACGGCGGTCACGATCGCCGGCGCGCCGTCGAGCACCGCGTACTCGCCGGTGAGGACCAGCTTGCCCGGTGCGCTGGCGCCGCTCACCCGGACTCCGTGATCTCCGGTGCCCCGCCGAGGCCGGCGCGCAGCAGGCCGGTCACGCCGGGCACCGCGGCGAGAGCTTCGGCCACCGCCTCCGCCGCGTCGGGCAGGCACACCGCCTTCACCTGGGGTCCGGCGTCCACGGTGAAGAAGGCGCCGTGGCCGGCCGCACGCAGGTCTCGCACCGCCTGCAGGCAGGCCAGCGTGGCCGGCTTCCAGTACAGGACGCCGGGCCGCGAGGACAGCGTGAGAGCATGCATCTTCAGACAGCTGTATTCCGACACCGCTGCCAAGCGTTCGAAGTCCCTCCCGGCGACCGCGGCGGTGGCCTCGTCGAGGTCCGCTTCCTGCCCGCTCACCCAGGCGCCGTAGTAGGGCGAGGTGGCCTCGCTGGCCAGCATGGCGGCGGTCGAACCCACGGCTTTGGGCCCCGGGTCCGTGACCGCGATTATCACCCTGAGCGGCCAGTCGTCCGGCGCCGCCAGGGGGGTCAGTGAGATGTCCGCCTCGCCGGCGGCGGGCGGGTTCAGCCGCACGAAACCGCCGTACAGCGACCGCGCCGCGGAACCGGAGGCGGCGCCGGCCAACCTTGCCAGCGCCTCCCGGTCGAGGCCCGTGCCGGCGGCGGCGTCGGCGGCGGCCACCAGCGCGGCGAACCCGGAGGCGGACGAGGCAAGGCCGGCCGCCACCGGGAAGCTACTGGCGCTCTCGACACGCGCCCGCGCGCTCACGCCGGTGCGCTCACGGAAACGATCGAGACAGGCGGCCACCCGCTCGCCGGCCGGACCGCCGGCCTCGCCGTCCAGGGTAACGGCGTCTGCATCGAGCGCGTCGTCGAAGACCACCCGGGTGCGGGTGTGCAGTCCGTCCAGCGTGATCGACAGAGAGCCGACCGCCGGCAGATTGCGGCGGCTGTCCTGCTTGCCCCAGTACTTCACGAGGGCGATGTTGGGGTGCGCTACGGCTGTGGCCCGCATGCTGGAGACCGTCGGGGATGTCGGGCGATTATCCCATGGCGGGCCCGCGGCCGACAGCGCTGCGCGCCTGCCGGCCCCGCGGCAGCAGGACCGTTTTCGGTGTACGCTTCGGCTGACGCCGAACGGCCGTCGCCACCGCAACAGCACGATCCTGCAGACATGTCATTCGCCGAGCGCATCGAGACCTACACGGCCCGGGTGGACGCCGCCATGGACCGCACCCTGCCCGCCGCCCACCGCCTGCCGCTGCGCCTGCACGAGGCGATGCGCTATGCCACTCTGAACGGCGGTAAGCGCATCCGCCCGCTGCTGGTCTATGCCAGCGGCGAGGTGCTGGACGTCGACCCGAAGCACCTCGACCCGCCGGCGATGGCCATCGAGTTCCTGCACGCCTTCTCCCTGGTCCACGACGACCTGCCCGCCATGGACGACGACGACCTGCGCCGCGGCAAGCCCACGGTGCACCGCCGCTTCGACGAGGCCACTGCGATCCTCGCCGCCGACGCGCTGCAGCCGCTGGCCTTTCAGGTACTGGCCGAGGCACCGGAGCCGCCGGCGGGCCCGGCGGCCCAACTGGCGGTTATCAGGCTTTTCACCCGGGCCTGCGGCTCGCTCGGCATGACGGGAGGCCAGGCCATCGACCTCGAGTCGGAGGGACGGCGGCTGGACGTGAAGACGCTGGAGCACATGTACCGGCTGAAGACCGGCCGGCTGATCGCCGCCTCCATCATGACGCCCCCGCTGCTGGCGGCGGGCGTGAGCGACGAGGCCCGCGAGGCGCTGGCCACGTTCTCCGAGTGCCTCGGTCTCGCGTTCCAGATCCGCGACGACATCCTGGACGTGGAGGGGGAGACGGAGGTGATCGGCAAGACGGCGGGGGCGGATGCGAGCCACGACAAGGCCACCTGGCCCGGCCTGTTCGGCCTCGAGGCGGCGAAGCGGCGCTGCGACGAACTCTACGCGGCCGGCACGGACGCGCTCGGCCACTTCGGCGATGCGGCCGAGCCGCTCCGGTGGCTGGCCGACTTCATCATCCACCGGGCGAACTGACGGCCGGCGTGTCATCGCAGCGCCCGCAACGCCGCCGGTAACCATGAACCACCACGCCGAACGCCAGCGCTGGATACTCCACGTCGACATGGATGCCTTCTATGCCTCGGTGGAGCAGCGCGACCGGCCCGAGCTGCGCGGCCGCCCGGTGCTCGTCGGCGGCAGCTCCGCGCGGGGTGTCGTGGCCGCGGCGAGCTACGAGGCGCGGCGCTACGGCATCCGCTCGGCCATGCCCACGCGGGAGGCGCTGCGTCGCTGCCCGGAGGCGGTCTGCGTGAAGGGCCGCATGGAGCACTACCAGGCGGTGTCCCGGCAGATCTTCGGCATCTTCCGCCGCTATACACCGGTGGTAGAGGGCCTGTCCCTGGACGAGGCCTTCCTGGACGTCACCGGCAGCCTGACCCTGTTCGGCAGCCCGACGGCCATCGCCCGCGGCGTCAAGGAGGACATCCGCAGCGAAACCGGGCTGTGCGCCTCGGTGGGCATCGCGCCCAACAAGCTGGTGGCCAAGATCGCCTCCGACCTGGACAAGCCCGACGGGCTCGTGCTGGTGGTGGCGGACACCCTGCGGGCGACACTCGATCCCCTGCCGGTGGAGACGCTGCCGGGCATCGGCCGCCGGACACTCGCGCGGCTGCACGGTCTCGGCGTGCGCAGCATCGCGGATCTGCGCACGGCCTCCGCGGAGTCGCTGCGCCCCGTCTTCGGCCGCTATACCGCACGGGTGCGGGAGCGGGCCGCCGGCGTCGACGAGCGGCCGGTCGTGGTGCACCGCCCGGAGAAGTCCATCAGCGCGGAGCAGACCTTCGACGAAGACCTGACCACTTTCGATGAGCAGGACCGCCGCCTGCTGCGGCTGGCCGAACGCACCGGCGCACGCCTGAGGGCGAAGCGTCTGGTCGCCGGCACGGTGCAGGTGAAAATCCGGGCCGCGGACTTTTCCACACACACCCGCCAGACCCGGCTGCACCCGCCCGGCAACGCCACGCGGGCCCTGTTCGACACCGCGCGGGAGCTGCTGGCAGCCTGGCGGGACGAGTACCCGGGCCGCAGCATCCGCCTGCTCGGCGTCGGTGCGGCGGAACTGACCGCCGCCGAACAGCTGGACCTGTTCGACAGCGCCAGCGACGGCGGCGGCAGCGGTCTGGACCAGACCGTCGACCGCATCCGCGAACGCTTCGGCACCACCGCGCTCAGCCGCGCCCGCAGCCTGGACCGGGAGTGAGTGGTGCTTGTCTCGCATCGACCGGCCGTGCGGGATCCCGGCGCCGGGGCTTGGGTTAGAATGGCGCGCCGGACCTGAGATGGCAGGACCATGTACACGAGCTTCTTCGGACTGACGGAAAAGCCGTTCACGATAACGCCGGACCCGCGTTATCTGTTCATGAGCGAGCGTCACTCGGAGGCGCTGGCTCACCTGGTCTATGGCGTCACGGAAAGCGACGGCTTCATCCAGCTCACCGGCGAGGTGGGCACCGGCAAGACGACGCTGGTGCGCAGCCTGCTGCAGAAGCTGCCGAAGCGCACCGAGGTGGCCGTGGTCCTGAACCCCCAGCTCACCGCCCGGGAGTTCCTGGTGGCCATCTGCCGGGAGCTCGGCATACCGCAGCCGGAGGAAAGGGACAGCCTGCGCGCGCTGGTGGACGCGCTGAACGAACACCTGCTGGCCGCCCACGGCGAGGACCGGCGCACCATCCTGGTGGTGGACGAGGCCCAGAACCTGGCGGCGGAGGTGCTGGAGCAGGTCCGGCTGCTCACCAACCTGGAGACGGCGCGGCAGAAGCTCCTGCAGATCATCCTCATCGGCCAGCCGGAACTGCGCGAGCTGCTGGCGCGCAACGATCTGCGCCAGCTCGCGCAGCGCATCACCGCCCGCTACCACCTGGAGCCGCTGGACCGGAACGAGACCATCCGCTACATCGAGCATCGCCTGAAGGTGGCCGGCGCGGTCACCGACCTGTACACTCCGGCGGCCAAACGGGAGGTCTACCGGCTCTCCGGCGGAGTCCCGCGACTGGTGAACGTGATCTGCGACCGTTCGCTGCTCGGCGCCTACAGCCGCGAGCGGCGGCAGGTGGACACGGCCCTGGTCCGCCGCGCCGCGGCGGAGATCTCGGGCCAGCGGGAGAGCCCGTTCTGGCAGCGCTGGCTGCTGCCCTTCGCGGGCACTGCGGCGCTCGGCGTGCTGGCGTTCAGCGCCTGGCATTACCTGGCGCCGCCGGCCGAGCAGCCGCCGTCCCGCCCGGTGGTACGCATGATCGGGCCGCCGGGCGCCGCCGCGGAGGCGGCCGGCACGGCAACATCGTCGGATACGGCCGGCGAAGCGTCGTCGCCGGCGCTGGCCGGGACGGGCTCGCAGGACCCGCAGGTGTCGCAACCGCCGCAGCCCTCGCCGGCCTCCGCCGACTCCGCGGCGACGGCTGCAGCCGCCATCGATCCCGCGCCCTCGCTCACCGCCGTCCTGCGCGACAATCCCGGCGCGACGGACAGCGTCCGGGCCTTCGCGACTCTGTTCGACATCTGGACGGCCGGCTACGACCCGGAGACCGGCCCGGCCTGCGACCAGGCGAAGCGCCAGGGACTGCAGTGCCTGTTCCAGCGCGGCACCTGGAACACGCTGCGCCAGTTCGACCGGCCGGCCATCCTCGTGCTCACCGACGAGGAGGCGGTCGAGCACCGGGTGGTGCTGACGGCGCTGGACGGTGACACCGGCGTGATCGTGCTCGGCGGCCAGCGCTACGAGCTGCCGCTCGCCGAGATCGGCGATTACTGGTACGGGGAATTCGTGTTGCTCTGGCGCCCCCCCTTCGGCGACGTCGTTGCCTACCAGTACGGCATGCGCGGCGACGGAGTGCGCTGGCTGCGGCGCAGCCTGACCGAGATCCAGGGCCGGCCTTTCGGTGAGGAGGATTCGGACTATTTCGACCGGGCACTCGAGGAGCGGCTGCGCGAGTATCAGCGCAGCCAGCGCCTGCAGGTGGACGGCATCGCCGGGCAGCAGACCCAGATACTGATCAACTCGGACCTCGGCCTGGCGCAGACGCCGCGGCTGACGGTCAGCGGCTGACGCCATGTCCTTCATCCTCGACGCACTGAAGAAATCCGAGAACGAGCGCCAGGGCCAGCGCGGGCTCGGCGTCGCCGACGTGCCGGTGGCCCGCGACGCGCCCCGGGCGCCGGCCTGGATGTGGTGGCTGCTCGGCCTGCTCGGGGTGAACCTGGTCGTCCTGCTGGCCGTGCTGCTGCGCCCCGCGCCGGACCCGACGCCGGGCCAGGATAGTGCCGCGCCTGTCGGGATGGCGGCGGACCCACCGGCGGATACGGCCCGGGAACCCCGGCCCGCCACCGTGCCGGAGCGGGTGGCTCCGGAGCTGGCCGCCGTGGTCGACCGGGCGCGGACGCAGCGGGAGAATTCCGCCAGCCGGGACGCCGCGGCCGGGGACGGCGGAGAGGCGCCGATGCGTACCGACCCTCCGGTGTCGGGACCCGCGGAAGCCGAGCCGGTCGCCGTTGCCCGGGCCGATACGCCGGCCCCGGCCCGCCAGCCTGAACCAGCATCGGGGCCGGCGACAGACCAGACGGGCAATCCGGCCGAGACGTCCCGCGCGACCGCCGCCGAGACGAGCGGTGCTGCTCCGGGCACGGCGGAACCGGCGGCGGGAACCGAGGGCGAGGCACTGGCGCTCCCGACCCTGGACGAGCTGCGGGTGCAGGGCGAGACGGCGCTGCCGGACCTGCACCTGGACATCCACGTCTGGAACGAACAGCCCCGGGGCCGCTTCGTCTACGTCAACACCATGAAGTACCGGGAAGGCGACGAGCTGGCCGAGGGGCCACGGGTGGCCTCCATCGTGCGCGACGGGGTCGTGCTGGAGCAGGCCGGCCGCCGCTTCCTGCTGCCCCGGGAATAGGAAGAAAGGGAGCGGCGATGAGCGGGGCAGGCAACGCGGCGGCGGTGGACTATCTCGACGGCAGGCATCTCAGCCTTGCGCTCAGCGCCGGCGTGCACCGGGTGCTGGAACACCAGGACCTGCTGAACCGCATCAACGTGTTCCCGGTGGCGGACGGCGATACCGGGACCAACCTGGCGCTCACCCTGTCCGCGGTGCGCGGCGCGCTGCAGGGCGCCGAGGGGCTGCCGGCGAACCGGGTACTGATCCGCGTGGCTGATGCCATGCTGGACGGTGCGCGCGGCAATTCGGGCGCCATACTCGCGCAGTTCTTCCAGGGCGTGAGCGACGCCGCCGTGGAGGTGCCCCGCTTTACGCCCGAGAGCTTCACGAAGGCCGTCGCCGTCGGCTCCGAGTATGCCCGGGACGCGCTGACCGAGCCCCGCGAGGGCACCATCCTGTCGGTCGTGGCCGCCTTTGCCTCCCGGCTGCGCGAGCAACTCGGCCACGTGCCGAAGGTTGACTTCGCCGGCCTGCTCGCCGGCGGCCTGGAGGCCGCCCGCAAGGCACTGGCCGAGACCACCAACCAGCTCGACGCACTGCGCAAGGCGGGCGTGGTCGACGCCGGTGCCCAGGGATTCGTGGAGATGGTGGCCGGCATGCTGGAGTACGTCCGCGACGGCAAGGTCGTCGACCTGGACGAGGTGGAGTTCGCCTCCATCGTGGACGAGTTCAGTGCCACGGCCGGCGAAGACAGTGATCTCGCCTTCCGCTACTGCACCGAGTGCATCGTCACCGGCGAGGAAATCGACCGGCGCCGGCTGCGCGAACAGCTGTCGGCCCTGGGTAACAGCCTGGTGCTGGCCGGCACGCGGAGGAAGGCCAAGGTCCACATCCACGTGAACGAGCCGGAGAAGGTATTCCGGGTGGCGGCCGGCCACGGCGCGGTCTCCGGCGAGAAGGCCGACGACATGCACCGCCAGGCCCATGCCACCCACGGCGCCGGCGTGAAGGTGGCGGTCATCACCGACAGCGCGGCGGACATCCCCGAGGAGGAGATGGAGCGCCTGGACATCCACGTGGTGCCCATGCGGATCAGCTTCGCCAATCAGGGCTATCTGGACAAGGTCAGCATCACGCCGGACGAGTTCTTCGAGGAACTGAAGGAGAACCCCGTGCACCCGACGACCTCCCAGCCGGCGCCGGGTGACTTCCGCCGCCAGTACCAGTTCCTGGCCAGCCACTTCCCGGACGTGGTCTCGGTGAGCCTCACCGGCAAGGTGAGCGGCACGCTGGAGGCGGCCCGCTCGGCAGCGGAAAGGGTGCACGCCGACGGGCGCATCCACGTCATCGACAGCCTGAACGTCTCGATGGGGCAGGGTCTCATCGCCATGCACGCCGCCGAGTGCGCGCATGCCGGCCTCGACGCGGCGGCGGTCGTTCAGGAGACAGAATGGGCCATCGCCCACACCTGGAGTTTCGGGCTGGTGCAGGACCTGCGCTACGCCGTACGCGGCGGGCGCGTACCGCCCTCGCGCAAGCTCGTCGCCGAATGGCTGAATCTGAACCCGGTGCTGCGCACCACCCCCGACGGCCAGGTGACCTCCGGCGGCGTGATCTTCGGCCGTGCCAACCGGCTGCCGAAGTTCGCGCGCTACGTGGCGAAGCGGGTGGCCACCGATCGGCCCTGGCGGCTCGCCGTCGCCCACGCCCAGTGCGTCGACGAGGCGGAGGAACTGCGGCGCATGCTGGAGGGCCGGCTCGACCGGGTGGTGCAGTCCTGGGTCACCGAACTCGGCACCGCCATCGGCGTGCACGGCGGGCCGGGCACGCTGGTGGCCTCGCTGCAGGAAGCGCGGGAGCCGGGCCGTTGAGCCGGGGCCACGAAGACGGGGAGCGCGGCCTGCACCTGGAGACTCTGGGCATCCATGCCGGCCGGGAACCGGACCCGGATACGGGCGCCGTGGTCACCGGCTGGCAGCCGGCCACCACCTTCCGCCGGGCCAACCCTGCCGGGCTGTCCTACATCCGCGACGACTCCCCCAACCGGCGGCAGGCGGAGACCGCGCTCGCCGCGCTGGAGGGCGGCGCCGACGCCGTGGCCTTCGCCTCCGGTTCGGCCGCCTCCCACGCCGTCTTCGCGGCCCTGCCCGAGGGCAGCGAGATCGTCTGCACCGAGGATGCCTACTGGGGCACCCGCCAGCAGCTGCGGGACCTGGCCCCGCGCTGGGGCATCACCACCCGGTTCGTGAACACGCCCGATCCGGAGTCCGTCCGCGGGGCGGTCACCGGCCGCACCGGGCTGGTCTGGCTGGAGACGCCGTCGAATCCGCTGCTGCGGGTGAGCGACATCCGGACCGTCGCGGAGATCGCGCACGCCGCCGGCGCGCTGCTCGCCTGCGACAACACGCTGGCCACTCCCGTCATCCAGCGGCCGCTGGCCCTGGGTGCTGACCTCGTGATGCACAGCACCACCAAGTACCTGGGCGGCCACAGCGACCTCATGGGCGGCGTGGTCGTCGGCCCCCGCGGACCGCTGATGGAGGCCGTCCGGCATCAGCAGCGAGTGGCCGGCGCGAGCCCTTCACCCTTCGACTGCTGGCTGCTGCTGCGCAGCCTGACCACGCTGGCCGTGCGCGTACGCGGCCAGTGCGCGGGCGCGCTCGCCATCGCCGAGGCGCTCGCCG
>CAZRSA010000011.1:0-42008 GCA_964602525.1 uncultured Woeseiaceae bacterium
CTGAATCGGAGGTTTGATTCAAACCCAAATGCGAATGATTTGCATTACGTATTAGTACCTGTACATACTTCGGGCTCTATGTACCGCCCGGTGGACAGTACGAATATGAATCATTCTCATCGGTGTTAGCCTCTGCAGCCATGAACCGAGATGTGGAACAGCCCCGGAAGGAGACCGCCTGATGGCTGCGCTGGAGAGATCCGGTGAAAAAGCGTTTCCACTGGCCATGGCCGGCGAGGGCGACCGGGTGCGTATCCACTTGTTACGCGGCGGCAAGGGGCTGGAGATGCGCCTGACGTCGCTGGGGCTAAACGTCGGCAGCGAACTCATGGTGTCACAGCACCAGGGCGGCAAGATGGTGGTGCTGCGCGGGGAGACGCGTCTCGCGCTGGGCGCCGGCATGGCACAGAAGATCATGGTGATTCCCGCGTAGCCGGGCCCCTTCGCAGAGGCAACTGCAATGTCAATGAATCTGAAACAGCTGTCCGTGGGCGACTCCGGTCGCGTGGTGGGCTTCGGCGAGGGCAGCAAGACCTATCGCCGCAAGCTCCTGTCGCTGGGCCTCACCCCGGGCACGGAACTGACCGTCACCCGCTATGCCCCCATGGGCGATCCGGTAGAGATCCGGGTGCGCGGTTTCTCCCTCAGCCTCCGCAAGGACGAGGCAGCGAGTCTGCTGGTGGAAAAGAGCTAGTGGAAAAGACAGCGGAAAAGACACAGTAGCGCAGGACAACTGATGAGCGAGCAATACACCGTCGGCGTCGTCGGCAACCCCAACTGCGGCAAGACTACCCTGTTCAACGCGCTGACCGGCGCAAAGCAGCGGGTGGGTAACTGGCCCGGCGTCACCGTAGAGCGCAAGGTGGGCCGTTACGTCTTTGACGGCATCGCCTTCGAACTGGTGGACCTGCCCGGGACCTATTCCCTGGAAGTCTCCGACGACAGCGTCTCGGTAGACGAGGCCATCGCGCGGGACTACGTGGCGGGGCGCGAGGCCGATCTCGTCCTGAACATCGTCGACGCCTCCAACCTGGAGCGCAATCTCTATCTGACCTCGCAGCTTCTCGAGATGAAGGTGCCGATGGTCGTGGCGCTGAATATGATGGACGTGGCCGGCGAGCGCGGCATCGAGATCGACGCCGCCGCGCTGTCGGAGCGCCTGGGCTGCCCGGTGGTGCCGGTGGTCGCCGCCAGCGGCAAGGGTGTGGACGAACTCAGGAGGGTCCTGCTGGACGCGGCCCGGGCCGAGCAGCGGCCCACCGCGGAGGTGGCGTATCCCGCGGCGCTGGAGAAGGCCGTGGCCTCGCTCCTGCCGCGCATCGAGGAGGCGGCCCGCACGAACGGCGCGGACCCTCGCTGGCTCGCGGTACAGCTGCTCGAAGGCGATTCGCTGGCCCGCAGCATGGCCGGCCCGGAGATCGGGCGGGACCTCCCGGAGCTGCAGCAGGAGACCGAGGAGGCGCTGGGCGACGACATCGACATCAGCCTGGCCGATGCCCGGTACGGTTTCGTCAACGAGGTCACCCGGGGCACCGTCAAACGCAAGGGCGAGGTCACACGGAGCCTCTCCGACCGCATCGACCGGGTCGTACTGAACCGCGCGCTGGGCATCCCGATCTTCCTGCTGGCGATGCACCTCATGTTCATGTTCACCATCAACATCGGCGGCGCCTTCATCGACGCCTTCGATATCGTGAGCGGCGCGATCTTCGTCGATGGCTTCGCCGGGGTGCTGGCCGGCATCGGCTCGCCGGAGTGGCTGACCGTGCTGCTGGCCAACGGTATCGGCGGCGGCATTCAGGTGGTGGCCACCTTCGTCCCCATCGTGGCCTTCCTGTTCCTGTTCCTGTCCATACTCGAGGACTCGGGCTACATGGCCCGGGCGGCCTTCGTCATGGACCGCTTCCTGCGCAGCATCGGCCTGCCGGGCAAGTCCTTCGTGCCGATGATCGTGGGTTTCGGCTGCACGGTGCCCGCCATCATGGCCACCCGCACGCTGGAGAACGAGCGCGACCGGCTCATGACCATGACCATGTCCCACTTCATGTCCTGCGGCGCGCGGTTGCCCGTTTACGCATTGTTCGCAGCCGCCTTCTTCGCCGCCTGGGGCCAGCACCTCGTGTTCCTGCTGTACGTCATCGGCCTGGCCGCCGCCATCCTCACCGGCCTGGTGCTGAAGAACACTCTGCTCCGCGGCGACGTTACGCCGTTCGTCATGGAGCTCCCGCCCTATCATCTGCCCACGGTCAAGGGCATCGGCCTGCGCACCTGGGACCGGACCAAGGGCTTCATGTTCCGCGCCGGCAAGGTCATCGTGCCGATGGTGCTGGTGCTGAACGTGCTGAACAGCGTCGGTACCGACGGGAGCTTCAACAACGAGGACAGCGACCGGTCGGTGCTGTCCGAGGTGGGCCGCACCATCTCTCCCGTTTTCTCGCCTTTCGGCCTGAATGAGGAGAACTGGCCCGCGTCCGTGGGGATCTTCACCGGCCTGCTGGCCAAGGAGGCCGTCGTCGGCACGCTGGACTCGCTGTACACCACGCTGGGCGAGGAGGCCGAGAGGGAGCTGCGCAGCCAGACCATGCCCAAGCCGCTCAGCTGGCGCGCCGACAAGACCGAGGAGGTGCTGCCCCCCGACGAGCCGGAGGCGGGCGAGGGCTTCGATCTCGTCGGCACCATCGGCGAGGGCCTGGCGACCGTGCCGGCGAACCTCGGCGACGCGGTCGGCAGCTGGCTGGACCCGCTGGGGCTGAACATCGGCGATGTCCGCGATCAGGCCGCGGCGGCCGAGGCCCAGGAGGTCGGCGTCGGCACCTTCGGCGCCATGGCGCAGCGCTTCGACGGCCAGGTCGGCGCCTTCGCCTACCTGCTGTTCGTGCTGCTGTACTTCCCCTGCATCGCCGCGATCGCTGCCGTGTATCGCGAAGCCGGCACGCGCTGGGCCCTGTTCGTGGCCGGCTGGACCACCGGCCTGGCCTATGGCGTGGCCACCATCTTCTACCAGGCGGCCACGTTCGCACAGCACCCGGCCTCCTCGGCGGCCTGGATCGGCGGCATGCTGGCGGCCTTCGCCGTCGTGATCGCAGCGCTGCGGGTCCGGGGGCAGCGCCGGTCGCGGAGAACGGCAATTCCGCTGGAAGCCGCCCAGGAGGCGTGACCGGTGCGGCGCCCGGTGCGAATACGAGGCAGAAGAGACGACGGAACCACGAGGTAACAGGGAATGATCCTCTCCGAACTCCGGGATTATCTGAAGACGCAGCGGCGAGCGTCGCTGGCCGACATGGCGCTGCATTTGCGTTGCGAGCCCGATGCGCTGCGCGGCATGCTGAACAAGTGGGTCGCGAAGGGCCGGGTGGAGAAACTGCCCGACGGCGCGGCGTGCGGCAGCTGCTGCCAGTGCGAGCCGGAGCGCGTGGAGATCTACGAGTGGACCGGTTGAACGCCGTATCGCCCGGCCGGAGGTGAGCGGTGGCCGCCGGGACGGTGCTGGTCACGGGAGTTCACCGCGAGGAACTAGCCTTCGGCGACCGTGTCACCCATCGGCTGGACGCCCGCGGGATCGACCTGCTGCGCATTCCGGAGGGCGTGTCCCAGCGCTGCCCGGACGTCAGCCAGCAGTTCTACTACGAGGCACGGCAGCGCGAGCTCTACCTGCAGCTCCATCAGCAGGTGAAGGGACGATACGGCCTGCTCATCGACCTGCACAGCGGCCTCGACGAGGGCGGTGCGAGTGCCGATGTCTACTGCCATGAATCGGCATTGCTGGACTGCGTCGGGTCCGGCCTGGACGACACCCGCTTCGCCGGCTCCGTGCGCCTGATACGCATCGTCGCGCCGGGAGAGCCCGCCGACGCGCGGGCACAGCGTGGCCGGGTGGAGGCCGGCGCGCGGACCTGCATTCCGCCGGTCATCTGGGAGGGCGGCCGGCCGCTGTACGTGGGTCTGGAAGTCTATCTGCCCGAAGACCGCGAGGGTGTCCGCGAGGCCGTCGCGCTGGCGCGGCATCTGATCGATCGTATCCGGGGCTGCGGGGACGAGCGCTGAGGCGGCGACCGCCTCCGGTGGCGCTTGTTCCGGGACCCGGCGCGGGCCGCTGCACCGGGTTCAGTTCTGCATCGGGATGCGTTCGTGCCACCGGAAACCGATACCGCCCGCCTGCCAGACACCTTCGCCGAACGGGCTCGGCCCCGCAATGTTGATACGGCTCGGCAATCCGTAGTGAGGCGCCAGATCGCTGACGCCACGAACCGTGCTGCGATGCATGATGCGCAGACCCTGTTCCTCGGGAGGCAAATGGGCCTGAGGTGAAGCCCGATGCGCTACCGCCAGGTTGTCGATGAAGATGCAGTCGTTTTCCTCGTACTCGTAGGCGATGGCGTAGCCGTCTTCGAGGCCCGCATCCAGGACCTCCCTGTACTCGTGGCAGAGGTGTCTCAGTTCTTCCGAACCGAGCAGGCGAAAGCCATCCTCGTCGCGGAGTTTCTCGATAACCGCCCCGGTCATGCCCAGATGCAGCCAGAGACTCTTCCGCCCGGAGATGGGGTGTTCATGCACTGCTGGGTGGACGACTCCAGAGGCGGAATTGACCGAGGACAGACGGTCCCAGAATTCCCGCCGCTGCTCCGGGAGAGCGTCATAGGCCGCCCCCTGGTGAGCGAAATAGGTGCCTCCGCCTTTCTCCGCCGGGCGGACGATGTGGTAGCCCGAATGGGAGAAGGTGTCGGTGTTGAAGCTGCCGTCGTTGTGCCACTGGGGACCCACGCCCGGGATTCCGTGATGCCGATCGTTCGACAGCCGGAAAATATGTCGGTTCCTGTCCGGCGTCGCCGGATGAACCCCGTGCGTGCTGTGGAGCTCTTTCCCGCCCCACCAGCAGCTGGCGCGGAGAAAATCCTCGATCTCCAGTGCCCGACCGGACCTGAACACGATGAACCCGCGACCGGCCATTTCCCGTTCCAGCGCCTCGGTTACCTCTGGGGGTGGGGGCTCCGGAGACGACAGGTCGAGATCGAATACCTCGGCGCCGATCGGATCCAGTGGCAGGATCCTGGCTCCGGCCCTCTCGATCGTCTCGACGCGTGCCGGGTCGAGGGGCGGAATCTTCGACGACGCGTCTGCCGGTGCGGGGTTCGCCTTGTTCATACCCCGAGGGTAACGCAACGACACCCGGGGGGAGCAACGCCGATTGGCCGGGCCCGCTGCGTGAAGCAGCCACTTCGTCCGCCCCGGACACTCCATGCCGAACGCGAAAGTCCGCATTGACGCGGACCCGGCTATCGCGAGGCATGGATGATTGTTTGGTGGAGGCGGCGGGAATCGAACCCGCGTCCGCAAGCCCTCTGCCCTGAGCTCTACATGCTTATTCCACCTTTGTTCTCACTACGGGCAACCCGGTGGAAAGGGCAAACCCGCAGCCAGTCCGGAATTGGGTTTTAACGGTCGGAGCCCGGACGACTCCTCGCGCGATCCTGTGTGGATGACTCCCGGGACCGGACGCACAGGCACGTGCCGGGCGGAAGGCTTCAAACCGGTTTTTAAGCGGCTAAAGCGTAGTTGTCGTCGTTGGCAACTATAAGGTTTGCAGATGGTTTAACGAGGTACTCTGCACCTCGGCATGCACCCAGGGGTTCGCGACCCACGTCGAAGCCATGTCGCCCCCAAGTTCTGTCTATGATAACGGATGTGGGGTGGAAGTTCCGTGATTCAATGCCGGGTGAACGCGATAATCAGGCGCTTTCGGAGTGAGGCAGCGTCACCGGGCGGCGGGTGCATCCGCCAGCACCACCTCGCCATAGCGGTTCATGCCGGCGCCGCCGAAACTGCCCGCATCGTAGACATAGCCGTAGACTAACGCGCCGTCGGCCCGGCGATAGACGTTGCCGCGCACCCAGGAGCCGACGATGCCCTCGACCCGGGCGCGAGGCGGCTGCCAGCCTGCGCCGCCATCGATCGTGGTGTAGAGGCTGCGGTCGGCCTCGTCGATGAAGGCCACCAGCACGCCTGCCTCCCAAGCCACGGCATCCGCACCGGCCTGCTGCGAGTCCACCGCATTCTGCACCACCCGGCGCTTTGCTACCGGTACCGGGGGCGACGGCGGCCCGTCGCCGCGGATGCGCCGCTCCCGGAGCCTGCCATCCGCCAGGCGGTACACCACGACCACGGTCCCTGATTCCGGCATGAGCACCAGTGGCAGCACGGCGCCGATGTCGTCCTCATTCCGGCCGGCGCCGCTGTCAAGCAGGCGCGGTGCGCTGAGTGTGTCGTCCGGCAACAGGCGGCGGTGCCAGATCGTGCCGTCCTCGCGATGGTAGGCCAGATGCACCACGCCGTCGGCGCCCAGCACGGCCTGCGGACCGGAGGTGGCGAACTCGCCGTCATCCAGCCGGACCTCCTCGCCCCATACGCCGTCGGCGGAGCGGACGCTGTAGCCGATGGAATCGCCGACGTGAAACGCCACCATTCCGCCGTCCTCGCGCACCACCAGCGATGCCATCTGCGCGCGGGCCGTCACCGTTGTAACCCGCTCGTCAGTGACCGCCCAGGTGTCGGGGGCACGCGGATGGTCGGCGGTGCGCAACGCGTGGTAGTAGGTGGCCTCCGTCACCTGATGGAGGATATGCAGGGTATCGCCCGCCAGGCGCGCATCCACCGACTCCAGATCGCCGGTGGCCGGCCGGTGGACGCCGTCGACCTCGTGCCAGCTGCGCCCGCCATCCGAGGACTTCACCACCATGAACAGGTTGTCGCTCTCCGCCGGTTCCATGATGAAGTACAACGCACCACTGGCGGCTCGCCACGGGCCTATACGCCCCGGGGTTTCGACGAAGGTGCCGCCGAGGTGACCGGCGGCTACGTCGAGCTTGACGACCGCCTCCGGCGCACCCCGGACGGCGCGCCCCTCGGCGTCGGCGAGCCTGAACGTGAACACGTCCCCCGGTTCGTTGGTCACCGCGCCGTCGGCAAAGCGGCGGATGACCAGAGGCCACTCGAGTTCGGTATGGAGACCGGCAGCGACGGCGATCGATGCGCATTCGGCAAGGTTGACGGCGAAGCCCTTCGAATACGGTGTCGTGGCGCCGGGGAGCAGGTCACCAGTGGGCGCACCGTGCCGATAGGCGTCGGTGGAGACGATGCTCACCCGCGGCGAACTCGGAGGTCCCTCGATGGCGAGGGACCGGAAATCCGCACTGCCGCCCGGTGGTACCTGTAATCCGAGTACCGCGGCCGGCACGGGCCCGTCTGCGGGAACGCGGAACCCGAGTGCGCCGTCATCGAAATCGATCTCGAGGACGCCATCCTCCAGCTGAACCTCGGCCGCCTGCCATACGCCGGCACGTACGTCCGCCTTTTGCTCCGCGACGATGCGTGTCACACCCTCCAGCCGGTGCACCACGCGCAGCTGCCCGTTGGCGGCATCGAGCGTCAGATGCCAGTGGTTGGCCGGGTCCCGGTATCCGAAGACCAGGCTCACGGCCCGCGGGCCGTCCGCGGCCAGCCGGTATTCGGCAGCAAAGCTGAACGCGTCATCGAGGCGCCATGGTGCAGGGTAGAGTGCGATCAGCGCATTTTCCTCCGCGGAGACGCGCAACACGGCGCCCTCGTTGTCGATGGCGCGATCCGTGCTGGGGTCACTGGCGGGGTCCATAGTGGGATCGATGGCAACGCCGAGTCCGTCGGCCGCCCCGGACGCAACCTGCCAACCCGCCGGCCGGGTGCCGGCAGCGTCGGCGGCGAAGGTGAGTTCGAGTTCGCGCAGCGGATAGGGGAAGTCGTGGGCCTCTATCGGCAACCACTCGCCGGTGTTGCGGCGGTATTGCAGCCGCAGGCAGTCCGTGTCGAGATCATCCGGCGGTGCGAGTTCCAGACGAACGCGGAAGGGCGAGTCTGCCGGTACGGTCGCAGGGACGGATTGCTGCGCCGCCCAATTGCTTTCGGCATCCAGCGGGGCATCCCGGCGGGCGCGCACGCGATAGGCCGTCGCAGGGCGTTCGCCCGCCTCGCGCGTACCCGGCACGGTATCCGGCCCGGGCCTGTCGGAGCAGGCCGCCAACAGCAGGCTGGCCGCCAGCGCCAGCATCCACCTTGAACAATTCATGAGTCGTTCCCCGTGTGCGTGTGGCATCGGGCGCGCCGTGGCGCGATCTTCGGCCAGCCGGGAGCCGGCCCGCAAGACCGGGGACGGTAATCAAGTTGTGTGATAGGTGTGTGACCGGCGGTTGCGGGCCCGGCCTCAGTGCCCGGCCGACTTCAGAATCCGGCTCTTCTGGCGCTGCCAGTCCCGCTCCTTCACGGCAGCCCGCTTGTCGTGCTTCTTCTTTCCCTTCGCAAGGCCCACCGTGAGCTTGGCCTTGCCCCGTGACCAGTGCAGGTCCAGCGGTACCAGGGTATAGCCCTGTCGCTCCACGGCGCCGACGAGCCGGTCGATTTCGTTCCTGTGCAGCAGCAGCTTGCGGGTGCGGGTGGGGTCGGCCTTCACGTGGGTGGAGGCCGAGAGCAGCGGCTGGAAATGGGAGCCGAACAGCCAGGCCTGGCCGTCGCGGAGCTGGACGTAGGCCTCCGTGATCTGGGCCTTGCCGGCCCTCAGGCTCTTCACCTCCCAGCCTTCCAGCGCCAGGCCGGCCTCGAGCGTCTCCTCGATGAAGAAGTCGTGCCGGGCCTTCTTGTTCACCGCGATGGTGCGGGAAGGCTTGTCGGGGCTGTTGTTTTTCTGCTTTGACGCCATGGCGCGAGTGTAACGGATTCGACTCGCCGCCGGCCGGCACCCGGGCAGGGTTCTGTTGTCACCCTTCCGGGATTCGGCCACAATCCCCGCCTTCAGCCGGTGGGTGGGGAGTCCCGATGAGCGAAGAAGCTGCCGTCAAGGCACCGCGCAAGTCCCTGCACGGGCACTGGTCATCGCGGATGGCGTTCGTACTGGCCGTGACAGGCTCGGCCGTGGGTCTCGGCAACGTCTGGAAATTCCCCTACGTGGCCGGAGAGAACGGCGGCGGCGCCTTCGTGCTGGTCTACCTCATCTGCGTCTTCGTGGTCGGCCTGCCCATCATGATGTCCGAGATCCTCATCGGTCGCCGCGGGCGGCGCAACCCGGCGGCCACCATGGCCCTGCTGGGCGAGGAAGAGGGCAGCAGCAGCCGCTGGCGGCTGGTGGGCGTGGCCGGCGTCGTTGGCGGTATGCTGATTCTCTCTTATTACAGCGTGATCGCCGGCTGGTCGCTGGCGTACATCGGACGCAGCCTCAGCGGCGCATTCATCGGGCAGGACGCCGCCGGCATCTCCTCGGTCTTCGGCGAGATGGTCGGCAGCTGGTTGACGGTGGCGGGCTGGCATACCTTCTTCATGGTCCTCACCGTGTTCGTGGTGGCCCGGGGGGTGGAGGGCGGCCTCGAGCGGGCCGTGCGCTTCATGGTGCCGGGCCTCCTGGTGCTGATGTTCGTCCTGCTGGGCTATTCGATGACCACCGGCCATTTCCAGCAGGGTCTCGCGTTCCTGTTCACCCCGGACTTTTCCGCGCTGACGCCGAATGCGGTGCTGGCGGCCATGGGCCAGGCGTTCTTCAGCCTTAGCGTGGGCATGGGTGCGGTGATGGCCTACGGCGCCTACCTGCCCGAGGATACCTCCATCACCAGGGCTTCGTTCACGGTGGTTTCGGCGGATACGCTGATTGCCCTGCTGGCAGGCCTGGCGATCTTCCCCATCGTCTTCGCGAACGGCCTGAACCCGGGCGAGGGTGCCGGCCTGGTCTTTCAGACGCTGCCACTCGCCTTCGGCAACATGACCGGCGGGGTGGTGTTTGCCACCATTTTCTTCCTGCTGCTTTCCTTCGCGGCCTGGACGTCGGCCATCGGCCTCATGGAGCCGGCCACGGCCTGGCTGGTGGAGAGCCTGCGCCTGTCCCGCGTGGCCGCGACGAGCATCATCGGCTTCGTCATCTGGGCGCTGGGGCTCGGCACGGTGCTGTCGTTCAACGTGCTCTCGGATGTCACTTTCTTCGCCGGCACCCTGTTCGACAACCTGGATTTCCTCACCAGCAACATCATGCTCCCTCTCGGCGGCCTGCTGATCACGGTGTTCGCCGGCTGGGTGATGTGTACGAATTCCACCGCGGACGAGCTCGGCGGAGCGGGCCGGGTCTACTGGATCTGGCGCTTCCTGGCCCGCTGGGTGGCGCCGGTGGCGGTGATCCTGGTGTTCCTGAACGCGATCGGTGTCCTCTCCTTCACCTGACGATACGCCACTGGCGGTAGAAGTGGTCTGCGCCCTGCCGAAGCGCCAGTGGTGTATAGCCGTGGACCTGGAAGACGGCGCCACCGTCGCCGACGCGCTGGCGGCCTCGGGACTCGCGGAGGAACCCGGCGTGCCGGATCTGGCGCACTGCGCCGTGGGCATCTGGGGCGAGGTGGCCGAGCGCGGACGCCGGCTTCGCGACGGCGACCGGGTGGAGGTTTACCGGCCGCTCGTCACCGACCCGCGGGAGGCCCGCCGGCGGGCTGCCGAGGCCGGGCGGACACTCGGTCGTTCGGGCGGCACGGAGGGCGGCGAGGGCGGCTAGCCGCGCTGGTCGGGTTCCGGCAGGCCGCGGGGCTCCATGGTTTCGTCCTCTACCTGCTCGTGGCGCTCGATGCGGGAGACGAGATCGCCCTCGAAGTACACCGTCAGCATGTGGGACATGACGGGCTCTTTGCGGCCCAGGGCGAGGTAGTACACGTAGTCCCACCGCTCGGCGTGGAACGGGTCGCTGACCATGGGCGTGCCGAGCAGGAAGCGCACCTGCTTGCGGGTCATACCCACTTCCAGCTGCTCGATCTGCTCCTCGTCCAGCAGGTTGCCCTGCTGGATATTGATCCGGTAGACACAGCCGCCGAGCATCAGCCCGGCCAGCGCTGCCAGTGCGAGGCCGCGCAATGCGCGCCCCGGCATCGATCCACGAATCGCGCCTCTGTCGGTCATTTCGGAGAGCCTCTGCCGCGCCGGTGGAGCGCGGCTGCCATCTGAGCCATAATTGCGGCCCGATCATACATGAACGCAGCCGGTCACGGCAGGGCGACGGCCAGGGAACCGAACACCATGATTCAGAAGAAAGAACTCAGAAACGCGGGACTGAAGGTCACGCTGCCGCGCCTGAAGATTCTGGAGATCCTCGAGTCCAACCGGGATGCCCATCTCAGCGCGGAAGACATCTACCGGGAACTCCTGGATGCCGGCGAGGACATCGGGCTGGCCACGGTCTACCGCGTACTCACCCAGTTCGAGGGAGCGGGACTCGTCACCCGGCACAACTTCGAGGGCGGCCACTCCGTGTTCGAGCTGGACGACGGCGAGCACCACGATCACATGGTCTGCGTGGAGACGGGCGACGTGATCGAGTTCGTGGACGAGGAGATCGAGCGGCTGCAGCACGAGATTGCCGACAAGTACGGCTACGAGATCCAGGACCACAGCCTGGTGCTGTACGTGCGTCCGAAGAAGAAAAAGGGCGCTGACGCCGACTGAGTCAGGCGCTCTTCTCGCGGGCCTCGCCTGCCTCCGCCAGCATCTCGGCGGCGTGCTCCCGGGTGCGCTCGGTGATTTCCACGCCGCCCAGCATGCGGGCGATCTCCTCCACCCGCTCCTGCTCGCCCAGCGGCGTGATGCCCGTGCGCGTGCTCCTGCCGTCCGTGATCTTGGCCACCCGCAGGTGCGCATGCGCCTGGCTGGCCACCTGGGGCAGGTGGGTCACGCACAGCACCTGGCGCTGGTCGCCCAGCTGGCGCAGCCGGCGACCGACGATTTCGGCCACGCCGCCGCCGATGCCGCTGTCGACCTCGTCGAAGACCATGCTGGGGATGGTACTGGCGCCGGCGGCCACCACCTGGATGGCCAGACTGATGCGGGACAGCTCGCCGCCGGAGGCGATCCGGGCAAGGCTCATGGGTTCCTGGCCCGGGTTGGCGCTCACCAGGAATTCGATACGATCGCTGCCGTGCTCCCGGGGTTCCGCATCGGCCGGCGTCTCCACGGCCACGACGAAGCGGCCGCCGGACATACTGAGTGTCTGCATGGCGGCGGTGACCTGCTGGGAGAAGTCCTTCGCCGCGCGCCGTCGGGCCGCCGTCAGCTCGGCCGCGAGACCGTCGTAGCGTTCCCGGGCGGCGGCGGTGTCGCGTTCCAGGGATTCCAGTCGCACGTCGGCGTCTTCCAGCCCGGTGAGCTCGGCCTGCAGCCGCTCGAGCTGCTTCGGCAGCTCGCCGGCCTCGATGCGGTGCTTGCGGGCCACGTCACGGATGGCGGCGAGGCGGGTCTCCACCTCGTCGTGACGGCCGGGGTCCGCTTCCAGCGAGCCGGTGTAGCGGCGGATCTCCTCGGCCGCCTCGCTGATGGCGGCCTGGGCCTCGGCGGCCAGGCGTGCCGCTTCCTCCAGGCACGGGTCCAGCTCGGCCAGTTCCTCGAGCCGGCGCACGGCTTCCGCCACCAGCGACTGCGCGCTCATCTCTTCGTTCTCGTACAGCGCGCCGAGCGCGGCGGCGGAGCCCTCGGCCAGCCGGCTCATGCTGGCCAGCCGCCGGCGCTCGGCCTCCAGCCCGGCCATCTCTTCCGGTCCCAGTGCCAGGGCCTCCAGTTCGTCCACCTGGAAGCGCAGGAACTCCAGCCGGCTGTCGCGCTCGCTGCGCCTGGTGCGCAGCGTCTCCAGTTCCTCCGCCAGCGCCTGCCAGCGCCGCCAGGCGTCGCCGAGTTCCTCGCGCAGGCCCTGGTGTCCGCCATGGTGGTCCATCAGGTCCCGCTGCACCTCCCGGCGCGCGAGCGACTGGTGCTCGTGCTGGCCGTGGATGTCCACCAGGTGCTCGCCCAGTACCCGCAGGCTCTGCACGGGTACCGCGTTGCCGTTGATGTAGGCGCGGGAGCGCCCGTCGCTGCCGATGACACGGCGCAGCAGGCACTCGCCGTCGAGATCCACACTCTGCTCTTCCAGCCAGGCCTCTACCCCGGCCATGCCGTCGATCTCGAACTCCGCACTGATCTCGGCCCGTTTGGCGCCCTGGCGCACCACCTCGGCGCTGCCCCGGTCGCCCAGGATCAGGCCGAGGGCGTCGATCAGGATGGACTTGCCGGCACCGGTCTCGCCCGTGAGGCCCGTCATGCCGGGGCCCAGCTCCAGCTCGACCTCGTCGATAATGGCGAAATCGCGGATGTGGATGCGTTTCAGCATGCCGTCCTCAGGCCCGGATGGTTCGGCGTACCCGGCTGTCCCGCCCCCAGTTGAGCTTGGAGCGCAGGATCTCGTAATAGTCGTGCCCGGGCGGGTGGATCAGGGTGATGCGGTGGTCGGCGGTGCGCACCAGCAGCTTGTCGCCGTCCTCCAGCGCGCCCAGGGGATAGCCGTCGCAGTTAATCTCGCCCCGCGTCTGGGGCCGCTCGAGCAGTCGGATCTGCACTTCGCAGTCGGCGGGGATCACGATGGGCCGGTCGCTGAGCGTGTGGGGGCAGACCGGCACCAGTACCATGGCGTCCAGGTCGGGCTGCACGATGGGGCCGCCGCAGGACAGCGCGTAGGCGGTGGAACCGGTGGGCGTGGCCACGATGAGCCCGTCGCCGGAGTGGGTATTGACGTAGCGGTTGTCCACCCAGGTCTCGTAATCGACCATGCGGCCGGTCTCCCGCCGGGCCAGCACCACGTCGTTCAGCGCCATGTCGGTGAGGCGCGTGCCGTCCGGGCGCTGCAGCTCGGCGGCCAGCAGCAGGCGGGTCTCGCGGCTGTACTCGCCCTCCAGCACCGCGCCGACGCTGGAGAGCATCGCCTCCGGCGTCACGTCCGTCAGGAAGCCGAGGCGCCCACGGTTGATACCCAGCAGCGGCACTGAATGCCCTACGGCGAGCCGGGTGGCGTAGAGCATGGTGCCGTCGCCCCCGACCACGATCATCAGGTCGGCGGACGGGGCCAGCTTGTCCTCCGGCGTGCGCCGGCCGGCGATCTCCAGGTCCACGTCAGCGGCCACCAGCACGTCCACGCCGCGCTCGGCGAGGAAGCCGGCGATGGCGGTCATGGGCTCGGCGACTCGGGGGTCGGTATGGCGGCCGAAGACGGCGACGGTCTCGAATGTCGTGCTCATGTGGTGCTGTCGTCGCTGTGGGTGCTGGCGGCGCTCGCAAACCCCCGAGCTTACGCGAATTCCGGCGCCCGGCCGAGCCCGGGTGCGGTCTTCTTGACGGGGTCACGGGCCGTTGCTAGCTTTTTTGGTAGCACACTGGCGGGTAGAGTGCCAGCGGGCGAAAATCGAGGATGTAGTCCGTAATGCCAGCCGAAGCCGACAGATCCGTACCGAACGAGCGAGCCCGGCATCTCCTGAAGGTGCTGATCGAGCGGTATGTCCGCGACGGACAGCCGGTGGGTTCGCGCACCCTGTCCCGGGACTCCGGTCTCGACCTCAGCCCTGCGACCATCCGCAACGTGATGTCGGACCTGGAGGAGATGGGCTTTGTCTCGGCACCTCATACCTCGGCGGGCCGGGTGCCGACGGCGCTGGGCTACCGCTTCTTCGTGGACACGCTGCTGAAGCTGCGCCCGCTGAAGGAGTCCGAGGTGGTCCGGCTGCGCCAGGAGCTGGAGACGCTGCGCGACGATCCGGACACGCTGATCTCCTCCGCCTCCAGCCTGCTGTCCCACATCACGCGCATGGCCGGTGTGGTCTCCGTGCCCCGGGCGGAGCGGGTGACGCTGCGCCAGATCGAGTTTCTGCCCCTGTCGGATAACCGGGTGCTGGCCATCCTGGTGGTGAACGAGCGGGAGGTGCAGAACCGCATCCTGCATACCTCGCGCACCTACAGCGAGTCGGAGCTGCGCCGGGCCGCCAACTTCCTGAACGACCGCTACGCCGGCAGCGACCTGGAGACTATCCGCCGTCAGCTGGTGGACGAACTCGAGCAGACCCGCGACTCGATGAACCAGACCATGCTGGACATGGTGGCCATGGCCCACCACGCCTTCGAGGGCGCGGGCGAGCATCGCAGCGACTACGTGCTGGCGGGCGAGACCAATCTCATGGACTTCGCGGAGCTGTCCGACCTGGAGAAGCTGCGGCGCCTGTTCGAGGCCTTCAACGAGCGCCGTTTCATGCTGGATCTGCTCGACCGCAGCATCCGGGCCGAGGGGGTGCAGATATTCATTGGCGAGGAGTCGGGCTACGGCATCCTGGACGACTGCAGCGTCGTGGCGACCCCCTACGTCGTGGACGAGGAGGTCATCGGCGTGCTCGGCGTCATCGGCCCCTCCCGCATGGCCTACGACCGGGTCATACCCATCGTCGATATCACGGCGAAATTGCTGGGATCAGCCTTGAATTCCCGGACCTAGGCCTCACACAGAACTCTAGGAGTATCAGGCGCCGCCCGTGGCGGCGTCGCCATTTGCAGCGGAGTAGCGGTTTATGAGCAAAGACCCCGAACGCAGCGACGATCCGGTCCGGGAAGACGCGACGAGCGAGCCGGCCGACGAGTTCGCCGAGACCCAGGTGCTGGAAGGCCGGAGCGGTTCCGGCGGCGAAGACGACCCGCTGGAGGCCGAGCGGCGACGCGCCGACGAGAACTGGGAGAAGTACCTGCGTGCGGTGGCCGAGCTGGAGAACTTCCGCAAGCGGGCTGCGAGGGACCTGGAGAATACCCGCAAGTACGCCATCGAGCGCTTCGCCGGCGAGGTTCTCGGCGTGGCGGACAGCCTGGAGATGGGGATCGCCGCAGGCGAAGCGGCCGACGCCGCGAGCCTGCTGGAAGGCAAGCAGGCCACCCTGAAGCAGCTGCGCAAGGTCCTGGGCGATTTCGGCGTCGAGGAGATCGACCCGGTCGGCGAACGCTTCGACCCGGATTACCACGAGGCCATGACCATGCAGCCCTCCGCCGAGGCGGAGCCGGGCAGTGTGCTCACGGTGGTCCAGAAGGGCTATCGCATCAACAGCCGGTTGCTGCGCCCCGCCCGGGTCATCGTGGCCGCGGAACCGCAGAGCGGCGAGGCTTGAAAGCCCAGCGCGCGGGCCCCATCTAGACGGCAACACATTTTTTGACACCACATTACGGGGAGTTATTCATGGCTAAGGTAATCGGCATAGACCTGGGTACGACAAATTCCTGTGTCGCCGTCATGGAAGGCGACCAGGCCAAGGTCATCGAGAACAGCGAGGGCGACCGGACGACACCGTCCATCGTCGCCTTCACCAAGGACGACGAGGTGCTGGTCGGCCAGTCCGCCAAGCGCCAGGCCGTCACGAACCCGGCGAACACGCTGTTCGCCGTCAAGCGCCTCATCGGCCGTCGCTTCAAGGACGACGTCGTGCAGCGCGACATCGACATGGTCTCCTACGAGATCGTCGAGGCGGACAACGGCGACGCCTGGGTGAAAGTCGGCGACAAGAAGATGGCGCCGCCGGAGGTCTCCGCGCGGGTGCTGATGAAGATGAAGAAGACCGCTGAGGACTACCTCGGAGAAGAGGTCACCGAGGCGGTGATCACCGTCCCGGCGTACTTCAACGACTCCCAGCGCCAGGCCACCAAGGACGCCGGCAAGATCGCCGGTCTCGAAGTGCGCCGCATCATTAACGAGCCCACAGCGGCCGCGCTGGCCTACGGCATGGACAAGAAGCGCGGCGACCGCAAGATCGCGGTGTACGACCTGGGCGGCGGCACCTTCGACATCTCCATCATCGAGATCGCCGAGGTGGACGGCGAGCACCAGTTCGAGGTGCTGGCCACCAATGGTGATACCTTCCTCGGCGGTGAGGACTTCGATCTCAGGATCATCGAGTATCTCGCCTCCCAGTTCGAGAAGGAGAGCGGCGTCGACATCCGCAAGGACCCGCTCGCCATGCAGCGCCTGAAGGAGGCCGGCGAGAAGGCCAAGATCGAGCTGTCCGCGGGGCAGCAGACCGAGGTGAATCTGCCCTACATCACGGCGGACGCCAGTGGGCCGAAGCACCTCAACATCAAGCTGACCCGGGCCAAGCTCGAGTCGCTGGTGGACGAGCTTATCGGCCGCACCATCGGCCCCTGCAAGACGGCGCTGTCGGATGCCGGCCTGAAGGTCTCCGACATCGACGACGTGATCCTGGTGGGCGGTCAGACCCGCATGCCCAAGGTGCAGGAAGAGGTGAAGAACTTCTTCGGCAAGGAGCCGCGCAAGGACGTGAACCCGGACGAGGCCGTCGCTCTCGGTGCGGCCATCCAGGGCGGCGTGCTGTCCGGCGACGTCAAGGACGTGTTGCTGCTCGACGTGACCCCGCTCTCCCTCGGCATCGAGACCCTGGGCGGCGTCATGACCAAGCTGATCGAGAAGAACACGACCATCCCGGCGAACGCCCAGCAGACGTTCTCTACGGCGGACGACAACCAGACCGCGGTGACCATCCACGTGCTGCAGGGTGAGCGTGAGCGGGCGGCCGACAACAAGTCGCTGGGCCGCTTCGACCTGGCGGATATCCCGCCGGCGCCCCGCGGCATGCCGCAGATCGAGGTCACCTTCGACATCGACGCCAACGGCATCCTGAACGTCTCGGCCAAGGACAAGGCGACCGGCAAGAGCCAGAACATCGTCATCAAGGCCTCCAGCGGCCTGACCGACGAGGAAATCGACCGCATGGTGGGGGAAGCCGAGGCGCATGCGGAGGAAGACCGGAAGTTCCGCGAGCTGGTGGACGTCCGCAACCAGGCAGACGCCCTCATCCACGGCGCCGAGAAGGCGCTGGAGGACTTGGGCGAGCAGGCCAGCGGCGAGGAGCGCCACAATGTGGAGTCGGCGATCAGCGACCTGAAGAAGGCGCTCGAGGGCGACGACAAGGACGCCATCGAGGCACGTTCCAAGGCGCTGGCCGAAGCCTCCGCTGCCATTGCCCAGCGGGCCTACGAGCAGTCCCAGGCCGGCGAGGAAGCCGGCGGCGGCGAGGGCCGGGGGAGCGGCCAGGGCGGCGAGTCGGCCGAGTCCGAGGACGTGGTGGACGCCGAGTTCGAGGAAGTGGACGACGACGACAAGAAGTCCGCCTGATCGTTCGACGATCGTCGAACGATCGTCGACCGGTCGTCGACAAGTCGGCGAACGACCATTGGGGGTGCCCGCCACCGGCGGGCACGGGGATGAGTGAAATGCGGCTCCCGGCACTGCGCCGGGAGCCGCGTCCGTGACGGACCTGCGCATGTCGAAACGCGATTACTACGAGGTACTGAACGTCGGCCGGGACGCCTCGGCGGTCGAGATCAAGAAGGCCTACCGCCGTCTGGCAATGAAGTACCACCCCGACCGCAACAGGGACGACGCTGACGCGGAGATCCGTTTCAAGGAGGCCAAGGAGGCCTACGAGGTCCTGTCCGACCCCCGCAAGAAATCCGCCTACGACCAGTTCGGCCATGCCGGCGTGAGTGGTGGCGCCGGCGGCATGGGTGGCGGCGGTTTCAACCCGGCGGACGCCTTCGGCGATATCTTCGGCGACGTCTTCGGCGACATCTTCGGCGGCGGGCGCCGGGGCGGACGCAGCCAGGTGTTCCGGGGCGCCGACCTGCGCTACGACCTGGAACTCGAACTCGAGCGGGCGGTGGCCGGCGACACGGTGGAGATCGACGTGGCCTCGCTGACCGGCTGCGAGACCTGCGGCGGCAGCGGTTCGGCACCCGGCTCCACGCCGGAGACCTGCGATACCTGCGGCGGCGTGGGCCAGGTGCGCATGCAGCAGGGCTTTTTCTCGGTACAGCAGACCTGTCCCTCCTGCCGCGGCGAGGGCACCAGGGTCACCGATCCCTGCGAGGACTGCCAGGGGCGGGGCCGGGTGATGACGGAGCGCAGCCTCTCGGTGAAGATCCCGCCCGGCGTCGACGAGGGCGACCGCATCCGACTCTCCGGCGAGGGCGAGGCGGGGCGCAACGGCGGCCCCCCGGGCGACCTCTACGTGGAAATCCACATCCAGCCCCACAAGCTGTTCGAGCGCGACGGAGCCGACCTGCACTGCGACGTGCCCATCAGTTTCGCCACCGCGGCGCTGGGCGGCTCGGTGGACCTGCCCACCCTGGACGGCCAGGTCTCCCTGAAGATTCCGCCGGGTACCCAGTCCGGCAAGGTGTTCCGGCTGCGCGGCAAGGGCGTCATCACGGTGCGCAGCCCGCGTCACGGCGACCTGTTCTGCCGCGCCGTGATCGAGACGCCGGTGAACCTGACCGGCGAACAGGAGCGGCTCCTGCGCGAGTTCGAGGCCTCCGTGGAGGCGGGAGGCGAGACCCACAATCCCCATTCGGGCAGCTGGAAGGACACGGTCAGGCGTTTCTTCGAGCGCATCACCTGAGCCGGCGCCGGACGTGCTGACAGGGCTGCCGGGGGCGGGGTAAGCTGTCCTGCGCAGGTCACCACGGGAGCCAGCCTCATCGACATCACCCGCATCGCCGTACTGGGGGCCGCCGGCCGCATGGGCCGCGCCGTCATCGACATCGTCGCCCGGGAGCCGGACCTGGAACTCTCGGCAGCCTGGGTCAGGGAAGGCGACGCCCGCTCGGGCCGGCCGGTGGCGAACTGGCATCCGGCCGCGGCGGACACGGCGGCCGTTACCTCGGCGGACCTGGAGCGGGTGCTCGACGGCGCCGACGTGGTGGTGGACTTCTCGCTGCCCCTGGCCACCTCGGCCGTGCTCGACGCGGTGGAACGAAATCGGGTGGCGCTGGTCTGCGGCGTCACCGGTGTCGGCCGGGCGGAACTCGAACGCATGGGCGCGGTGGCCGCGACGGTGCCGGTGGTCTACGACCGCAACATGAGCGTGGGCGTCCAGCTGTTGAATTTCCTGGTGCGCGAGGCGGCCGCCCGACTGGGCGCGGACTACGACGCCGAGATCACGGAGGCCCATCACCGGTCGAAGCGCGACGCGCCGTCGGGTACCGCCCTGATGCTCGGCGAGACGCTGGCAGCAGCCCGCGGCGAGAGCCTCGAGCAGCGCGCCGTATACGCACGCCAGGGCGAGAGCGGTCCCCGGGAGCGTGGCGCCATCGGATTTTCGGTGATACGCGCGGGCGCCATCGTGGGCGAGCACACTGTGATGTTCGCCGGCGACCATGACCGGCTCAGCCTCGTCCATCAGGCCCGGGACCGGGCAGCATTCGCCTCCGGGGCGCTGGCGGCCGCCCGCTGGCTGGCCGACCGTCCGCCCGGGCTCTACGCCATGGCCGACGTGCTCGCCATCCGCTGAGCGCTCCGGCGCCGGCGATCTGGCGTCACCGCATAGGCTGCATTACACTATGGCGGGTCGCCCTGCAGAGCGGCGGCCCGGGCGGAAGGGCATCCCGAGCGCAGTTCACGGGAATCCTTCCGCTTTTGCACATCTGAAATCCGCAAAAGATACGCAAGAGGGCCGCCATACGATGACACCTGCGGTACTGGCACTGGAAGACGGCTCGGTTTTCCACGGCATCTCCGTCGGCGCCGAGGGGCGGACCATCGGTGAGGTGGTCTTCAACACGGCGATGACCGGCTATCAGGAGATCCTCACCGATCCCTCCTATTGCCGCCAGATCGTCACGCTGACCTATCCCCACATCGGCAACACCGGCTGCAACAGCGACGACCTGGAGTCGCGCAAGGTGTTCGCCGCGGGCCTCGTCATCCGGGACCGCTCCCTGATTGCCAGCAACTACCGCTCCGAGCAGTCCCTCGGCGAGTTCCTGCGCCGTGGCAACGTGGTGGCCATCGCCGATATCGACACCCGGCGGCTCACCCGGCTGCTGCGCGAGAAGGGCGCGCTGGCCGGCTGCATCATGACCGGCGAGGACATGGCCGAGACGGCGCTGCGCGACGCACGGAAGTTCCCCGGCATCGCGGGCATGGATCTCGCAAAATTCGTCACCACCGACAGCGCCTACCAGTGGGCCCAGGGGAGCATCTGGCCCGACCGGGATCCGGTGGTGACCCGCCGCATCGCGCCGAACCACGTCGTGGCCTACGACTTCGGCATCAAGCGCAATATCCTGCGCCGGCTGGCCGAGCACGACTGCCGGGTCACGGTGGTGCCGGCCACCACGCCGGTGGACGATGTGCTCGCCCTGGAACCGGACGGGGTGTTCCTGTCGAACGGGCCGGGCGACCCGGAGCCCTGCGACTACGCCATCGAGGCCACCCGCCGCCTGCTGGACGAGGGGGTGCCGCTGTTCGGCATCTGCCTCGGGCACCAGATCCTGGGGCTGGCCGCCGGCGGCAGGACGGAGAAGATGAAGTTCGGGCATCACGGCGCCAATCACCCCGTGCAGGAGCTCGCCACGGGCCGGGTCTTCATCACCAGCCAGAACCACGGCTTCGCGGTGGCGGAGGACAGCCTGTCCGATAACGTCCGCACCACCCACCGCTCGCTGTTCGACGGCTCGCTGCAGGGCATCGAGCTGGCGGACCGGCCGGCATTCAGTTTCCAGGGGCATCCGGAGGCGAGTCCGGGGCCCCACGACATCGATTCGCTCTTCGAACACTTCGTGGAACTGATCGAGGTCGCCAGAGCCCAGCGCCGGGAGCCCGAAGCCTCGGCGTCTGGTTAAATATAACAGTAACTTAGGATTTATTCTTCATGTGATTAGGCACCCTGTCGGCGGTGCCGGTCAGGAGCTGCCATGCCAAGACGCGACGACATCGAGAGCATCCTGATCATCGGCGCGGGACCGATCGTCATCGGCCAGGCCTGCGAGTTCGACTACTCCGGCGCCCAGGCCTGCAAGGCGCTCAGGGAGGAGGGCTACCGGGTGATCCTCGTGAACTCCAATCCGGCCACCATCATGACCGACCCGGAGACGGCCGACGCCGTCTACATCGAGCCGGTGCACTGGCGTGCGGTGGCCAGGGTCATCGAGCGCGAGAAGCCGGATGCACTGCTGCCGACCATGGGCGGGCAGACCGCGCTGAACTGCGCCCTGGATCTCGTCCGCGAGGGGGTGCTCGAGCAGCACGGGGTGGAACTCATCGCCGCCTCCCGGGACGCCATCGACATGGCCGAGGACCGGGAGCAGTTCCGCGAGGCGATGACCGAGATCGGCCTGGAGTCGCCGCGCTCGATCATTGCCCACAGCATGGACGAGGCCCGTGAAGCCCAGGCCGAGATCGGCTTCCCCACCATCATCCGGCCGTCTTTCACCCTCGGCGGCAGCGGCGGGGGCATCGCCTACAACAGGGAGGAGTTCGAACGCATCGTCGCCAACGGCCTCGATCTCTCGCCCACCCACGAGGTGCTGCTGGAGGAGTCCGTGCTCGGCTGGAAAGAGTACGAGATGGAGGTGGTGCGGGACCGCAACGACAACTGCATCATCATCTGCTCCATCGAGAACTTCGACCCGATGGGCGTGCACACCGGCGACTCCATCACCGTGGCGCCGGCGCAGACGCTGACCGACAAGGAATACCAGCGCATGCGTGACGCCTCCATCGCCGTGCTGCGCAAGATCGGCGTGGAGACCGGTGGCTCCAACGTGCAATTCGCGGTGAATCCCGACAACGGCCGGCTGCTGGTCATCGAGATGAACCCGCGGGTGTCGCGCTCCTCGGCGCTGGCCTCCAAGGCCACCGGCTTCCCCATCGCCAAGGTGGCGGCGAAGCTCGCCGTGGGCTACACGCTGGACGAGCTCAGGAACGAGATCACCGGCGGCGCCACGCCGGCCTCCTTCGAGCCCACCATCGACTATGTCGTCACCAAGATCCCGCGCTTCACCTTCGAGAAGTTCGTCGGCAGCAACGACCGGCTGACCACCCAGATGAAGTCCGTGGGCGAGGTGATGTCGATCGGGCGCACCTTCCAGGAGTCACTGCAGAAGGCGCTCCGGGGCCTGGAGACGAACAGCGACGGCCTGGCGGAGCGCCTGCCGGCCGCGCCCGGCGAGCAGGACATGGAGCACCTGCGCCACGAGCTGAGGGCCGCCGGCGCCGAGCGCATCCTCTACGTCGCCGATGCCTTCCGCCACGGGTTGAAGATGGACGAGGTGGTGCGGATCACGCGCATCGACCCCTGGTTCCTGACCCAGATCCGCGACCTCGTCCGCGAGGAGGAGAGCGTGCGCAGGGAAGGCCGCGAGATCCTGGCGCCGGCACGGCTGCGCGGGCTCAAGCGCAAGGGTTTCGCGGACTCCCGGCTGGGCGGCCTGATCGGCGCGGACGAGGCCGAGGTGCGGGCGGCGCGGCACGAGCACGGGGTGGTGCCCGTATTCAAGCGGGTGGACACCTGCGCTGCGGAGTTCGCCACCGATACCGCCTACATGTACTCCACCTACGAGGAGGAGTGCGAGTCCGAACCCACCGACCGGCGCAAGATCATGATCCTCGGCGGCGGCCCGAACCGCATCGGCCAGGGCATCGAGTTCGACTACTGCTGCGTGCACGCTGCGCTGGCGCTGCGGGAAGCCGGCTTCGAGACCATCATGGTGAACTGCAACCCCGAGACGGTCTCCACCGACTACGACACCTCCGACCGGCTGTACTTCGAGTCGCTGACCCTGGAGGACGTGCTTGCCATCATCGACGTGGAGCGTCCGGAAGGCGTCATCGTGCAGTACGGCGGGCAGACGCCCCTGAAGCTCGCCCGGGACCTGGAGGCTGCGGGTGCGCCCATCATCGGCACCACGCCGGATTCCATCGACCTGGCCGAGGACCGGGAACGCTTCCAGGCGCTCATCAACGGGCTCGGGCTGCGCCAGCCGCCGAACCGCACCGCCCGGGACGAGGCGTCGGCCCCGGCGCTGGCGGCCGAGGTCGGCTACCCGCTGGTGGTGCGGCCGTCCTACGTGCTCGGCGGACGCGCCATGGAGATCGTCTACAGCGAGGAGGACCTGCTCGCCTACATGGAGGCGGCGGTGAGCGTCTCCAACAGGAGCCCGGTGCTGCTGGACCGCTTCCTTGATCTGGCCACCGAGGTGGACGTGGACGCCATCTGCGACGGTGAGGACGTTCTCGTCGGTGGCATCATGGAGCACGTCGAGCAGGCCGGCGTGCACTCCGGCGACTCCGGGTGCTCCCTGCCGCCGTTCAGCCTGGACGAGGAGATGCAGGCCGAGATCCGCGACCAGATCGTGAAGCTGGCCCGGGGCCTGAACGTGGTGGGCCTCATGAACACCCAGTTCGCCATCCAGAACGGCATCGTCTACCTGCTCGAGGTCAACCCCCGCGCCTCCCGCACCGTGCCCTTCGTCTCCAAGGCCACCGGCATCCCGCTGGCGAAGGTCGCGGCCCGGGTGATGGTGGGGGAGTCGCTGGCGGCGCAGGGTTACACCCGGCAGGTGACGCCCCATTTCTACTCGGTGAAGGAATCGGTGTTCCCCTTCGCGAAGTTCCCGGAAGCCGATCCCATCCTGGGACCCGAGATGAAGTCGACGGGGGAGGTGATGGGCACGGGCAGGACCTTCGGCGAGGCCTATGCCAAGGCCCAGCTCGCCTCCGGGGTCATACTGCCGCGCCGCGGCACCGCGCTGCTCTCGGTGCGCGACCGCGACAAGGAGGGCGCCGTCGCGCTGGCGGAGCTGCTAGTGGCCAGAGGATTTGATATCGTGGCGACCGACGGCACCGCGAGAGCGCTCAAGACCGCCGGTGTGCCGTGCCGGCGCATCAACAAGGTCAGGGAAGGGCGCCCGCACATCGTCGACGTTATCAAGAACGGAGAGATCTCCTTCATCGTCAATACGACGGAGGGCAAGCAGGCCATCCGTGATTCGCACTCCATCCGGGGTGAGGCGGTGCACAAGAAGGTGACCTATTACACGACGCTGGCGGCAGCCGTGGCGACGTGCGAGGCCCTTTCGCACCTGGACGATGACGAGGTGAACCGTCTTCAGGACCTGCACAAGGAGTTGGCAGCTTGACGAAAGTACCGATCACATTGCGAGGCGCCGAGAAGCTCCGGGAGGAGTTGAAGCGCCTGAAGAGCCAGGACCGGCCCCGGGTCATCCAGGCCATCGCGGAGGCGCGTGCCCACGGAGACCTGAAGGAGAATGCCGAGTACCACGCCGCCAAGGAGCAGCAGGGCTTCATCGAGGCCCGTATCAAGGACATAGAGGGCAAGCTCTCCCACGCGCAGATCATCGACGTCACCAAGCTCGGCGACGGCGGCAAGGTGGTCTTCGGCGCCACGGTGCAGCTCGTCGAGGACGCCAGCGGCGAGGAGATTACCTACCGGATCGTCGGCGAGGACGAGGCCGAGATCAAGAACGGCCTGATCTCGGTGACCTCGCCCATCGCCCGCGCGCTGATCGGCAAGGAGGAGGGAGAGCAGGTCACCGTGGCCGCTCCCGGCGGCGACAAGCACTACGAGATACTGGAGGTGCGCTACGTCTGAGGCGGCGGCCGCCCTCTGCGCCACAGGTCCGGCAGCGGGTTCAGACCACGATGCGCGGCTTGTCCGGGTGGCGCCGGTAGAGCAGCGCGACGTTGCCGATGCGCTGGACCACCTCGGCGCCGGTCGAGCCGGCCAGCGTGTCGATGATGGCGTCGCGCTCCGCCCGGTCGGCGCCGCGCACCTTCGCCTTCACGAGTTCGTGATGCTCCAGCGCCGCGTCGCACTCGCGGATGACGCCTTCGGAGGCGCCCGCGTCGCCCACCATGACCACGGGCTTGAGCTCGTGGCCGAGGCGCCGCAGGTGCTTTCGCTGTCTTTCGCCGAGTGCCATGGGGCGCAAGTCTACCAGCACGTGAGCAGCACATGAGTGGTCCCAGGGGCAGCTCCGCGGGCTGGCGCCAGCGCCAGGAACGCGATCCGTACGTCCAGCGTGCCCGCGACGAGGGTTACCGCTCGCGGGCCGTCTACAAGCTGGAGGAGCTGCTGGACAAGGCCCGGCTGCCGGGCCGCCCGGCGCTGGTCATCGACCTCGGCGCGGCCCCCGGGGCCTGGAGTCAGTACGCGGCGCGCCACTGGGGCGACAGGACCCGGGTGCTCGCCCTGGATATCCTGCCGATGGACGAGATTCCCGGCGTGGAGTTTCTGCAGGGCGATTTTACCGAGTCAGAAGTTCTACAGCGCCTGACCGCGATGCTGGGCGAGGACCGGACGGACCTTGTGTTGAGCGACATGGCCCCCAACATCTCCGGGAACCGCTCGGTGGACCAGCCGCGGGCGATGTATCTGGCTGAATTGGCTCTGGATCTCGCCTGTGAAACCCTGAATCCGGGTGGCACCTTTATCTGCAAGGTGTTCCAGGGCGAAGGATTCGACGAGTTCGTGCGGAGCGCGCGGGCACGTTTCCGGCAGGTCCGGGTGGTAAAGCCGAAAGCCTCCCGGCCCTCGAGCCGCGAGGTCTATCTGCTGGCGAGAAACTATCAACTGTAGTACGGTCTAACGCTTAGACTGCGTCTAATGCATGGCCAAGGAAGAGGGGCCGGAGTGAACGATCTCACCAAGAACATTATCGTCTTTGTCGTCATCATCGTCGTCCTGCTGTCGGTGGCGCAGGGCTTCGGTCCCGTGGGCACCCAGTCCCAGGAGGTGCCGTACTCGGACTTCCTGGAGCAGGTACGCAGCGGCAACGTTGAAGAAGTGGTCTTCGAAGGCCGCAACATCCACTTCACCCGCGATGACAATGCGCGCTACATGACCTACAGCCCCGAGAGCGACAATACCGTTCTCATCGGCGAGCTGATGGACAGCAACGTGGACTTCCGCGCCAAACAGCAGGAAGGCCAGGGCTTCTGGACCCAGCTGTTCATCAACTCGTTCCCGATCCTGCTGCTGATCGGCGTCTGGGTATATTTCATGCGCCAGATGCAGGGCGGCGGGGCCGGGCGCGGCGCCATGTCCTTCGGCAAGAGCAAGGCGAGACTGCTCGGCGAGGACCAGGTCAGCGTGACCTTCGCCGATGTGGCCGGTGTGGAAGAGGCCAAGGAAGAGGTCGTGGAGGTCGTCGACTTCCTGAAGGACCCGAGCAAGTTCCAGCGCCTCGGCGGCAAGATCCCGAAGGGCGTGCTCATGGTCGGCTCGCCGGGTACCGGCAAGACCCTGCTGGCCCGGGCCATCGCCGGCGAGGCCAAGGTGCCGTTCTTCACCATCTCCGGCTCCGACTTCGTCGAGATGTTCGTGGGTGTGGGCGCCTCCCGCGTGCGCGACATGTTCGAGCAGGCGAAGAAGCACGCGCCCTGCATCATCTTCATCGACGAGATCGATGCGGTCGGCCGCCATCGCGGCGCCGGCCTCGGCGGCGGCCACGACGAGCGCGAGCAGACGCTGAACCAGCTCCTCGTGGAGATGGACGGCTTCGAGGGCAACGAAGGCATCATCGTCATCGCTGCCACCAACCGTCCGGACGTGCTCGATCCGGCGCTGCTGCGCCCGGGCCGCTTCGACCGCCAGGTGGTGGTGCCGCTGCCGGACGTGCGCGGCCGCGAGCAGATCCTGAAGGTACACATGCGCAAAGTGCCCATCGGCGACGACGTGCGCCCGAACATCATCGCCCGCGGCACCCCCGGCTTCTCCGGCGCGGATCTTGCCAACCTGGTGAATGAGGCCGCGCTGTTCGCCGCCCGTGCCAACCGTCGGGTGGTGGGCATGGAGGAGTTCGAGAAGGCCAAGGACAAGATCATGATGGGCGCCGAGCGCCGCTCCATGGTCATGAGCGAGGACGAGAAGAAGCTCACGGCCTACCACGAGGCCGGCCATGCCATCGTCGGCCTGCTGGTGCCGGACCACGACCCGGTGTACAAGGTGACCATCATCCCTCGCGGCCGGGCGCTCGGCGTCACCATGTTCCTGCCCGAGCAGGACCGTTACAGCTTCTCCAAGCAGCGGCTGCAGAGCCAGATCTCCAGCCTGTTCGGCGGACGCCTGGCGGAGGAGCTGATCTTCGGCGCCGAGAAGGTGACCACCGGTGCCTCCAACGACATCGAGCGGGCCACCGAGATCGCCCGCAGCATGGTCACCAAGTGGGGCCTATCCGACAAGCTCGGCCCGCTGACCTACAGCGAGGACGAGGGCGAGGTGTTCCTCGGCCGCTCCGTCACCGAGCACAAGAACGTCTCCGACCAGACGGCGCACGCCATCGACGAAGAGATTCGCGCGATCATCGACGACAACTACCAGCGCGCGAAGCAGATCCTGATCGACAACGAGAAGCAGCTCCACCTCATGGCCGAGGCGCTGATCAAGTACGAGACCATCGACGAGGAGCAGATCAAGGACATCATGGAAGGCCGTACCCCGCGTCCTCCCGTCGACTGGGACGACACCGGCCGTCCGCCGGGGCTGCAGGGCGAGGACGACGAGTCCGCGAAGGAAGGCGATGGCAAGATCGGCGGTCCGGCCAGCCAGCACTGAGCGGCAGACCGCCAGCCTCGAATACCGGCAGCCCCAGGGCTGCCGGTTTCGTTTGGGTGACCCGCGGACGGAGCGGGGAGGCCGCGTGAGCCCATGAGCACCTCCCTGCAGCTCGGCAACCGCAGCCTCGATCTCTCCCGTGCCGTGGTGATGGGCGTGCTGAACGTCACCCCCGATTCCTTCTCGGACGGCGGACGCTTCGCCCGCCGCGGCGCGGCCGTCGCGCAGGCCCGGGCCATGGTTGCCGCGGGGGCGTCCATCGTGGACGTGGGCGGGGAGTCAACCCGGCCCGGCGCCGAGCCGGTGCCACTCCAGGAGGAGCTCGACCGGGTACTGCCCGTGATCGAGGGCATCCGTGGCGAACTCGACGTGGCCGTCTCGGTGGATACCTCCAAACCGGAAGTCATGCGGGAAGCCGTCGCCGCCGGTGCGGCGCTGATCAACGACGTCTATGCCCTGCGCCGCCCGGGTGCGGTGGAGACGGCTGCCGGCCTGGATGCGGCGGTCTGCCTCATGCACATGCAGGGCGAGCCGCGCACGATGCAGGCGGACCCCCGTTACGGAGACGTGGTCGCGGAAGTGACGGAGTTCCTGGTATCCCGGGCCCGGGAGTGCGAGGCTGCCGGCATCGACAGCGGGCGGATCGTGGTCGACCCGGGCTTCGGCTTCGGCAAGTCGGTGGCGCACAACCTGGCGCTCCTGGCCGGCCTGCCGGCCCTTTGTGCCGCAGGCTACCCGGTGCTGGCGGGGCTGTCGCGCAAGTCGCTGCTGGCGGCGCTGACGGGCAGGCCCGTGGAAGAACGTGTGGTCGGGAGCGCGGTGCTCGCGGCATTGGCGGCGGAGCGTGGCGCTCATATCATACGGGCCCACGATGTGGCCGAGACGTGCGACGCGCTCGCGATCGTGGAGGCGCTGGCCGGGCCGGCCGGCCACGGGGACAGAGGGCACGGGGACAGAGGGGAAGGGACTTGAGCAAACGATATTTCGGTACCGACGGCATCCGCGGGCGCGTCGGCGAACACCCCATGACGGCGGAATTCGCCATGCGGCTGGCGTCCTCCGCGGCCGAAGCGCTGGTGCCGGAGGGCGGCAAGGTGCTGATCGGCAAGGACACCCGGGTCTCGGGCTACATGTTCGAGTCCGCGCTGGAGGCGGGTTTCGTGGCGGCCGGGGCGGACGTGCTGCTGCTGGGGCCGTTGCCCACTCCCGGCATCGCCCACCTTACGCAGAAATTCGAGGCCGACCTGGGCGTGGTCATCAGCGCCTCCCACAACCCCTATTACGACAACGGTATCAAGTTCTTCGACCGCCAGGGCGGCAAGCTCTCCGACCAGATCGAACTCGCCATCGAGGCGGGCCTGGAGCAGCCGGCGCGCACCAAGGACTCGGCGCACCTGGGCCAGGCCCAGCGCATCGACAGCGCCCGGCGCCAGTACATGGAGTTCTGCCAGTCGACGCTGCACGCCGATCTCAGCCTCGAGGGCCTGAAGGTGGTGATCGACGGCGCGAACGGTGCCGGCTACAAGGTGGCGCCGCGGGTGCTGGGGGCGCTGGGGGCCGAGGTCATCCCCATCGGCTGCTCGCCGAACGGCCGCAACATCAACGACGGCTGCGGCTCGCTGCACCCCGGGCTCCTGCAGCTCACCGTGCCCGGGGTACGCGCCGACGTGGGCATCGCCCTGGACGGCGACGGCGACCGGGTGGTCATGGTCGACCACGAGGGCAGTATCATCGACGGCGACCAGCTCCTCTACGTGGTGGCGCTGGCCCGCCAGAGCGCCGGCGAGCTGACGGGCCCCGTGGTGGGTACGGTCATGAGCAACCTGGGCCTGGAGCTGGCCCTTGGCGAGGCCGGCATCGACTTCCGGCGCGCCAGGGTGGGCGACCGCCACGTGATGGAACTCCTGCGCGAGACCGGCGGCGTGCTCGGCGGCGAGACCTCCGGCCATATCATCTGCCTGGACCGCACCACCACCGGCGACGGGCTGGTGAGCGCGCTGCAGACTCTCGCCATCATGAAGGAGAGTGGCGAATCCCTGCAGGCGCTGGCGGCCGGGATGCCGCGCATGCCCCAGCACATGGTCAACGTCCGCGTCGCCAGCCGCATCGACCTGGACGGCTCGGCCACCGTGCAGAAGGCCGTGGCGGAGGTACAGGAGCACCTCGGCGGACGCGGCCGCGTGGTCCTGCGGCCCTCCGGCACCGAACCCGTGATCCGGGTGATGGTGGAGGGCGAGGATGCCGGCGAGGTGGAGGAGCTCGCCCGCCGTATCGCGGCGGTGGTGGAGCGCAGCGCGGCCTGACGCCGGGCCGTCGCAGCGCCCCGGCGGAGCGGGCCCGGACGGCCGCCGGCGGGGCGGCAATGCCCTTTTCGGACATTGATTTGCGGGGGTGCGGCCGGTATCCTTCGCGCCCTTTGACCGCTCCGGCAATGGGGCGCGGAGGCGGACTGTGAGACAATATCTGGTCGCCGGCAACTGGAAGATGAACGGGAGCCTGGCGGACAACCGGGCGCTGGTCGACGACATCCTCGCCGGGATCGGCGGCGCACCCGGGGTCGAGTTCCTCGTCTGCCCGCCGACACCTTACCTGGACTCGGTGGGTGCACACCTGAACGGCTCGGGCGTCGGGCTCGGTGCCCAGGACGTCTCCGAGCACGATTCCGGCGCCTACACCGGCGAGACGGCCGCCTCCATGCTGGCCGACGTCGGCTGCCGCTACGTGATCGTGGGCCACTCTGAGCGGCGCACGCTGTACGGCGAGACGGACGACCGGGTGGCGGCGAAATTCGCTGCGGCCCACCGTCAGGGTCTCGTGCCCATCCTCTGCATCGGCGAGACGCTGGAGGAGCGGGAGGCGGACGAGACCGAGGCGGTGATCCGCCGCCAGCTCCTCGCGGTGACCGACGAGGTGGGCATCGCGGCCTTCGCCGACGCCGTCGTGGCCTACGAGCCCGTCTGGGCTATCGGTACCGGCCGCACGGCCAGCCCCGACCAGGCGGCCGAGGTCCATACCCTCATCCGCGGCCTGGTGGCCGACCGGGACGGACAGGTGGCCGACGGGCTGCGCATCCTGTACGGCGGGAGCGTGAAGGGAGACAATGCGCCGGGCCTGTTCGCCCGGGAAGACATCGACGGCGGGCTGATCGGAGGCGCCTCCCTGAAGGCCGCCGAGTTCCTCGCCATCGGGCGGGCAGCCGCCGGGGCAGAGTAAGAGACACACTATGAGCACACTCTACGTCATCCTGACGGTGGCCCTGGTATTCATGGCCATCGGGATCATCGCGCTGGTCCTGCTGCAGAAGGGCAAAGGCGCCGATGCGGGTGCCGCGTTCGGCTCCGGCGCCTCCGGCACCGTGTTCGGTGCGCGCGGCACCGGCAGTTTTCTGTCCCGGGCCACGGCGGTGCTCGCCACACTGTTTTTTGCCAACTGTCTCGCGCTCGCCTACCTGAGCGGCCAGCAGGGCGGCGGCGGCAGCCTGCTCGAGCAGGAGGCGGGCGAGGCCGGTGAGGGGCCCGCGCAGGCACTGCCTGCCGAGAATACGGAGGACCCGCTGCCCGTGCCCGAGTCCGCCGGCGAGGAGGGCGGCGAGGCGCTGGACCAGCTTCCGGCCGTGGACCCGCCCGCGGACGGCGGTGACGGCCAGGGTCAGTAAACGGGCGTTCACACGCAAGCCCGCACAACGAATGCCGACGTGGTGGAATTGGTAGACACGCTGTCTTGAGGGGGCAGTGGCGCAAGCCGTGCCGGTTCGAGTCCGGCCGTCGGCACCACACACGACACCAGCGGCGGTTCCCGGCAGGGACCGCCGTTTTTTTATTGCTGGACAACTCCGGTATCGGCCGCCGGGGTGTCCGGCGAGCGTTACACCATGCCGCCGGGCTGATACAATTGTGAGTCGATCGGGGGCCTTTTCGGTCCCGCAGATTCCATCTGTAGAGAGATTCAGGCTGCACCCATCGTGCTGGAAAACTATTTGCCCATCCTGATCTTCCTGGCGCTGTCGGCCGGCATCGGCGTGCTGCTGCTCGTGCTCGGGTTCGTCTTCGGCCACGGCAGCAAGGATCCGGAAAAGCTCGCCCCCTACGAGTGCGGCTTCGAGGCATTCGAGGACTCGCGCATGCGTTTCGATGTGCGCTACTACCTGGTGGCCATCCTGTTCATCATCTTCGACCTGGAGATCGCATTTCTTTTCCCCTGGGCGGTTTCGCTCGACACGGTGGGCGGCTTCGGCCTGCTGGCCATGGGTCTGTTCCTGGCCATCCTCGTGGTCGGCTTCATCTATGAGTGGAAAAAGGGGGCCCTGGAATGGGACTGAGTGACGCAGACAGACGGGAATTCGGCCTGGACGAGGCGAAGGCGCCGCTGCCGGAAGGCAGCATCGAGAAGAAGGGTTTCGTCGTCACCGCGGTGGACAACGTGGTGAACTGGGCCCGCACCGGCTCGATGTGGCCGATGACCTTCGGGCTGGCGTGCTGTGCCGTGGAGATGATGCACGCGGGCGCCGCGCGCTATGACCTGGACCGGTTCGGCGTGATCTTCCGGCCGAGTCCGCGCCAGTCGGACGTCATGATCGTCGCCGGCACGCTGGTGAACAAGATGGCGCCGGCGCTGCGCAAGGTCTACGACCAGATGCCCGAGCCCCGCTGGGTGATCTCCATGGGTTCCTGCGCCAACGGCGGCGGCTACTACCATTACAGCTATTCGGTAGTGCGCGGCTGTGACCGAATCGTGCCCGTGGACGTCTACGTGCCGGGCTGTCCGCCCACGGCGGAGGCACTCCTGTACGGCATCATCCAGCTGCAGAAGAAGATCCGCCGTACCAGCACCATCGCGCGTTGAGGATCACCGATGAGTGAACGCAGTGAGGCTCTGGCAGCTGCCATCGAGGAGCGTTTCGGCAACGCCGCGAGCCGCGTGCCGTCGGCCTGCGGCGAGGTGACGTTCGAGGTCGACAAGGAATCGCTGATCGAGGTGGCCACGGCGCTTCGTGACGAGGAGGCCTTCGGCTTCGAGATGCTGATGGACGTGTGCGGCGTGGACTATCTCGACTACGGCCATGCCGAGTGGAAGACGCAGGACGCCACGGATTCCGGCTTCTCCCGCGGCGTGGAGCGCGAGCCGGTGATCATCGACGATGCCGAGAGCTTCGACCCGAAGCGCTTCGCGGTGGTCTACCACCTGTTGTCGGTGGCGAACAACCGGCGGCTGCGCCTGCGGGTCTGGTGCGGCCCGGACAACCCGCCGCGCATGCCCTCGGTCACGGACGTCTGGGCATCGGCCGACTGGTTCGAGCGCGAGGCGTTCGACCTGTTCGGCATCCTGTTCGACGGCCATCCGGATCTGCGCCGCATCCTGACCGACTACGGTTTCATCGGCCATCCCTTCCGCAAGGACTTCCCGCTCTCGGGCAATGTCGAGGTGCGTTACGACCCCGACAAACGGCGGGTGGCTTACCAACCGGTCAGCATCGAGCCGCGTACGCTGGTGCCCAAGGTCATCCGCGACGACCACCGCTACGAAGAACAGTTGAGAGGGACTTCGAGCGATGGCTGAGATTCAGAACTTCACCATGAACTTCGGGCCGCAGCACCCGGCGGCCCATGGTGTGCTGCGCCTGGTGCTGGAGATGGACGGCGAGGTCATCCAGAAGGCCGACCCGCACGTGGGGCTGCTGCACCGGGCCACCGAGAAGCTGGCCGAGTCGAAACCCTACAACCAGAGCATCGGCTACATGGACCGTCTGGACTACGTGTCCATGATGTGCAACGAGCACGGCTACGTGATGGCCATCGAGAAGCTGCTCGGCATCACGCCGCCGCTGCGTGCCCAGTACATCCGGGTGATGTTCGACGAGATCACCCGCATCCTGAACCACCTCATGTGGCTCGGTGCGCATGGTCTGGATATCGGCGCCATGACCATGTTCCTCTACTGTTTCCGCGAGCGCGAGGACCTCATGGACTGCTACGAGGCAGTCTCCGGCACGCGCATGCACGCCACCTACTACCGTCCCGGCGGCGTCTACCGCGACCTGCCGGAGGAGATGCCGAAGTATCAGCCCTCGAAGTGGCACAGCCAGAAGGAAGTGGACGAGATGAACCGCGCACGGGAAGGCTCGCTGCTCGACTTCATCCGCGACTTCACCGACCGCTTCCCGGCCTGCGTCGACGACTACGAAACCCTGCTCACGGACAACCGCATCTGGAAACAGCGCACGGTGAACATTGCCGTGGTGCCCCCGGAGCGGGCGCTGCAGCTGGGTTTCAGCGGCCCCATGCTGCGCGGCTCGGGCATCGAGTGGGATATCAGGAAGAAGCAGCCCTACGAGGTCTACGACCAGCTCGACTTCGAGATCCCGGTGGGCCTGAACGGCGACTGCTACGACCGCTACCTGGTGCGGGTCGAGGAACTCAGGCAGTCGAACCGGATGATCCGCCAGTGCGTCGACTGGCTGGAGCGGAACCCGGGCCCGGTCATGCTGGACGACCGCAAGATCGCGCCGCCGAGCCGGGTGGAGATGAAGGACGACATGGAATCGCTGATCCACCACTTCAAGCTCTTCACCGAGGGCTACGTAGCGCCGGAGGGCGAGGCCTATGCCGCGGTGGAGGCACCGAAGGGCGAGTTCGGCTGTTACCTCATTTCCGACGGCGCGAACAAACCCTATCGGCTGAAGGTGCGCGCGCCGGGCTTTGCCCACCTGGCCGCCATGAACGAGATGGTGCAGGGGCACATGCTGGCCGACGTGGTGGCGGTCATCGGCACCCAGGACATCGTATTCGGGGAGGTGGACCGGTGAGCGAGCAGGCCGCGGCCTTCGAGCTGAGCGCCCGCGTGCGCAATGAGATCGACAAGTGGACGGCGCGCTTCCCCGAAGACCGCAAGCGCTCGGCCGTGATCGGCGCGCTGCACGCCGTGCAGCACGAGAACGGGGGCTATCTGACGCCGGAGCTGATGGACGCCGTGGCGGCGTACCTGGAGCTGCCGCCCATCCAGGTGTACGAGGTGGCCACGTTCTACTCCATGTTCGAGACGAAACCGGTGGGCCGGCACAGTGTCTCAATCTGTACCAACGTCTCCTGCATGTTGCGGGGCGCCGAGGATCTGGTGGAGCAGGTCGAGAAGAAGCTCGGCGTGTCCCTGGGGGAGAGCACGCCGGACGGGCGCATCTATCTCAAGCGCGAGGAGGAGTGCCTGGCCGCCTGCTGCGGCGCGCCGATGATGATGGTTGATCACGTCTACCACGAGAACCTGACGCCCGAGCGCATCGACGAGATACTGGACGGACTGGACTGATGAGCACCGACGAGAACCTGGTCTGCTACGCGACGCTGGGGGCGGACGAGCCCTGGAGCCTCGAGGCCTATCGCAAGCTGGGCGGCTACGAGGCCTGGGAACGCATCCTCAACGGCGAGCTGACGCCGGAGGCGGTGATCGAGGAAGTCAAGGAGTCGGGGCTGAAGGGCCGCGGCGGGGCGGGCTTCCCCACCGGCCTCAAGTGGAGCTTCATGCCGCGCACCGCGCCGGTGCAGAAGTATATCGTCTGCAACTCTGACGAGAGCGAGCCGGGCACCTGCCACGACCGGGAGATCCTGCGTTACAACCCGCACTCTCTCGTCGAGGGCATGGCCATCGCCGGCTACGCCATGGGCGCCACCGTCGGCTACAACTACATCCGCGGGGAATTCCTGGACGAGCCGGTGCCGAGGTTCGAGGCCGCGCTGGCCGAGGCCTACGAGGCCGGACTGCTCGGCAGGGACATCCGCGGCTCCGGCATCGACTTCGACCTCTACACCTTCGTCGGCGCCGGCGCCTACATCTGCGGCGAGGAGACGGCGCTGCTGGAATCGCTGGAGGGCAAGCAGGGCAAGCCGCGCTTCAAGCCGCCGTTCCCGGCCAACTACGGTGTCTACGGCAAGCCGACGACGGTGAACAACACCCAGTCGCTGGCCAGCGTGCCGTCCATCATCAGGAACGGCGCCAAGTGGTTCTCCGACCTGGGGGTGGAGGGCTCCGGCGGCACGGCCATCTTCTCCGTCTCCGGGCACGTCGAGAAGCCCCAGAATCTGGAGCTGCCGATGGGCATCCCCTTCCCGGAACTCCTGGAGCGCTGCGGCGGTGTGCTCGGCGGACGCAAGCTGAAGGCGGTGATCCCCGGCGGTTCGTCCGTGCCGGTGCTGCCGGCGGACATCATCATGGAGTGCACCATGGACTACAACTCGCTGAAGGAGGCGGGTTCGTCCTTCGGCACCGGCGCCGTGATGGTGATGGACGAGAACACCTGCATGGTGCGCGTCCTGCGCCGCATCTCCCGCTTCTACATGGCCGAGTCCTGCGGCCAGTGCACCCCCTGCCGAGAGGGCACCGGCTGGCTGTACCGCATGCTGACCCGCATGCTGGAGGGCCGGGCCACGGCAGACGACCTGGGCAAGCTGCTGGACGTGGCCAACAAGATCGAGGGCCATACCATCTGCGCACTCGGCGATGCGGCGGCATGGCCGGTGCAGAGTTTCCTGAAACATTTCCGCCACGAATTCGAGTACATGGTCGAGCACCGGGGCCGGAGCATCGTCGAGGACGACGGCCGCCGGGCCGCCTGACCCGTACCGCCCAACCGATTTATGAGCGACGAACTGGTCAACATAGAGGTCGACGGCAAGCCCCTGCAGGCGCGCAAGGGGCAGATGCTGATCGAGGTCACCGACGCGGCGAATATCTACGTGCCGCGCTTCTGCTACCACGAGAAGCTGTCCGTGGCGGCCAACTGCCGCATGTGCCTGGTGGAGGTGGAGAAGGCGCCCAAGCCGCTGCCGGCCTGCGCCACGCCGGTGAACGAGGGCATGAAGGTCTACACCCGCTCGGCCAAGGCGGTGTCGGCCCAGAAGGCCACCATGGAGTTCCTGCTAATCAACCACCCGCTTGACTGCCCCATCTGCGACCAGGGCGGCGAGTGCGAGCTGCAGGATCTCGCCATGGGCTTCGGCCGGGACGTCTCCCGCTACACCGAGGGCAAGCGGGTGGTTAAGGACCAGGACCTCGGGCCGCTGGTCTCCACGGACATGACCCGCTGCATCCACTGCACCCGCTGCGTGCGTTTCGGTCAGGAGATCGCCGGCATCCAGGAGCTGGGCACCACCGATCGCGGCGAGCACATGAAGATCGGCACCTACATCGAGAACAGCGTCGATCACGAGCTCTCGGGCAACATCATCGACATCTGCCCGGTGGGCGCGCTGAACAACAAGCCCTACCGCTACAGTGCCCGGGCGTGGGAAATGGTGCAGCGGCCGATGGTCTCGCCCCACGACTGCGCGGGCAGCAACCTCTACGCCCACGTCCTGCGGGGCACGGTCAAGCGCATCGTGCCGCGGCCGAACGAGGCCATCAACGAGACCTGGATCGCCGACCGGGACCGCTTCAGCTACGAGGGCATCTACCACGACGCCAGGCTGCGCGAGCCCATGGTGAAGCGCGACGGCCGCTGGCAGGCCCTGTCCTGGGAGGGCGCGCTGTCGGTGACCGCCGAGCGTCTGCGCGATACCGCCGCCGCCGACCCGGACCAGGTGGCGCTGCTCACGACGCCGGGTGCGACCCTGGAGGAGTGCCACCTGCTGGCACGCCTCGGTGAGCACTTCGGTACGGCCAATCTGGATCACCGCCTGCGCCGGCGTGACTTCCGTGACCAGGAGGCCGACCCGGTCTTCCCCTGGCTCGGCCGCTCGCTGGAGGAAATCGAGGCCCTCGACGGTCTGCTGGTGGTGGGTTCTAACCTGCGCAAGGAAGTGCCGATGCTGGCCCACCGGGTGCGCAAGGCGGCGGTCAGCGGCGCGAAGGTCTCGTTCGTGAACGCCGAGCGCTATCCCTACTTCTTCGACGTCGAGGCCTATGCCGAGGGCGGATTGCTCGAGGAGCTCGCCGCCGTCACGGCAGCCGCCGCCGAACTGCACGGCCGCGAGGTGCCGGAGCCGGCCCGGTCGCCGGCGGCGGCCGTGAAGCCCGGCGAGGAACACCGCCGCGCCGCGGCCGGGCTGGGCGAGGACGGTCTGATACTGCTCGGCCAGATCGCCTGCCGCCACCCGCGCTTCGCCGACCTGCGGGTACTGGCGGCGGCGCTGGCGGAGCTGACCGGCGCCGGTCTCGGCTATGTCTCCGAGGGTGCCAATGCCGCCGGGGCCGCCCTGGCCGGCGTGCTGCCCCACCGGGCCGCTGCCGGGGTTCGGCGCGAACGCCCGGGGCGGCATGCAGGCAGCCTGCTGGCGGAGCCGCCGCGTGCCGTCCTTCTGATGGGGGCGGACCCGGACGAGGATTTCGGGGCAGACGCCCGCTCCGCGCTGGCCCGCAGCGAATTCGTCGTTGCGCTCACCCCGTACCGGACGACCGGCATCGAGGCCGCCGCCGACGTCATGCTGCCGCTCGGTACCGCCTTCGAGACCGCCGGTACCTATGTGAACGGGGAAGGGCGGATACAGAGTTTCGCGGGCGTCGCCACCCCGGTGGGCGAGGCGCGTCCCGGCTGGAAGATCCTGCGCGTGATCGGCAACATGCTCGATGCGCCGCGATTCGATTACCTGTCGGCAGAGGACGTCCGGGAGGAGGCGCTGGGCGCGATCGGGCAACCCGCGGGAGACAACGCCTATGCCGGCGGTCACGTCTGCGAGGAACCGGCCGAGTCCGGGGAGGCCGTGCTCGACGTACCCATCTACCGCGTGGACGCACTGGTGCGCCATGCCCACGCGTTGCAGCTGACCGCGGATGGCCGTGCAGGCCGGAACTACCCCGATGAGGAGACCGACGCCCTGGAGGCCGCCGGGTGAGCGACTTCCTGAATCTGATCAGTTTCGGGCTGCTGGGCCGGCTGCCGGAGAGCGCGCAGCTGGTCACGGTGATCACCATGCAGATCGTGGCCGTCATGCTCTGCGTCATCCTGACGGTGGCCTTCCTCACCCTCGCGGAACGCAAGGTGATCGGCTCCATCCAGAACCGCATCGGCCCGAACCGGGTGGGCTTCCGCGGCCTGCTGCAGCCGTTCGCCGACGTGCTGAAGCTGCTCATGAAGGAGGTCGTGGTGCCCACGAACTCGAGCCGCTTTCTGTTCGTGATCGCACCGCTGCTCTCCATCACTCCGGCACTGGCCACCTGGGCCGTGATCCCGCTGAACGAGGACTTCGTCCTGGCGGACATCGATGCGGGTCTGCTCTACGTGCTGGCACTCACCTCCGTGGGCGTCTACGGCGTCATCCTGGCCGGCTGGGCCACCAATTCCAAGTACGCCTTCCTCGGCGCCATGCGTTCCGCGGCGCAGATCGTCGCCTACGAGATCGCCATGGGTTTCGCCCTGGTGGGCGTGCTGATGGCGGCCGGCAGTCTGAACCTCGGCGAGATCATCCGCGCCCAGCAGGGCGGCATCACCCACTGGTTCTGGCTGTGGCTGCTGCCTCTGTTCGCCGTGTACTTCATCTCCGGCGTCGCGGAGACCAACCGGGCGCCGTTCGACGTGGCCGAGGGAGAATCGGAGATCGTGGCGGGTTTCCACGTGGAGTACTCCGGCATCGCTTTCGCCGTGTTCTTCCTGGCGGAATACGCCAACATGGTGCTGATCTCGGCGCTGACGGCGGTGCTGTTCTGGGGCGGCTGGCTGTCACCCTTCGAGGGCCTGGTCGGCCTCGGCGTCAGCGAGGAGGCCTGGATAGTGCAGCCGGGCTTCTTCTGGTTTGCGCTGAAGACGGCCTTCTTCCTGTTCTGCTTCCTCTGGCTCCGGGCCACCTTCCCGCGCTACCGCTATGATCAGATCATGCGCCTCGGCTGGAAAGTGTTCATCCCGGTGACTATCGTCTGGATCGTCGTCGAGGCGCTGATGTCCTGGCTGAACGTGGGCCCCTGGGCGCGGCTGGCGACGGGCGTATAGGGGAGAGCGACATATGGTCAGGAATATCCTCAAGACGTTTCTTCTGCTGGAGCTCTGGCGCGGGCTGATGCTAACCGGGCGCAATCTCTTCCGCACCAAGGTGACGGTGCAGTACCCGGAGGAGAAGACGCCCCAGTCGCCGCGCTTCCGCGGCCTGCATGCCCTCAGGCGCTACCCCAACGGCGAGGAGCGCTGCATCGCCTGCAAGCTCTGCGAGGCGGTCTGCCCGGCGCTGGCCATCACGATCGAATCCGACGTCGGGCCGGACGGTACGCGCCGCACGACCCGCTACGACATCGACCTGTTCAAGTGCATCTACTGCGGCTTCTGCGAGGAGGCGTGCCCGGTGGATGCGGTCGTCGAGACCCGGATCCACGAATACCACATGGAGAACCGGGGCGAGAACATCATGACCAAGGAGAAACTGCTGGCCGTCGGCGAGAAGTACGAGCCAATGATCGCCGCCGACAAGGCCGCGGACGCGCCCTACAAGTAGCGGCGCCGGGGCGCCGTCAGCGACCGTTGACGGACGAGTAACGAGGGGCCTGCCGCCGCGGGAGGCCATTGGGGACCAGGTTTGTTTGAGACGCTGTTGTTCTACGTCTTCGCCGCCGTGCTGATCGGCGCGGCGCTCGGCGTGATCTTCTCGCGGAATCCGGTGTATTCCGTGATGTTCCTCGTGCTGGCTTTCTTCAACAGCGCGGTACTGTGGCTGCTGGCCGAGGCGGAGTTCCTGGCCATCGTCCTGGTGCTGGTCTACGTCGGCGCGGTGATGGTGCTGTTCCTGTTTGTCGTCATGATGCTCGACGTGAACGTGGAGGCCGTGCGCGAGGGGCTGACCCGTTACGCGCCGCTGGGTCTCGTGGTCGCCCTGATCATGGTGGTCGAGCTGGTGCAGGTCATCTGGGCGAAGAGCCGCGGCCTTGCCACCATGGCCGACGCGCCGCCGCTGCCGGAGGGCTACAGCAACACCAAGGCGCTGGGTTCGGTGCTCTACACCGAGCACGTCTATGCGTTCGAGCTGGCGGCGGTGATCCTGCTGCTCGCCATCGTCGCTGCCATAACGCTGACCATGCGCCGGCGGCCGGGCCTGAAGGTGCAGGACATCTCCCGTCAGGTCAGCACGCGGCGCGAAGAGCGGGTGCGCCTGGTCAGCATGGACCCGGAGGAGCGCCAGTGAGCGGCATCGGCCTCCAGCACTACCTGACGCTGTCGGCGATCCTGTTCTCGCTGGCCGTCGCCGGTATCTTCATCAACCGGAAGAACGTCATACTGCTGCTGATGTGCATCGAGCTCATGCTGCTGGCGGTGAACTTCAACTTCGTCGCGTTCTCGCGCTACGTGGGCAACGAACTCGGCCAGATCTTCGTGTTCTTCATTCTCACCGTGGCGGCGGCCGAGGCGGCCATCGGGCTGGCCATCCTGGTGGTGCTGTTCCGCAGCCGGCGCAGCATCGACGTCGAGAACATGGACGCGATGAAGGGCTAGCCGATGAAAGCGATGCACCTCACCATCGTCCTGGCGCCGCTGGTCGCCGCGATCGTCGCCGGCGTGCTCGGCCGGCAGATCGGCCGCACGGCCGCCCACTGGATCACGATCCTGGCGGTTGGCCTGTCGACGGTGCTCTCGCTGCTGGTGCTGAAGCACCTGGTGTTCGACGGCGGCGAGGCGCAGAACTACACCGTCTACACCTGGGCCGTGACCGACGGGCTGCGGATGGAGGTGGGCTTCCTGGTCGACCGCCTGAGTGCCCTGATGATGGTGGTCGTTACCTTCGTCTCGCTGATGGTGCACATCTACACCGTCGGTTACATGCACGACGACCCGGGCTACCAGCGTTTCTTCAGCTACATCTCCCT
>CAZRSA010000012.1:0-38526 GCA_964602525.1 uncultured Woeseiaceae bacterium
GCAGCGCGTCGAGCTTCTGGCGGTCGTGGCGTTTGCGCTCCTCGTCCGCCTCGGACTCGTCCACCATCTGGCGCAGCCGCACCACGTCCTGCAGGCCGTAGATCATCCACGCCTCGGCCGGCTCGCCGTCGCGCCCGGCGCGGCCGGTCTCCTGGTAGTAGGACTCGATGTTCTTCGGCAGATCGAGGTGCGCGACGAAGCGCACGTCCGGCCGGTCGATGCCCATGCCGAAGGCGATGGTAGCCACCAAGATGACGGCCTCTTCGGTGAGGAAGCGATGCTGGTGGTCGGCACGCATCTCGGCGGAGAGGCCGGCGTGATAGGGCAGGGCGTTGTAGCCCTCGCGCTGCAGCGACTCGGCGATACTCTCGGTCTTCTTCCGCGAAAGACAATAGACGATGCCCGTCTCGCCGGCGTGGCCCTGCAGGAACTGGGCGAGCTGGCGCCGCGTGTCCGTCTTCGGCTGCACCAGGTAGCGGATGTTCGGGCGGTCGAAGGGGCTGACGAAGACGGCGGGTTCGGTGAGCGCCAGGCGTTCGGCGATCTCCGCGCGCACGATGGGCGTGGCGGTGGCGGTGAGCGCCATGCGCGGCACGCCGGGGAAGCGCTCGCCGAGGGTGTCCAGCGCGAGATAGTCGGAGCGGAAGTCGTGGCCCCACTGGCTGACGCAATGGGCCTCGTCGATGGCGATCACGGACAGCGGCACATCCGCCAGCAGCGCCTGCGTGTGCGGCTGCACCAGCCGTTCGGGCGCTACGTACAGCAGCTGGATCTCGCCGGCGCGCAGCCGCCGGATGACGTCGTCCTGCTCTTCGCGGCTCAGGCTCGAGTTCAGGAACGCGGCCTCGATGCCCAGCTCGTGCAGCGCGCGCACCTGGTCCTGCATGAGCGCGATCAGCGGCGAGACCACGAGCCCCGTGCCGTCACGCAGCAGCGCCGGGATCTGGTAGCACAGCGACTTGCCGCCGCCCGTCGGCATGAGCACCAGGGCGTCGCGGCCGGCCAGCACGGCGTCGATGATCGCCGCCTGGTCGCCGCGGAAGTGTTCGTAGCCGAAGACGTCGCGGAGGGTCTGCAGGGCGGGGTCGGGCATGGCGCGCATGATCGCACAGCACCGGCCGGATTGGAGGAGGGCTTTGCGGCCGCGGGGCCGGATTATGCGGCTGCGTAGCTCGCTGCGAAGTCGTCCGTCCGGGGGTTGTTCAGGATGTCGCCGCCGCCTGCCAACCACGTCCGCAGGCGTTATTGCGTATGATGTGTCGAACAGCCGGCAGCCGCCGGTGTTACCCCCGGTGTTACTCAAGGACAACACGATGACGCGAATGCTTAACCTCGGAGCCCTGTGCCTTTTTTCTCTGCTGACCTGCCTCAGTGGCGGTTTGGCCACAAAGTCGCACGCGCAGGGCGCGGATCTCATCATCGAGGAGATAGTCGTCACCGCGAGGAAGCGCGGGGCGGAATCCATCCAGGATATCGGCGGCAGCATCCAGGTGCTCGACGGCGATGCCCTCGCGGAGACGGTCTCGATCGGCTTTGCCGATTACATGCGCGAGGTGCCCGGTCTCTCGGCAAACAGCTCCGGAACCGGCCAGGCACAGCTGTCCATGCGCGGGATCTCGGCGGCGCGTCTGAATCACGCCAATCCGAATATTCCCTCGACGGTGTCGCTGTATTTCGACGAGACGCCCATCAGTACCTCCGGCTTCAACCCGGATTCCGCGCTGTTCGACCTGAATCGCGTCGAGGTACTGCGCGGTCCCCAGGGCACGCTGTTCGGCGCGAGTTCGATGTCGGGCGCGATCCGGCTGATACCGAACGACCCGGTGATGGACCAACTGACGGCCACCGCCGGCGTCACGGGTTTCGGCACCGAGGACGGCAGCGGCAGCTACAGCGGGCACGGGATTCTGAACCTGCCCGTGAATGACCGCTTTGCGCTGCGCGGCGTCGCCTACAACGTCTCGAACGGCGGCTATATCGACAATATCTACACGGACGAAGAGGACTACAACGACGAGAACATCCTCGGCGGCCGCCTGACGGGGCTCTGGGACGTGACGGATTCGCTGAGCGCGAAGGCCATGGTGATGTACCAGAACCTGGATGCCGACGGCCGGCCCCAGGAGCAGCGCCGCAACGACCCTGCGGAGACCACCACCGGCTTCGGCTACGACCTGGCGTTGCCGGGCGAGAGCGTCGATCAGTTCGTCATCACGGGCGAGCGCCAGAACGTGAAGTTCGTGGACAACGAGTTCGAGGACGAGTTCGTGCTGGCCTCGCTGCAGTTCGATCTGGAGGTGGACCGCTATTCGTTCACGTCCATCACCTCGTATTTCGACCGGGAGATGGACAACACGCTGGACGATACGCGGCGCACGAGGAACCTGCTCGGCCTCGCCAACGCTCTCGGCGCTGCCGGGCAGCCGGTCTTCGCGCTCGGCGACTACGACCCGGTGACACTGGACGGTGCCATCTTCCTCGAGCAGGTAGACCTGGAGAACAAGACCCGGAACGAGAAGTTCACCCAGGAGGTGCGCGTCAACAGCCGTTTCTCCGGGCCCTTCAATTTCGTGGCCGGTCTCTACTTCGAGGACGATTCCCGTCAGCTCGACCAGGTCAACGACCTGGACGGCCTGGATGCCTGGATCGCATCGCCCGCCGGGCTCGACGGCTTCGCCCTGGGTAGCACCTTCGGCTCGCCGCTGGAGAATGCCTATTTCGACGGCACCTTCGACGTCGACACGACCCAGTTCGCGGCATTCGCCGAGGCCAGCTACGAGTTCGGCGATTACGAGCTGACCGCCGGCGGCCGTTTCTTCGACTACGAGCAGGAGGCGTTCATCCGCTGGCAGGGCTGGGTGGAGTTCAGCAACGACCGCCTGGACGAGAAGACGTCCGAGTCCGGTTTCAACCCGATGGTGGAGCTGGCCTACCGGCCTTCCGACGACATGACGCTGTATGCCAAGGCCGCCAAGGGCTTCCGCGTGGGCAGCGTGCAGCAGTTCATCAATCCGGTGTTCTGTGCCGATGAACTCGCCGACCTCGGCTTCGATGGCGTGCCGACCACGATCGACGGGGACTCGCTGTGGAATTACGAGGCCGGCGCGAAGACCACCCTGTTCGGCGGCACGACCACCGCCAATATCAGCGTCTACCAGATGGACTGGGAGGATGCCCGTACGCAGACCTTCCTCGCCTGCGGCTGGATCGTGGAATTCAGCATCGTCGATATCGTCAGCCGCGGCGTGGAGCTGGAGATCGTCTCCCAGCCGACGGACCGGCTCGGTCTGTCATTCGCCGCTGCCTACAATCAGTCCGAGGTGGACGGCGACCTCGACCCGTCGGCACCGCCCATCGCATCGGACGGCGATGAAGCCCCGTTTGCGCCCGAATGGACGGTCAACGCCGGCTTCCGCTACGAGATCGCGAACGCTCTCAGGGGTCTCGACTGGTATCTGCGCGGCGACGTCTCCTATGTGAGCAGCCAGTTCAACGAGCTGGGTACCGAGCAGCTGGAGCGCATCGAGCTGCCCAGCAGCACGGTGCTGAATCTCTACACCGGGATGATGCGGGACAACTGGGAATTCGGCGTCTTCGTGCGCAACCTCACCGACGAACGGATCGTGATGGGGGCGGATACCGACCGGCAGCGACCGGCGCAGCTGACGGTCGGGCGGCCGAGGAATGCGGGCGTCCAGTTCACCTACAACTTTGCGGGCGACTAGCAGGCCCGGGATCGCGGGTCGATCCTGATGGCAGCGGACGGCCGTCGGAAATGGCTGTACATGGCCAGCCTGATCCTGGCCGGGGACAGCATCTACCTGCTGCCCTACATGCGGAAGAGCTTTCAGACCAGCATGCAGGAGGTCTTCGACGTGACCTTCACGCAGCTGGGGGTGATGAACGCCATGTTCGGCGCCCTGGCGTTCGGCGCCTATTTCGCCGGCGGCTGGCTGTCGGACCGGGTCGCCACACGCACGCTGCTCTCCGTGTCCCTGTTCGCGACCGGGCTCGGCGGCTATTACATGGCCACCATCCCCCCGTATCCGATGTTGCTCGCGCTGCACGCCTTCTGGGGCGTGACCTCCATCCTGACCTTCTGGGCGGCGCTCATAAAGGCCGCACGGCTCTGGGGCGGGCGCGACGACCAGGGCAAGACCTTCGGCATCCTCGACGGCGGCCGCGGTCTGGTCGGTGCCGTCATGCTGTCGCTGGCCGCCTGGGTGTTCTCCCGTTACGCACTGGTCGCCGACGGTCTGATCGCGGTCATCGTGCTGTATTCGACGGCATCGGTGGTCGCGGGTTTCTTCGTGCTGGCCTTCGTACCGGCGGACAGCGCCCACGGATCACTCACCGGTACCGGTAACGCCCGGCTGCCGACCGGTCAGCTGCGGCTGGTCATGGCGATGCCGGCCGTGTGGCTGCAGGCCCTCATCATCCTCGTCGCCTACTGGTTGTATATCGGTACCTTCGAGTTCGCGACCTTCGGCGAGAAGGCCTTCGCACAGGACAAGGTGTTCGGCGCGCAGCTGGGTGCTTTCCGCGAGTGGCTGCGCCCGTTGTCGGCGATCGCCGCCGGGTTCCTGGCCGACCGGATCCGGCCGACCCGGGCGGTGGGCCTTGCATTCCTCATTGCGGGCGGCGGCTACCTGGCGCTCGCCACCATGCCGGGAGAGGCCGACTGGCTGTGGCTGCTCTGGATACAGGTCGCGGCCGTGGCCATCGCCGTGTTCGCCCTGCGTGGCATCTACTACGCGCTGCTGGAAGAGAGCCGCGTGCCGATGGTGGTGACCGGCACGGCAGTCGGTCTGGTGTCGATGGTGGGCTATACGCCGGATGTCTTCGCCTACCCGCTGGCCGGGTGGTTCCTCGACAGCTTCGGTGCCGCCGAGGGTTACCGGCTTTACTTCGGCGTGCTCGGCGGCGCCGCGCTCGCCGGCCTCCTGATGACCCTGGCGCTGGCCTGGTTGAACCGTTCGCGGGAAGAGGATCGCCCGGGGCTGGCCACCGCCTGAGCGGAACGAGGGGCAGTCCTGCCCGCCTTCCTAGGCCCGTTTGCGGCCCCGGGACTGATTATTCTGCCGGCGCGGCCCGTTGCGCCGGGGTTGCGGGCGCTGCTTGCGCGCCGTCTGCAGCGGCTCCGGCCGGATGCGCGGGTCCGGCTCGTAACCCGGGATCACTTCCTTCTCGATGCGGTGGTTCAGCAGCCGCTCGATGTCGCGCAGCAGCTTGTCCTCGTCCACGCAGACCAGCGAGATCGCGTGGCCGTCCAGACCCGCACGGGCCGTGCGGCCGATGCGGTGGACGTAGTCCTCGGGCACGTTCGGCAGCTCGTAGTTGACCACATGGGGCAGGCTGTCGATGTCGAGGCCGCGGGCCGCGATGTCGGTGGCCACCAGCACCCGGACCCTGCCGGACTTGAAGTCTGCGAGCGCTTTCGTGCGCGCGCCCTGGGACTTGTTGCCGTGGATGGCGGCGGCGTCCAGGCCGTCTGCGCAGAGCTGTTTCGCCAGCCGGTTGGCGCCATGCTTGGTGCGGGTGAACACCAGCACCTGTCGCCAGTTCTCTGCGCCGATGCGATGCGAGAGCAGCTCGCGCTTGCGCGCCTTGTCCACCGGGTGGACGAGCTGGACGACCCGGTCCGCCGTGGTCTTGCGCGGTGCCACCGCGATCTCCACCGGCGAGTGCAGGAAGCTCGCGGCCAGGCCGCGGATCTCCTTCGAGAACGTGGCGGAGAACAGCAGGTTCTGCCGTTTCGCGGGCAGCAGGTTCAGTATCTTCCTGATGTCGCGTATGAAGCCCATGTCGAGCATGCGGTCGGCCTCGTCCAGGACGAGCATCTCCACGCCCGAGAGGTCGACGGTGCGCTGCTGCACGTGGTCGAGCAGTCGGCCCGGTGTGGCGACGACGATGTCCACGCCGTTACGCAGGCTCTTGATTTGCGGACGGATGCTGACGCCGCCGTAGATCTGCACCGAGCGCAGCGGCAGGTGGCAGCCGTAGTTCCGGACGCTCTCGCTGACCTGGGCCGCGAGTTCCCGCGTGGGCACGAGTATGAGGGCACGCACACGGCGCTTGCCGCCGGGCGGTGACGCCATGAGCCGCTGCAGCAGCGGCAGCGTGAAACCGGCGGTCTTGCCGGTGCCTGTCTGAGCGCTGGCCAGGATGTCACGGCCGGCGAGGATGGGCGGTATGGCCTCGCACTGGACGGGGGTCGCCTCGCGGTAACCCTGTTTTTCGACAGCACTCAGCAATTCGGCCGCGAGGCCGAGTTCGGAAAATAGCATGGATGGTTACTCCGGTTCGTCTGACCCGCAGCGCGACGGAGTCGTGCACGGTTCGGCCCAGACTGGATTCTTTGGGTGTGGCTCCGGGAGCGCGGGGTGCGCTCGGGAGTGATTGGCGCAGACCGATGTGCGCCAGGTTGCGCGCACTCTAACAGATATGCGGGCAAAAGACAGGTTTCCGGCCGATGCGCCCGGCTGCAACGCCACCGTTACGTTCTCCTGAACTTCTCCTTACAAAAAGTTCATCGCCGCTTCACCGGACCGTCGCCGGCATTTAACGGCCAGACGTGAATCTCTTCCCCCGAAAGAAAGTCGACGATTACTCCTTCGGAGAAGAATGATGAAGAATAGCAAGGTGCTGTTGCGGCTTTGCGTTGCGGCCGGTCTGGTCCTGTTCTCGGTTTTCGGCGCGCCCGTCGTGGCGCAGGAGCCGGACGACGAGGTCATCGAGGAGATCACGGTGTACGGGCAGGCACTGTCGATGGAACGTGCGCTGGACGTCAAGCGCAATTCCAACGAGATCGTCGACGCGATTGCCCAGGACGACATCGGCCGCCTGCCGGACCTGAACACCGCCCAAGCCGTGCTGCGGGTGCCCGGCGTGGCCGTGCAGAACGACCAGGGCGAGGCACGCTTTCCGGTGATCCGGGGCCTGAACGCCACCTACAACCGTACCACCGTCGATGGCGCCATCATCGCCTCCCCGGAGCGGGGCAGCATCGCGCGCGCCGTGCCCCTGGATCTGATTCCCGCCTTCCTGCTATCGCGTATCGAGGTGCGGAAGTCAATCACGCCGGACCTGGACCACAACGCCATTGGCGGCACCATCAACCTGGTGACGCGCTCGGCATTCGAGTCCGTCGAGCCCTTCCTGTTCGGCGGGTTGTTCGCCGGCCGGCACGAGCAGTCCGGCGACGGCACCACGCTGAACGACGGCGAGGACGTGTTCCCCTGGCGGGGCAATTTCGCCGCCGGTACCACCTTCGGTGCGGATGATCAATTCGGCGCGGTGCTCGGCATCGACTACTCCATCCGGAACTTCGAGATTCCCCAAGTGGAGGTGGACGATGCGGACTACACCGAATTCGACGCCGCCGGTAATAACGTGGGCCTGGGCAACGGTAACGGTTTCGTGGTGCCGACCAATCAGCGCATCTTCTTCTACAACAACGTTCGTGAGCGCATCGGCGTGACCGGCCGACTCGAGTGGCAGCCCAGCGACAACGTCTACGCCGACCTCGCCGTGTATTACAACGAGTACAACGACGACGAGCGGCGGGACGAGGAGCGCTACGAACTCGGTACCAGCGGCAGCTCCGCGGAGCCGGCGGCGATCCGGGAGCAGACTCCGACTACCGGTATCACGGACACCGGCTTCAACATCGTCGGCATCGGCCGTTTCACGCTGGACCGGGACATCACACTGGTGCGCACCGGTCTGGACTGGGACCTCGCTCCCGGACTGCTGCTCGAGGCCGGCGCTGCCTTCACCCAGGCGGAGCTCTTCAACCCGGAGGTGACCGACGCCTTTCAGACCGGCACGGACCTCGGCGCCCTCTACGACACCTCCCAGTTCTACAACACGGTGACGCCGCTGGATCCGTCGGAGTTCAACGATCTGACGAACTACGGCCACGTGAATCGCGGCATCCTGGACCGGTTCACCGACGAGGACACCGTTGAACTCACGGTGGATCTCGGCTGGGACGAGACGCCGGTGGAGGGCCTCTCCGTCCAGACGGGCGCGCTGCTGCGCGACCTCGACAAGTCGGAGGGCTTCAACTTCCGCCGCCTGGTCGCCGGCGACGGTGTCGGCTACACGCTGGCGGACGTGGCCGATCAGGGTCTCGCGGACGTCACCTGGCAGGGCGGCTATCGGCTCGATAACCGCATCGATCTGGAGGCCTCGGACGCGTTCGTGGCCAGCAACGCCTTCGACGAAGTGCTGAACCTGGACCGAGGCTCCGATGCCGCCGAGACCGTGACCGCCGCCTACGCCATGGGCACCTGGGTGGCAGGGCCCTGGACGGTGGTGGGCGGGCTGCGCTACGAGCAGACGGACTGGGACGGCCGGCCGCTGGACGGTGCGACCGTGGAAGGGGACTACTCCGACGTGCTGCCCTCGGTAAACGTACGTTACATGCTGGCGGACGACCTCGTGCTCCGCGCCGCCGCCTCCCGGACCCTCGGTCGGCCCAACATCTCGGATCTCACCCGGGGCGTCAGCATCAACCTGACCGACAACACCATCAGCCGCTCGAACCCGGAACTGCAGCCCCGCGTGTCCACCAACTTCGACCTGAGCCTGGAGTGGTACATCCCGAACGGCATCCTGGCCGCCGGCGTATTCTGGAAGGACATCGAGGACGAGATCTTCTTCCTCACCACCGACGGGCCGGTGACCGTCGACGGCGTCACCTACGACGCCGTCTCCCAGCCGGAGAACGCGGCCAGCGCCGAGATCCTGGGCTTCGAGGCCCAGTACCAGCAGACGCTCTCCTTCCTGCCGGCCCCGTTCGACGGCTTCGGCATCCTGGCGAATGCCACCGTGCTGGATACCACCTTCGAGGTGCCCCTCGGCGACGGCAGCACCCGCGAGACGAACTTTTTCCAGCAGCCGGACCTCACCGGCAACCTCACCGTGTTCTATGCGACGCGGAACCTCGAAATTCGCGCCTCTTACAACTACACGGACGAGTTCCTGGATTCGCTGAACGCCGGCGACCCGAACCGGGACGAGTACTGGGACGCGCGCTCGCAGGTGGACATGCAGGCCCGATTCAACGTGACCGATCGCATAACCGTCATCGGCGAGGTGCAGAATCTAACGGACGAGGGCCGACGTGAACTGACTGGCCCGGGTGCGCAATACCTCCAGGAGGACGCGGTGTTCGGGCGCACCTGGTGGCTCGGGTTGACCTGGACCGCGGATTGACACGAATGCGTCTCGTTTTGGCGGGCATGGCGGGTTGGGTGCTGATTCCTCTGCTCGCACCGCTGATGCCAATGCTGGCGGCACCGGCACCGGATCTCCGCTCCGTGCTGGGGTACCAGCCGCCGCAACCGGTCATGCTCGAGGCGGTCCCCCTGGAGCGCTTCACTGCCTCCGAAGCGCTCCAGGGGGTGGCTGTGGACGAGACGCACTTCTATGCCGTCTTCAACTTCGCCATCGGCAAGTACGACCGCGAGACGGGTGAGCGCGTCGGCGGCTGGGTGGGACGGCGAGGCGGCCTGATCGGTCACCTGAACAGCTGCCATGCGGAACACGGACGACTCTGGTGCGCCAACTCCAACCACCCCGAGGTGCCGATGGCGAGTTCGGTGGAGGTCTTCGACACCGAGACGATGACCCATGTGGATTCCCGCTCCCTCGGGCTCATGGACGAGGGCTCGCTCACCTGGTTCGTGCCCTATGCGCATGACGGCGAGCCGGGCTGGATGGCGGGTTTCGCCCACTATGACGACGAGACCGGCGAGCCGTACAAGTCCAACGCCTATGCCGGTGTGCACACGTTCGACTCACGCTGGCGTCGTACCGGCGGCTGGCGTCTGCCGCCGGCGCTGATCGGGCGCATGGCGCCCCAGGCGGCCTCGGGCGGCGCACTCGGCCCGGACGGTCTGCTGTACGTCTTCGGTCACCACGAGCCGGAACTCTACGTGCTGGCGATCCCCGACCGGGGGCCGACGCTGCTGCACGTGGCCACTGTCGTCATCGATGCGGAGGGGCAGGCGTTCGCCTTCGATCCCCTGCGCGAACGCGTCGTGTGGACCATCAGCCGGCCGAGCCGCGAGGTGCGCTCGTTCCGGCTGCCCGGGATGCCCGTCTCACCCCCCTATGATTATCTCCACGATCACGAGCCGCAATAAGCGCCCTGGCCGCGCCGCTGCCGCCGGCGCAGGCGCGCCGCCGCCAGCGCCATCGCCACTGACGCCGCCAGGCAATAGAAGCCGATCCAGATCATCTGGCGGGGCACCGGGATGCCCCGGTCGATGAGGGTGGCCGTGACCCCCGGTCCGGCGGCGGTGGCGAAGACCATCACCGAGACGGTGACCGAACGGATGGCGCCGAGGTGCAGGGTGCCGTAGACCTCGGGCCACAGCGATCCGAACAGGGTGGAGGACAGCCCGTAGGCCATGCCGAGCAGCAGCATGACGACGAACAGCAGCCAGGCCGGACCGTCTATGCCGAGCACGAAGCAGGAGCCCGCCAGCGGCAGCAGGAAGAACGGCAGGATGGCGGGGGCCCGGAAGCGGTCTATGAGAGCGCCGCAGACGAGGGCGAAGACGACCGTCGTGGCGGCCGCCACCGACAGCGACAAGGCGTAGAACTGCGGCGGCCAGCCTCGCAGTTCCGTGAGGTAGTCCTGGTGATAGAAGATCGTGGTTCCGATGAACGGCGGGCCCAGGACGCCGGTGAGCAGTACCCAGAACAGCGGATCCGCCAGCACCTCGCGCCGTGTCCAGTGGCGGACGGGGAACGGGCCGCCCTCGGGGCCGGCAGGCTCGTGCTGCGGAGTCCTCGGCACCCGGTAGGCCCACCAGGCGAAGGGCAGGCCGACGGCGAGCAGGACGACGGCGCCGGCCACCCAGCCGGCCTGGTAACCGTAGGCCAGGGCGAGGGCTGCGAAGGCCAGTGGCAGGGTGGCCTCGCCGCCCTGGTGGCCGAGCACCACCAGTGAGACGGCACGGCCGCGCTGGGCGGCGAACGAGCGCCCGGTGGCCGTCAGCGCGGTGTGGGTCATCATGCCCTGGCCGAACAGGCGCAGCAGGAAGATGGCGAGCACGAGGACGGCCACCGACGGCGCGTAGGCGGCGATGAGGGTGGCGGAGGCGAGCACCGGCACGACGATCAGGATGACCCGCCGCTCGGGCAGGACGTCGACCAGCCGTCCGACCCACGGCAGGCAGACCGCGCTCGCCAGCGTCGCCAGCATGTACAGCCGCCCGATCTCACCGTGGCTGAGACCGAAGGCGGCCCGCCACTCGGAGATGGAGGCGGAGATGAAGAAGGTCTGGCCGAAGCTCGAGAAATAGGTGAGCAGGAAGCCGCCCGCGATCCAGCGGAAGTTCTGTTTCAGGAACGCGAGCATTTTTGAACGATCGTGCAGGAGGACAGTGCAGGAGGACGCTGCAGGAGGGCCTTCAGGCCCGATCCCTTGGCCCTACCAGGATTCCTGCATGGGCCGGAGGTCTATCTCGAAGCTCCACGCGCTGGACGGCTGCTGCGTGAGGTAGTACGCGGCCTCGGCGATGTGCCGTGGATCGAGCCGTTCGGCGTCCCGGGTCTGATCGCTGTCGGGCTCTCCCACGACGCCGTCGATGATGAGTACGGAGACGTGGATACCGTGGGGCTGCAGGTGTTTCGCCATGGACTGGGCGAGGATGCGCTGGGCTGCCTTGGCCGGCGCGAAGCCGGCGGTCTTCGGGATGCCGCGCAGGGATGCCGTGGCGCCGACGAAGATGATGTTGCCCGCGCCTTTCTGCTTCATGTCCGGTATTACCTGCTGGGCGGTGACGAGCCCGCCCAGCGCATTCACCCGCCAGCCGCTCTCGAAGTCCGCGGCGCTGAGTTCTTCCACGGTCTTCCAGCTGCCGCTGCCCGCGTTGTAGACCAGCACGTCGACGGGGCCGAGATCCTCGCGTATCTGACGGAAGGTGGTCTCGACGGCCTCCGGGTCCGTGGCGTCGCAGGCGTAGGCTCGGGCGTCATCGAGTTCGCCGGCCAGTCGACCGGAGAGGTCCGTCGAGCGCGACAGCAGCGCCAGCGCGTAACCGTGGGCGTCGAAAGTACGGGCGAAGGCTTCGCCGTTGCCGGGGCCGATGCCGACGACGGCGCAGACGGGTTTGGCCATGGTGATGCTCCCTGGTGTCGATCGATGCCGCCCCGCCATCATGCTAGAGCATGAGGGGGTCGGATGGCGAGGACCCTTATATTCCGGGGACAGTTGACTCAACCACCAATTGAGTTAACTGTCCCCGTAATTGACGAAAGGAGATGAGCATGACGATACTGAACGAAAAGCAGGAGAAGATGTGCGAGCAGAGCACCTGGGATTTCTCGGACCTGAAGGCGCTGTTCATCAACTGCACGTTGAAACCCTCGCCGCAGCTCTCCCATACGCGCGGGCTCATCGACATCTCGCAGGCCATCATGGAGAAGAACGGCGTCACCGTGGAGGTGATCCGCGCCGTGGACCACGACATCGCCTACGGCGTATGGCCGGACATGACGGAACACGGCTGGGAGCGCGACGAGTGGCCGTCGATCCTGCAGAAGGTGATGGCGGCCGACATCCTGGTACTCACCTCGCCCATCTGGCTGGGCGACAAGTCCTCCGTCTGCACCAAGGTGATCGAGCGCCTGTATGCGGCCTCCGGGGAGCTGAACGATGCCGGCCAGTACGCCTACTACGGCCGCGTGGGCGGTTGCCTCATCACCGGCAACGAGGACGGCGCCAAGCACTGCGCCATGAACATCCTCTATTCGCTGCAGCATCTGGGCTACGTGATCCCGCCCCAGGCGGACGCGGCCTGGATCGGCGAGGCAGGGCCGGGGCCCTCCTATCGCGACGAGGGCTCGGGCGGCCCGGAGAACGACTTCACCAACCGCAACACCACCTTCATGACCTGGAACCTGCTGCACCTCGCGCGCATGATCAGGGAGGCCGGCGGCATCCCGGCCCACGGCAACCAGCGCTCGGAGTGGGAGGCGGGCTGCCGCTACGACTTCCCCAACCCGGACTACCGCTAGGAGGGGATTTATCCCCGATATCACCGATGAAGATCTGGGTAGACGCCGACGCCTGTCCCGTGGTGGTGAGGGAGATCCTGTTCCGCGCCGCGAAGCGCACGGGGGTCGAGGTGACGCTGGTGGCGAACCAGGCGGTGGCGACGCCGAAGCTGGCGAACGTCACCGCACTACAGGTCTCGCGCGGCTTCGACGTGGCGGACGACGAGATCGTGCAGCGCGCCGCGCCCGGCGACCTGGTGATCACCAGCGACATCCCGCTGGCGGCGGAGGTCATCGCGAAGGGCGCCCATGCGCTGAGCCCCCGCGGCGAGCTGCACACCACCGAGAACATCCGCGCACGCCTCAACATGCGCGACTTCATGGACACCATGCGCTCGAGCGGCGTGGAGACGGGCGGCGGCCCGGCGGCGTTCGGCCAGCGCGACAAGCAGGCCTTCGCGAACCAGCTGGATCGCTGGCTGACGAGGCACCGGGGGACCGGCTGAGCGGCTCAGCGGGCGATGAAGGGTCTCAGATCCTCTTCGTATTCCTGATAGAGGGCGTAGTTGTGGGCCACGGTATCGTTGATGTCCTTCTGTATCCAGGCGGTGCGCAGCGTGTCCCGCACCCACTGGTGCTCGGCCCAGTTGCCGCCGCCGCGCTTCACCACCTCGATCTCGATGGTGCCGATGCCCATGAATTCCGTCGCACCGGCCATCATCTCGCCGATGTCGCCCATCGACAGCTCTTCGCTGCCCTCGGCCTTTTCCGATAGCCGCTTCAGGCGCGCCTGCTTCTCCCCGGAGAGTTCCCGGCTCCGCTCCATCACGCGGATGAACTCGCGCACCTGGGCTTCGGTCACGCGTCCGTCGGCGGGCGGTTCGTAACGGTCTTCCTCCGCCGCAGCGATCAGTTCTCCGTAACGCACGGCGTTGCCGAGGACTCCCCCGGGCGTGCCGGTGCTGCCGGTCTCGCCGACCCTGCCGATGTCGCCCATCGAGCCGCCGACGCGCGGTCTCTCGAAGTCCGGGACGTCCGGGCCGAGGATGGGGCCGAGCGCCAGCCCGATGACGAACATGGCCACGACGGTGGCTATGAGCGAGAGGATGTAGTGGCCGATCCGCTTGCCGCCGGGCACCTCCAGATAGAGCGGGATGATGCGCCAGAGCAGTACCAGCGCGTAGATGAACAGACCAAGTGCGATCAGCCCGCCGACCCAGGGCAGGGGCGTGAGCGCCTGCCCGACGTAGCCCGGCACGAAGGCCAGCGTCGTGGCCGCGAGCCCGTGCGCGAAGCTCCGTCTGCCGCCGAACAGACCGGCGAGGGTGCTGAAGACCCACGCCACGACGGCCGCGCCGATGATCCCGGCCAGGATGCGGACGACCGTCGAACCGAGGGTTGGACGCAAGTGGCCGAACATCCCTGCGTCGCCCACGGCAAGCCCGATCAGATAGGCGACGACAGCGGCCAGGACGATGAGCGGACCTGTCAGCAGGAATGCCGTCCTGCGCCAGTCGCCGGCCTCCGGCAGGTAGGTCCGCCACGTGGCCTCCGGATCGAATATCGCCCCCCGGATCAGCTGGAGCGTGCGGTTGAGATCGAACACGGCTCTGTCCCTCTTATTGGAGTTCTTGTCGGGCGATGATACCGCAACAACATTGCGGTAATCCTGCGCCGGTCCGTTTCGGATTCAAGGGGCTTTCAGGGGTCTTCCCATCGACGGGTCAGGCGGTCCGCCCTGAACCCGGGCAGGCGGTAGTCCCAGCCGGCGATCCGCTCGTTCAGGCCGTCCACGTAATTGGCTAGATTAGAATGGGAACATGATCGACCATCCCCCGCCCCAGGGCTACGACCTCATCGGTGACATCCACGGCTATGCCGACCCGCTCGCCCGCCTCCTCGACAAGCTGGGCTACGCCGAACACGACGGCGTCTGGCGCCATCCCACCCGGGAGGCCATCTTCCTCGGCGACTTCATCGATCGGGGCCCGCACCAGCGGGAGGTCATCGACATGGTCCGGCCCATGATCGAGGCGGGGGCCGCGCTGGCGGTGATGGGCAACCACGAGTTCAACGCGCTGGGCTTCCATACGCCCCACCCGGACACCGGCGAGCCCCTCAGGCCCTGGTCGAAGAAGAACCGGGACCAGCACGACGCCTTCATCAGGGCGTACGAGGGCCGCGACGAGGAGATGCGCGAGACACTCGACTGGTTCCGCACGCTGCCGCTGTGGCTGGACCTGGGCGCGCTGCGTGTGATCCACGCCTGCTGGGATCCGCACGTCATCTCCGAGGTGCGCGCGGAGGTGGACGGCCGGCATCTCTCGGAAAAGTTCCTGGTGGCCGGCAGCGAGCCGGGCACGTGGCAGCACGAGGCCATCGACTCCCTGCTGAAGGGCAAGGAGATCGATCTGCCGGCAGGCCGCAGCTTCGCCGACAAGGGCGGCAACCACCGCCACCGCATCCGGGTGCGCTGGTGGGACTCTCACGCCACCACCTACCGGGAGGCCCACTTCGGCCCCGAGTCGGTGGAAACCCACATCCCGGACGACCCCATCGAGGGCGACCACCTCGTGGAGTACTCCCACGACGACCCGCCCTGCTTCGTGGGCCATTACTGGCTGGAGGGCGAGCCGGCACCGCTGGCGCCCAACATCGCCTGCCTCGACTACAGCGTGGCGAAGGAGGGCGGCAAGCTGGTGGCCTACCGCTGGGACGACGGGGACGTGGAGCTGGCGAAAGAGAAATTCGTGGCCGTGACCCGCTGATCGTCGATTCCCATGCAGGAGGGCCTTCGGGCCCGGTTCATCAGCTGGCCTCCGGTAGCGGCCGTGCCGGCGACGGCGGCGCCTCCGTCGGCTTCCGGTCGGAGAGGAAGGGGATCAGCAGGATGGGTACCGCGACCAGCGCCGCGTCCAGGTAGAACATCGCGCTGTAGCCCCAGGCATCCACGGCGACCCCCTGCCAGGCGTTGGAGTAGGAGATGGTGAGGTTCTGCAGCGCCATGAAGCCCGTGAACTGCGTGGCGGCGACGGCCGGGTTGGTGAGACCCATGAAGATGGCCGCGCCGACGCCGTAATGCAGACCCATGCAGAGGTAGAAGGCGAGGGCGACGGCGAAATACTGGTTGATGGTGACGCCCTCGACGCCCGCCCCGCCGCCGAGGGCGGCGGCGAGCCAGAGCGTGGGCAGCGCGGTCAGCGCGTAGAACAGCGCCAGCATCTTCCGCTTGCCGAGCCGGTCGGCGAGCCAGCCGCCGGCGACACAGCCGAAGCCCGAGGTGAGCATGGCGTAGATATTCAGCTGGCCGATCTGGTTGTCGCTCATGCCGAGGTCGACCTGCAGGGCCGTGGACACCGCGCCCGACAGGCCCATCGCGCCGATCGGCGTCAGTGCGAAGACCACGCCGATCAGCGGCCCCTTGCCTGAACGGAAGAGACCGATGCCGAGCTCCCGCGCAAAGCCGGTGACGGAGTCGCGAAACGCCCGCCAGACTCCGTGCAACCGGTCGGCGGCAGCCGCCCCGGCGGCCGGATCCCGGACGAAGAAGACGACGAAAGTGAGTACCAGGCAGAGCAGCAGCGCCACGTAGAGGAACGAGACGTCGAAGCCGTACAGGCCGGCGACGAACATGGCGCCGCCGCCGCCCAGCCCCTGGCCGATGTAGGCGCCGGCGAACATGAAGCCGTTGCCCTGGGCGCGTTCGTTCTCGCGCAGGCTGCTGACGGCGAGGGAATCGATGGCCACGTCGCAGGTGGCGGCGAACACGTTGTGGATGATCACCATCGTGATCAGCAGATCGAAGTGCCGCGCGTAGTCGAGCTGGGCCACGAAATACAGTGTCACGATCATCAGCACCTGGCACAGCACGATCCACGCCTTGCGTCCGCCGAAACGGTTCAGGGTGACCAGGTCCACCACCGGCGCCCAGGCCCATTTGAAGGCCCAGGGCAGGTAGAAAGACGCTACAAAGGCGCCAACCTGGGCCACGTCGATGCCTTCCCGGCGCATGTAGGTGGCGATGGCGACGGCGGCGAACCCGAGCGGGATGCCCTCGCAGATGTAGAGGATGCCGAAAGTGGTCAGCCGGCCCTTCCGGGTAGCGAGCATGTTCTTGGTCGACAAAGCGTTCCCCCGCCCGGAGCCCCCGGCAGTGTACCGTTTTCCGTCCGGAAAATGCGCGTACGTCGCTGCGGTCCCGACCCGGCCTGGTTGCAGCATCGTCATCGAATGGTCGCCCTGCGGTCAGGACCTCCCGGCTGGCTGTGTGGACACTCGGCTCCACGGACAGAACGGATCATTCATCTGCACCCGGGAGGTCTGCATGAAACGCACGCTCATACTCGCCTACGGCGTACTCACGTATGTCTTTTTCTTCGTCGCCTTCATCTACGCCATCGGCTTCATCGGTAACATCGCCGTGCCGAAGTCGCTCGATTCGGCGCCGACCGATCCGCTTGTCACCGCGCTGGCAATCGACGCGGCGTTACTCGCATTGTTCGCCGTCCAGCACAGCGGCATGGCGCGTCCGGCCTTCAAGCGCTGGCTGACTCGCTACATCCCCGAGCCTGCCGAGCGCAGCACCTACGTGCTGGCCTCGACCGCCTGCCTGGTGCTGCTGATGGCGTTCTGGTCGCCGCTCGGCGGTGTGGTCTGGCAGGCGCCGACCGAATGGGCGGCCGTCGCGCTGCAGGCGCTGTACCTCGGCAGCTGGGGTCTGCTGCTGTACGCGACGTTCCTGATCGACCACTTCGACCTGTTCGGCCTCCGCCAGGCGTGGGCGGCGTTCCATCGCCGCAGGCCCGGGCGGCTGCAGTTCGTGACGCCCGCGCTCTACCGCATCGTGCGTCACCCGATCTACGTCGGCTGGATCGGCATCTTCTGGTTCACGCCCACGATGACCGCCTCCCACCTGGTGTTCGCCGTCGGCGCAACGGCCTATACGTTCTTCGGCATGAAGTTGGAGGAACGTGACCTCGAGGCGATGCATCCCGAGTACGCCCGTTACAAGCGCAAGGTACCGGCGCTGGTGCCGTCGCCGAAGCGGCGACTGGAGTCGGATCCCGGGGTGAGTACCTGAGCGTCCGGCTCAGTCGGCCTCTCCCGGCCGGTCGGGCAGATCGGCGACGAGCCCGGCTTTCGCGAGGACCCGATAGCCGTCGGCGCCGGTCAGGATGCGAAGCTGCCGTCGGCTGATCTCCGGTCGGACGTTGCGGGCCCGCTCGAAGGCCCGGCCAGCCTCGTCGGGCCGCCCGCGGGCGGCCTCGGCGGCGGCGAGGATCAGCCAGGGCCAGAACAGCTTCTCGTCGATGCGGCAGGCATGCTCCGCTTCTTCGACGCATTCGTTCAGGCGTCCGGCCTGCAGCAGGCCGGACGCCAGCATGCTGCGCCAGGCGGCACGGCGGGCGTCGAGGGGACTGATGCGCAAGCCGTAACGAAGGCACTCGATGCCCCGGTCTACCTGGCCGGCCCTGAGCATCGAGGCACCCAGCGCCGCCCATGCCTGGGCGTTGCTGGGATCGCTCTCGACGGCGCGCTCGATGACCCGGGTACCGCGCTCCACGTCGCCGATGTCGCTCAGCGCGCAGCCGGCGAGGCCGAGCACAACGGAGTCCCGGTTCTCGAGTTCGAGCGCCCGGTCGGCCGCCGTGACGGCCTCCGCCAGCGCGGCCTGCGGATCGTCGGCCAGACCCACCAGCCGGCCCATCGCCCGCACCAGCGCTAGAAAGGCATGACCGGCGGCGAAGTCCGGGTCCTTCTCGACACTCGCCCGCATGAGATCGGCCGCTTCGGCGAAGGTGGCCTCGTTCCAGCCCTGCAGGGAGACCAGCCCCTGGGCGCGCCGAAAGGCCTCCCAGGCATCGAGATCTGCCGCCACGCGCCGGTGCAGGGAGGCCAGCTCGGCGCGGGCCAGTTCCGGTTCCACCCGCGCGACGATGGCGCTGGCCAGGCGGTCCGGCAGGGTGCGCAACTCCTCGCGGCTGCACTTCATCTGCTCGGCCCAGAGGCTGCGCCCACCCGGCACCTCCACCAGCCTTACCGAGACGCGCAGGCGATCGGCCACCGGACGCAGGCTGCCCTCGACCAGGTAGCGGACGCCGAGTCGGCTGCCTTTCTCCTCGGCCGTCTCGTCACTGGTCGCCAGGAACACCGTCGAGCCCTGGGAGATGACGAAAAAGCCCGGCAGATGGGCGAGCAGCGTGCCGATGTCCTCGGCGATGCCCTGGCCCAGATAGGTCAACTCGAGATCGTCGGCGAGCGGGCGGAACGGGACCACGGCGATGGAAGGGCCGGGCTCCGCCGCGGCATCGTCCGTAGGCAACGACGGCGCCGGCCTCTCCAGCGCCTCGACGGGACCGACGAACCGATAGCCGCGACCGGATATCGTGCGAATGGCCTGCTGCCGGTTCGCGTCGTCTCCGACGGCCTTCCGCGCCTTCATCACGCAGCGGGTCAGCGCGGACTCGCTGACGATACTCCCCGGCCAGATCCGCTCCAGCAGCTCGTCCTTGGCCACGACCCGGTCTCGGTCATCGATCAGTGCCACGAGGAGGTCAAACACCTTCGGTTCCACGTCCTGCACCTCACCATGACAACGAACCTCCCGCGACGGCGCATCGATCTCGAAATCGCCGTAGCGCCACCGCCCGGTGCTCACCGGTTGTGCCATCGGCTAACCGCCGATGTCGCCCTGCAGGGCGAACCCGATGAAAGCGGAAAACATCAGGAGGGGGCGCAGGTGCGCTCCGACGCGTGCTCTGAACATAGTTCCCCCGTGCCTCGAATCGCGTCGCTTCCGCGACCGGATGAATTCGATGAGGGACGGGAAGCGACGCGGAGTTGCTTCGTTCACCGCCACCCTATTCCCTCGCGGGAGTCGTGTCGAGTCCGAACGGTGGTAAGCTCAGCCGGTACGCGTCTGCCGGCGGGGGCAGCATGGGGACTCATTACATCCTCATCGATTATGAGAACGTGCAGCCGGACGGCCTGGCGCCGCTGCAGGCGGACCCGGTGCGCGTGTACCTCTTCGTCGGCGACCCGGAGGCGAGCCTGCCCTTCGACCTGGTCTCCTCCGTGCAGGCCCTCGGCGACCGGGCCACCTACGTGCCCGTCACCGGCGACGGCCGCCGCGCGCTGGAACTCCACGTGGCCTGCTGGCTCGGCCGGCTGGCCGAGCGTGACCCGGAAGGCCACCTGCACGTCGTCTCGCCCGACGACGGGTTCGACGGGTTCGACGCGTTCATCGCGCAACTGCGGGCGGAGGGCGTGTCCGTGCGGCGGGCACGGAGCCTGGCGGAGCTGCCGTTCCTCGGCGCGGCCACGGCGAGCTCACGGGAAGAGCGGGTGGCCGAGGTGATCCGCAATCTCCATTCCCGCGGCCTGGCGCGGCCCCGGCGCCGCCGCACCCTGATGCGGCTCATCCATTCCCATTTCGGCCGGGAACTCGACTTCGGCGAGGTACAGGCGCTCGTGGACGCGCTGGTGGAGCAGGGCTGCGTGCGCTTCGAGGGGGAGACGGTACACTACGCGCGGCCGATCACGCGGCGGTGAAGGGGGTACGCTATCATGCGGCCATGATCAGGACGCTGCACCTGCCGGCTCTCGCCGGCGCCATACTCCTTCTGACAGGCTGCGCCACCATGAGCGGATCCGAACTCGACCTCACCGAAGAGGGCCGGCTGCTGCCGTGCCCGTCCACGCCCAACTGCGTCTCCAGCGATGCCGATCCCTCGGACGGCACCCATTATATAGAGCCGCTGCAGATCGACGGCGACCCCCGGGCCGCCTGGCAGCGGCTGATCAGCTACGTGGAGAGCGAGTCGGCGTACACCATCGTCGAGCAGCGCGAGGACTACCTGCGCGCCGAGGCCCGCACTAGAATCCTGCGCTTCGTCGACGACGTGATCTTCCACCTGCGGCCCGAGGAAGGGGTGATCGCGATGCGATCGTCGTCCCGCCTGGGCTACTCGGATCTCGGCAAGAATCGCAGCCGCCTGGAAGCGGTTCGTGCAGCCCTGAACCCCTGATCCCCCGCATCCCATGCAGGAGGGCCCTCATGCCCGATGTGCTAATGAAGCGGGCCTGAAGGCTCTCCTGCAAACATCACAAAGCGGAGAGAACCGGCCATGTTGAAACGCCTCGCACTCTTTGTTGCCCTGATGCCCGCGAGCGCCGCTGCGCAGACTGACTACTTCATCGACTGGGAGGCCGTCGGCGAGGAGTCCATCGGCTACCTGGTGGACATGGTGCAGATCGAGTCGGTGAACCCGCCGGGCAACGAGACCGAGGTAGCGAAGTATCTGGGCGCGGTGCTGGAAGGGGAGGGCATCGAGTTCGAGACGTATGCGCTGGATCCGGACCGCGCCAATCTCGTGACCCGCTACGAGGGCAACGGCACGAAGGCGCCGATCCTGATCATGGGCCACACGGACGTGGTGGGCGTGCAGCCGGAGAAATGGGCCGAGCCGCCGTTCAGCGGGTTACGCAAGGACGGCTACATCTGGGGCCGGGGCACGCTGGACGACAAGGACAACGTTACCGCCGGGCTGATGGTGATCCTGCTCCTGAACCGTCTCGGCGTGGAGATGGACCGGGACATCATTTTCCTGGCGGAGGCCGGCGAGGAAGGCACGCCCCAGTGGGGTATCGATTACATGATCGACAACCACTGGGACGAGATCGCTGCGGAATACGCCATTGCCGAGGGCGGCACCAACCGGCTGGAGGACGGCCGGGTGAAGGTGGTGGGTATCCAGACCACGGAGAAGATGCCGCGGCGGGCGAAGCTGGTCGCGCGCGGCACGGCGGGGCACGGCTCGATGCCGCGCACGGACAATGCCATCACCATGCTGGCCGAGGCGGTGGCGAAGGCGGGCAACTGGGAAACGCCGGTGCGGCTGAACGAGACCACGCAGGCCTATTTCCGGCGTATGGCGGAACTGACCGACGGCGAGACCTCGTGGCGCTACGCCAACATCGAGCACCCGGAATACCAGCACGAGATCGACGCCTGGTTCCGGGAGAACGACCCCTATCACTACTCGGCGCTCAGGACGTCGGTGGTTCCGACCATCGTCGACGGCGGCTTCCGCCGCAACGTGATCCCGTCCGAGGCGGAGGCCATGCTGGACATCCGCATGCTGCCCGGCGAGGACATGGAGGGCTTCTACGCAAGGCTCGCCGCGCTGATCGACAATCCGGCCATCGAGATCGTGCCCGAGGAAATCTACCGGCCGGAGGCTGAGCCGTCCGGCATCGACAACGAGATGTTCCAGGTGATCGAGGGCGTGGCCGAGCGGCTCTACCCCGGCTCGACCACGCTGCCGGTGATGGCGACCGGTGCCACCGACATGGCCCAGCTCAGGGCGAAGGGGGTGCAGTCCTACGGCATAGGCCCGGCGCGCACGCTGGCAGAGATCAACAGCCGTTACGGCGCCCACAGCGACAACGAGCGTGTGGCCGAGGAGTCGCTGAAGGAGATGGTGCGCTTTCTGTGGGAGATCGTGATGGATATCGGCGCCAGTTCCGGGGACAGTTGACTTATCTTCCAATTGAGTTAACTGTCCCCGAGTCCTGGGCGGGAAGGACGCGTTGACGGATCGCAATGAGCGGCATCCGACCTCCTGCGAAGCTGCCACCAGACTCAGCGCGACCCAGGAGACTCAAGCAATGGAAGACCATGTCTACAAACAGATCGACGTCACCGGCTCTTCGACGGTTGGCACCGACGATGCCATCAGCAAGGCCATCAAGAAGGCGGGAGAGTCGGTGAAGCATATGGACTGGTTCCAGGTCACCGAAACCCGTGGCTACATCGAAGGCGATGCCGTCAAATACTGGCAGGTGACCGTGAAGATCGGCTTCCGTATCGAGGACTGAAAATTCCGGGGACAGTTGACTCAATCAGCAGTTGAGTCAACTGTCCGCGAAACTCGCCAGAGCGTGCCCGGCTCGCCTTCGGCCAGGATGTAGATGGCGCCGTCCGGGCCCGTAGCCACGTCGCGGATGCGCTCGCCGATCTCACCGAACAGCACTTCCTCGCCGACGATCTCGCCGCCTTCCACGTCGAGGCGGCGCACGTCCTTGTCGACCAGCGCCCCCGCGAACAGGTCGCCCCGCCACTCGGGGAAAAGTGCACCCTCGTACGCCGTCAGGCCGGACGGCGCGATGGACGGCGTCCACACGTGCAGCGGCTGGCGCATGCCCTGCATCTCGGTGAACGGCGAGACGTAGGCGCCGTTGTAGTCCAGGCCGTAGGTGATCACCGGCCAGCCGTAGTTCACGCCCGGCTCGATGACGTTCACCTCGTCGCCGCCCTTCGGTCCGTGTTCGTGCAGCCAGACGGTGCCGTCGGCTGCCACCGACAGCCCCTGGGGGTTGCGGTGGCCGTAGCTCCAGACGTAGGGCGCCTCCGGGAACGGGTTGGCCTCGGCCGGCGTGCCGTCCGGGTGCATGCGGACCACCTTGCCCATCTGGCTGCCGAGGTCCTGGGCGGCCTCCCGGTAGTCGAAGCCGTCGCCGGTGGTCAGCAGCAGTGTGCCGTCCGGATGCCAGGCCAGCCGGCCGCCGTAATGCACCGGCGTGTCCTTGCGCGGCGTGACGCGGAAGATCACCTCGACATCGGCGAGCGCGTCACCGGCCAGCCGCGCCCGCGCCACCGCCGTGGTGTTGGAGTCCGGCGGTCCCTCTGCATAGGAGAGATACAGCACGCGGCTGGCCGCGAAGTCCGGCGCGAGCAGCACGTCGAACAGGCCGCCCTGGCTGGCCCGATAGACCTCCGGCACGCCGGCGACGGGATCGCCCACCACTCCGTCGGCGCCCACGCGGCGCAGCGTGCCGCCGAGTTCGGTGACCAGGAAGCCGCCCTCCGGCAGGAACGCGACGCACCAGGGCATGTCCAGCCCCGTGGCGACCGTCTCGAGTTCGTAACCCGGCGCGTCCGCTGCGCCATCCTGCGCAGCGGCGAGCGCCGGTGCGGCGGCGAGGACGAGGCAGAGGACGAGGCGCTGGCGCATGACGGCTCCGGTGACTGGGCGGTGACTGTGCTAGCCTAGCACCGGTTCGTGCGCTGCTGTAGCGCGTGTGAGGATGCAGGCGATGTGGCCTAGGCGGATCGGATCTTTCGTGCTCGCGGTGGCGGTGACCTACGTGCTCGCCGTCATCTCGGCCAGTCAGCACGTAGCCGGGAGCCTGGAGAGCATGGGCGCCGAGGTGGGCTTCGGCACCCGGCTCGGGATGATCGGCCACGACCTCGGCGGCATGGCCACCTCTTTTCTGCCCATGATCGTCATCGGCCTGCTGGTCGCCTTCGCCGTGGCGGCGCTGCTCCTGCGCTGGCTGCCCCGCTATCGCTATCTGCTCTACGCCGTTGCCGGCGCGGCCGCGGTGGTCACCATCCACCTGGCACTGAACGCCGCCTTCGACATCACGCCGGTGGCCGTCGCGCGCACGGGCGGCGGCCTCCTCGTCCAGGCTCTCTGCGGCGCGGTGGGCGGCTACGTCTACGCCAGGTTCACCGCCGCCGCCCCGATTGTCTGACGGAGCGGGCCGGAAGGCCCTCCCACAGCCCCTCCACCCGAAATTTCTGCGCGCTCCGTGCAGATATTGCCGTCGGTGACGGCGGCATTCCCGTTCCCGCCGCTCCGAACTCCAGTTGGTTCAGCCACTTGCCCCACCTGGCACGCATCCTGCTGCTTCCCCCTCGAAGGGCAACACGGATGCGGCCACATCGCCCCGATCCCAGAGGCCGCACCGGCACAGGAGCTTCCCGTAACCATGACCGACAATCCGCTCGCAGCCGCAGGCATACCCAGGGAACTGGTCGACGAGATCGACCAGCACAAGACGTTCTTCCGCGTCGGCGGAGTCGTCTCCATCGTCGTGGGCGCACTGGCGATCCTCATGCCCACCGTGGCCACCCTCGCTGCCGAGTTGCTTTTCGGCATACTCCTGACCGTGAACGGCATCGTCGGTCTGGTGACCGCCTTCTGGGCGCGCAGGACCAGCCGGGTGGCGTCCGGGTTCTTCCTGTCGCTGCTGGCCCTCGTCGCCGGTTTGCTGCTGCTCGTCTATCCGCAGAGCGGCGTCTTCGCGCTGACCCTGATCATCACCGGCTTCCTGGCCGCGAGCGGCGTGCTGAAACTCTGGTTCGCCTCCCGCCTGGAGCGCGCGGCAGGACGCGGCTGGATGATCGCCGGCGGCGTGGTGTCGCTGGTCCTGGCCGTGCTGATTGCCGTGGGCCTGCCCGGCTCTGCGCTATGGGTGATCGGCTTGTTCCTGGGCGTGGATCTGATCTTCTACGGCGTGACCCTGCTGGCCGTATCCCGCATTCCGGCGCGGTTCGGCGGAGTGTAGGAGGGGCCTCCTACCGGAGCGCGATCTCGCCCTCGTCCCGCACCCGTATCGGCGGCGTAAACGTGCCCACATCGAGCTTCGCCTCCAGCGCGTAGGAGTAGCGGTCCCGCGGGCGCGACATCAGGTCGGTGACGAGGCGGATGCCGCCGAGCAGGTTGGGCGTGGCGGTCAGCACCACGTCGCCCTCGCCGTAACCCTCGATGACGGGCAGCTCGTTCTCCGCGCCCTTGATCAGCTCGCTGCCCTCGAGGCTCACGGTATAGGCCAGGCCCTGGAACTTCAGCGCCTCCCGGTTGGGGTTCACGATGTGCAGCCCGATCTCGAAGCGGGGAACAGTACCCTGGGCCGGCAGGGGCCGGAACGAACTCACGGTAACGGTGGGCGTCTCGAAACCCGGCCGCAGGCCGGTGCAGGCGCCGAGGCCGACTGCCAGCGTCAGGATGACGAGTACGGGGAGGGGCGGACGCGTCACGGCGGTGCTCCTGGCATGCGCGGACATCCGCGCGCAGGTGCAGCTTACGCCGCGTTCGCTGCGGCGTCGATGTCGACCGGCTTCTCCCAGGTGAACACTCGCATCGGCGGTACGTTCAGGATCTCGTGCTGGACGACGGGATCGCCCATCACCGGGCGCATGTAGCGGGCCACCCAGTCGGTGAACTGATAGGCGACGAAGCGTCCGCCGGGCTTCAGCGCGTCACGGATGGCGCCGGCGATCTCCTCGCACAGCCCGGCGGGCATGGTGGAGAACGGGATGCCGGAGATGACCGCGTCGGCCCCCTCGAAGCCGCGGCTGGTCAGCTGCTCGACGATGGAGCTCGCGCAGCCGTGGACGACGTCGAAGCGCTCGTCCTCGATGGCCTCGAGCACCGGCACGAAGTCGGCCGTGCGCTCGATGGCGATCAGCCGGCCGCCCGGGCCCAGTGCCGCCAGCATCGAGAGCGTGGTGCCGCCGGTGCCCGCGCCGAGCTCTACGACCACCTGCGCATCCGGCAGGTGGGCAGCCTCGATGACGCGGCGCTTCAGGAACGCCGAACTCGGGATCACGGATGCGACGACGCGGGGGGATTTCATGAAGGCCTGGAAGAACGTCCAGGTCTCGTTCTGCATGCAGGGCTCCATTCCGGGCCTGTCGGCCGGCTTCGGACACCCGTGCAGACTTGCATCCCCTCTACCCCGCGGTCAAGTTACGGGACAGTTGACTCGATTGGCGGTCGAGTCAACTTTCCCCGGAATCGACCTCGTGCAGCCGTCCCGTCTCCACGTCGTAGACGAAGCCCCGTAGGGCGTCCTTGTGGGGCACGAAGGGGCTGTTGCGGATGCGCCGGATCGACTGCACCACGTCCTCGGCCGGGTCCGGGAACGCCTCCAGGGCAAAATGGGGCCGCACGCCGGTGTCCTCCTCGATCTCGGACTTCAGCGCGTCGTCCCTGAAGGTGAGCATGCCGCAGTCGGTGTGGTGGACGAGCACGATCTCTCGCGTGCCGAGCAGCCGCTGGGAGATGGCCAGCGAGCGGATCACGTCGTCCGTCACCACGCCGCCCGCGTTGCGGATGACGTGGGCGTCGCCTTCCTCCAGGCCGAGCAGCCGACCGGTCTCCAGGCGCGCGTCCATGCAGGCGACCACCGCCACCTTCTTTTCCGGCGGCATGGGCTTGTCGCCCTTGTCGAAAGTCTCGGCGTAGCGTTCGTTGGCGGCAAGAAATTCCTCGGTCGCGGACATGATCGCTCTCCCGGCTGATGACTACAGGGCCCGGAAGGCTACCGGCCCGCCCGGCCGCCGTGAAATAGAGCTTTGTTACCGGGTTATTCCATTCCGCTATATGACCGGTGCCGGCCGGCCGGAAACCGCGTATCCTCCCGTCCTGCCGACATCGCAGGGGGAACGCCATGACCACCATTACCGAGATCGCGGCGGACGTCTTCCGCATCTCCACCTTCGTGCCCGAGGCCGGCATCCAGTTCAACCAGTTCCTGGTCCGCGACGACGAGCCGCTGCTCTACCACACGGGCATGCGCTCGCTGTTCCCCGCCGTGCACGAAGCGGTGGGGCAGCTGATCGATCCCGCGAGCCTGCGCTGGGTCGGCTGCAGCCATTTCGAACCGGACGAGTGCGGCTCGCTGAACCAGTGGCTGGAGCTCGCGCCGGGCGCGGCCGCCGTGACCAGCCACGTGGGGGCCATGGTCTTCCTGGGCGATTACGCGGCGCGGACGCCCCGTATCCTCGAGGACGGCGAGATCTTCGAGACCGGCGCCCGGCGCTTTCATTTCTGCGCCACGCCCCACCTGCCCCACGGCTGGGACGCCGCCATGCTGTTCGAGGAGACGGAGCGGGTGCTGTTCTGCTCCGACCTGCTGCACCAGCTGGGCGATGTGGAGGCCGCCACGGGCAACAGCGTCACCGACCGTTTCCGCGAGACCCTGACCGAATACCAGCAGGGCCCGATGGCCGGCTACATGGCGTGGACGCCGGATACCGGGACGCACCTCGCGCGGCTGGCCGCGCTGGCGCCGCGAGTCTGTGCGACCATGCACGGCTCGGCCTACGAGGGCGACGGCGCACTGGCGATGGCCGAGGCGGGGGAGGTGATGCGGGAGGTCTACGCGCCCGCCTGAATCAGGGCCGCAGCTTCCCCGGCGGCGGCGCCGGTTCCGCCGCCTCGTTCAGGTGATAGGCGTCGGCGACGTAGCCGGGCCCCTTCATCACGAACACGATGAAGCAGGCGATGGAGACCGTCAGCGCCGCCGTCCAGAAGGTCACCACGAGCGCGATGGCGAAGATGTCGACGCTGGCGATGCGCTTGGCCACGTCGAAGCCGGGGTCGCCGGCCAGCCAGAGCCGGATCAGGCCGGAGAGCAGGAACGGCGCCGCGGTGCCGACGAGGACGATTCCAGGCATGCGCCTGAGGATGTCCGTCTCGATGCCCGGCGGATCCCGCCGGTCGTGGAGTCGCTTGAACAGCCTGTCCATGCAGGAAGACTAGCACCGCTGTCGCGCGTGCGGCAGCCGCCTTCAGCCCTTGTCGAGGTTCGCCCGGGCGGACCGCAGCGTGCAATTCCTGCAATCGGCCGCGCAGACCGTGCCACGATCGCGCCGTATCCCGGACGCCGGCGGGTCTCCGGCGGCGCGGCAGCGGCTGGCATGTTCCCTGCATCCACCCGGATGACGAAGCTGCAGAGAGCCGGCGGCCCGTGGCGGCTGCCGGGACCGATATGACGATACACCTCGCCTTCCAGCCGCTGATCGCGCTCCTCGCGGGCATCCTGATCCTGGTCGTCCCGCGCCTGCTGAACTACGTGGTGGCCGGCTACCTGATCCTCGTCGGGGTCGCCGGCCTCGCGGGCGTATAGCCGCGCCCTCGTCGCCGTGTCCGCCGAATCCGGCGTTCCGCTCCCGTCCATGAACGTGGCCTGGTCCCAGGTGCTGTTCCACCTGGGTCAGCTCGCCATCGCCTGGATACTCTCCCTGCCGGTGGCCTGGGACCGGGAACGGGAGAGCCGCGGGGCGGGCCTGCGCACCTTCCCGCTGGTGGCCGTGGCCGCCTGCGGCTATACGCTCGTGGGCATCTCGGTGCTCACCTCCACCGAGGCCGAGTCCCGCATCCTGCAGGGCCTCATCACCGGCATCGGCTTCATCGGCGGCGGCGCCATCCTGAAGAGCGGCGGCAGCGTCAGCGGCACGGCCACCGCCGCCAGCATCTGGAACACGGGCCTGATCGGCATGGCCGTCGCCTTCAGCCGCTACGAGGTGGCCCTGGTGATGGCGCTGATCAACTTCGTGACGCTGCGCTACGTGCAGCGCTTCAAGCAGGACGAGACCGATGTGGGGGAAGGTTGAGCAGGAAGGCCCTGCCGCACACATCCCCGCAATGTAGACTTCGTGGCTGCACAACCACGGAGGCCTGCAATGACCACTTCCACGATGCAATTGCTGCCGCTGCTCGCAACAATGGCCGCGGTGTTCTCCCTCGCCGCCTGCGGCAACGAGCCCGCGCCCGAGTCGACGCCGGAGCCCGCACCCGAGGGCGCAGCCGACGTCGCCGATGCCGCGGCGGAGCCCGCCGATAACGTCGCCGCCTACGAGGAGGCCATCGACGCGCAGCGCGAGGTCGTCGGCGAGATCACTGCGGTGCTGGAGGGCGTCACCGACGAGGCCTCGGCGGAAGCGGCGGCGCCCCGCATCGAGGAGCTGAGCCGTGAGCTGCAGAGCCTGGCGATGCGCATCAACGCCATACCCCAGCTGCCCTACGCCGAGCAGCAGCGCATCAGCGAGGAGCGGGCCGGCAGTACCGCGGCCCGGCGCGAACGGGGCAAGCAGATGCTGAAGATCGAACAGTACCCCGTGCTGAAGGAGGCTTGGGGGCGGGGGATGCGAGGGGCCGAGGACTGATGCGCCGCGCCCCGGCCATCGCCGCACTGGCGGCGCTGGCGCTCGGCACGGTGCCGGCGGCCGCGGAGGACTACGACTACTTCCAGGCGAACCGGGAGATGATCCGCAATGGCGTGCAGGCCGTGCTGATGTGCAACGGTCTGTTCACCTCGGGTCGCAGTCTCCGGCAGGTATTCGTGCAGGAGCTGGCCTACCTGGCGGAGCCGGTCGGCAGCGTGGACGGCGGCGAGTACGTGGTGGACCGGGAGCGCCGCGCCGTCGCAGTCGGCGGCGCTGCGTCCGGCCCGGTCATCCGCGCCGCCTTCCGGAACGGGATCGGCTGCGTGGTCATGGCGCCGGACCAGGACTTCGGCGACATTGACACCCTGCCGGAGCTGGACCTGCCGCCGCCGCCCGGAGACCCGGCCGAGATCCCCTGGCCGGACGGCGACCGCGTCGAGCCCGCGCCCCTGCCCGCGGGGGTGGACGCTGCCGCGCTGCAGGCCGCCTCCGACTGGGCCTTCGACCGGCCCACGCCGGAGCAGGACACGCTGAGCCTGCTGGTGCTCCACGATGGCCGCATCATCCACGAGCGCTACGCGGAAGGCGTGGACCGCGGCACGCGCACCCGCACCTGGTCCACGGCCAAGAGTATCGCGGCGACCCTGATCGGCATGCTGGTGGACGAGGACCGCCTGGCGCTCGATCGGCCGCTGGGCTTCGACTGGTTGCCCGAGGTGGAAGGCGCCGACGACGATCCCCGCGCCGCCATCACGCTGCGCCACGTGCTGCACATGTCCAGCGGCCTGTACCCGGTGGACAGCTTCGGCATGGAATACGCGACGGGCTCCGGCCTGGCCTACTGGGTGGGCGCGAGTTCGGTGGACGGCGCGCGCCGGTGTGGCCTCATCCGGGCGCCGGGCACCTTCTGGGACTACGAAAACTACGACACCCTGCTGGCCGTCTACGCCATGAAGCAGGCGCTGGGCGCGGAGGCCTATCTGCGCTATCCGCGCCGGGCACTGCTCGACCGCATCGGCATGCGCAACACGCTGCTGAGTACGGACCGCTTCGGCGACTTCATCCTGTCCAGTCAGGTCTACACGAATGCCCGCGACCTGGCCCGCTTCGGCCTGCTGTACCTCCAGGGCGGCGTCTGGAACGGCGAGCGGCTGCTTTCGGAGGAGTGGATCCGGTTCGTGCGCACCCCGGCGCCCGCTACCCGGCACCGGGGCAGCTTCTACGGCGGGCAGTTCTGGCTGGTGCCCGATGACCGGGACGACGTGCCGCCGGACGCCTATTCCACCGCGGGCAACCGGGGCCAGTTCGTGATCGTGGTGCCGTCCCGGGACGTGGTGATCGTGCGCCGCGGTCTCGACTACGGCAAGCAGGGCTTCGACCGCTGGGAACTGACCCGGGAGGTATTGAAGGCGGTGCCGCGGCGGGCGAGGCAGTGAGCGGGCCGGCCGGCGACGGCGCTACTGCCCGGACCACCATCTCTATCATTGCCGAGACGCCCCGGCTCAGGCTCCGCCGCCTGTGCGACGACGATGCCGGCTTCCTGCTGCGGCTGGTCAACGAGGAGGCGTTTCGTACCCACATCGGGGAAAAGCACCTGCATACGGACGAGGACGCGCGGCGATTCATCCGGGAGGGCCCCTGGACCCGGCAGCCGAGGCCCGGTTACGGGCAGTTCGCCGTCGAGAGCCGCGAGACCGGCATAGCGCTGGGCGTCTGTGGCCTGCTGTACCGGGAGGAACTCGACGTCACCGACGTGGGCTTCGCCTTCCTGCCGGGGGCGCGAGGCCGGGGCTATGCCGTCGAGGCGGCGAGGGCGGTGCTCGAGTACGGCGGCGGGCTGGGGCTGGACGATATCGTCGCGCTCGTCTCACCGGCCAATGCGGCTTCGGTCCGCGTGGTGGAGAAGCTGGGGATGGACCGGCTTCAGGCGCTGCGGCTGGCTGGACGGGAGACGGAGGTGTGGGGGTTCCGACCGCCTGGCCGGTCCTGAAGGCTCTCCTACCCTTGCTCGATGCGGCGCTGGAGCCAGGGGCGGATGCGCAGGAAGCCCCGATAGAGGCGCTCGAGCACCCACAACACCGGGCGAAACCGGGCGATCAGGCCGAGGGGACGCAGCACCGGGATGGCGCGCCACATGGCGGCGAAGGCGGCGGCGCCGGAGACGATCGGCCGGCCGTCCTCCCGCGCGTGGAAGCGCTGCATGAGGGTGGCGCGGTCGAGCGGGCAGTCCCGGCCCTCCTGGATGGCGACGAAGCGGATGGCGTTGCGCCGGTCCAGCCTGCGCATCAGCGCGATCTCCCGCAGGCACAGCGGGCATTCGCCGTCGTACCAGACGGTGACTTCCGGATTGGCCGTAGCGGTATTCATAGTGGAATATTCGGGGCATGGGCCGGGGCCGATGCAGCGGGCCTTCAGCCGTCCGCGGTGCGCTCGAGCTGCAGCAAGTGGGCGAAGGAGGGCACCACCAGTCCGTCCCGGCGGCCGTGCAGGTAGCGTTCGTTCTGATCGGCCGCATCCAGGTTCTCCACCACGCTCCAGCCGGCAGCGGCCGCGAGGCTCTCGATCTCCTCCGGCTCGAAGAAGCTCAGCATCGGTTCCTGCTGCAGGGCGACGGCCATGCGGGTGCCCCACAGCAGCAGGTTGCCGGCGGCGGTCGGCGGCCGGGCACTCCAGTAGTCGAGGACGAGGCGTGAGCCCGGCGCCGCGGCCGCCGCCAGCGTCTCCAGCGTGCCTGCGATGGCGTGCCGGGTGAGATAGTAGGTGGCGCCGAGCCAGGAGACGAAGTCCGGCGCGGGCCGGGTCGGCCAGGCGCCGGCCAGGCTCTCGGTCTCGAAGTCGATCGGCAGGAAGGCGAGTTCCGCCGGCACGTCCAGGCCACGGCTGCGCAGCAGCTCCCGTTTCCAGCCCTGGGTGGCGGGGTGGTCGATCTCCAGCACCTCGATCGCCGTTGCCCTGGCCATAGCCATCGGCGATGCGGGCTGGCGCAGGGCGAACGTGTCCAGCCCGGCGGCGAGTATGACGTAGCGTTCGGTGCCCTCGCTGCGCGAGCCCGCCAGGGCGTCCTCGGCGTAGCGGCTGCGCACCACCACCTGGGAGCGCAGCGCCGTGAACGCGTCCGCCTGGCGGATGTAGTAGCCGCGCCAGAAGCGGGTGAGGGCGCCGAGACGGCGGATGTAGCGCTGCTGGTAGCCGGGCAGCAGGCGCTCGGCGACGGCATCGCCGAGAACGGGCGGCGGATCGTCCACGCGCAAGTGCACGGCACGGGCGAAGGCGGTGCCGAATGCGGTGCGGCTGGGTGCGTTTTCCATACCACGGAATTCCGGGGACAGTTAACTCAATCAGCAATTGAGTTAACTGTCCCCGGGTTTCAGACGTCGTCCATGTTCACGATGACGAAGACGATGGCGCAGCAGAGGAAGTACTGCAGCGCGCCTTCGAGCGACTGGGCGCCGAGCTGGGTCTGCCACATCTGGAACCAGGAGCCGCCGATGGACAGGAAGAAGCCGAACCACACGATCATGCCGATGCCGGCCCCCATCAGCGCCCAGGTCTTCGCGCCGTTGAATGCGGCGGCCGGCGCCCGGCGGTTGGCCCACAGGTCCCAGGCGCCCTTCAGGGCCACCAGACCCGCGGCCAGCTCGCCGGCGATGATGACGGCCAGCACCAGGCCGGAGACGATCGGGCTGGTGACGGCCGGCACCAGCGAAGATGCGTAGTACTCGTGGTTCGCCATGGCCAGAACGGCGCTCACCACCTGGTGCGCCGCTTCGAGGTTGACCAGGTTTTGCAGCCCGTAGAAAAGGGCCATCAGGCCCAGAAACACGATCAGGACGATCTTCAGATAACGGATCGGCATTGCGATGCTCCCCTCCTCCCCCCCCCCGGGGACACGGCGCCAATGTAGCAAATCCTGTCGGTCGCGGCAGATTTCGACATCGCTCGCGCCGCCGCGGCGGCCTAGTGTCCGCATCGTCAGACACGGAAGGCGGGGGATGCGGTCATGGAAGGGAGACACCGGACAGAGGGCGCCGGCATCGGCACGGCCGGGGCGGCACTTTTCGTCGTGCTGCTGATGAGCATCGACGTGGCGGCGGGGCCCGTCGGCGAGGAGCGATCCGGCTACGAGCGGCTCGAGGACGGTCAGGAACATGTGCTGCCGCTGGCCGAGCTGCTGCGCCGGGGCGAGGCCGCGTTCACCGCCCGCTGGACGCCGGCGGAAGGGGGCGGACGGCCCTTCACCGACGGCACCGGCGGTGCGCTGGCCGACGACTCGGCGCCGCTCGTCGGCCCCCGCAGCTTCAACCGGGTCTCCGGGCAGGACGCGAACAGCTGCGCCGGCTGTCACAACGTGCCGGCGGGCCGTCCGGGCGGCGGCGGCGATTTCGTCACCGGCGTGTTCGTGGCCGCCCAGCGGTTCGACTTCGCCAGCTTCGACGCGGCCGATACAGTGCCGCTGAGGGGCTCCCGGGACGAGCGCGGCGCCTTCGCCACGCTGCAGGGCATCGGCAACTTCCGGGCGACGCCGGGCATGTACGGGTCGGGCTACATCGAGATGCTGACCCGGCAGATGACCGCCGAGCTGCAGACCATCCGGGATGCGACGCCGCACGGCGCTGGCCTCGCGCTCGAGACCAAGGGCGTCTCCTTCGGCACGATCCGCCGCGCAGCCGACGGCGCCTGGGACGTCTCCGCGGTGGAGGGCCTGCCGCCCCAGAGTCTGGTGAGCACGGGCCCCGACGATCCGCCCGGCCTGATCGTCCATCCGTTCCACCAGTCCGGCAGTGCGGTCTCCATCCGCCAGTTCACCACCAACGCCTTCAACCACCACCACGGCCTGCAGGCGGCGGAACGCTTCGGTGACGGCGTGGACGCCGACGGCGACGGCATCGTCGACGAGCTGACCCGGGCGGACATCACGGCGGCCGCGCTGTTCCAGGCGACGCTGCCGCCGCCGCGCCAGGTCCTGCCCCGGGACAGGGAGGCGCGGCGGGCCGTGCGCCGGGGCGGGCGGCTGTTCCGGCGTATCGGCTGCGCGGACTGCCACGTGCCGGCGCTGCCGCTGGTAGACGAGGGCTGGGTGTACACGGAGCCGAATCCCTACAACCCGCCCGGCAATCTGCGGCCCGGCGACGCGCGCCCGGTGCGGGTGGATCTCAGCCGGGGCGACCTGCCCGGCCGACGGCTCGAGCCCCGCGGCGGCGTCGTCTGGGTGCCCGCGTTCACGGACCTGAAGCTGCACGACATCACCGCCGGGCCAGGCGACCCGGGCGGAGAGGCCATCGACATCAATCACCCGGCCGGCTCCCCCGGCTTTTTCGCGGGCAACCGCCGGTTCCTCACCAAGCGCCTGTGGGGCGCGGCCAGCGAGCCGCCGTACTTTCACCACGGCCGCTTCACCACGCTGCGCGAGGCGACCCTGGCCCACGACGGAGAGGCGCGGGCCTCCCGGCAGGCGTTCGAAGGGCTTGACGAGCGCGAGCGGGACGCGGTGATCGAGTTCCTGAAGTCGCTGCAGGTCGCAGTGCCGGAGGAGCGGGGCGGGCGCGGCCGGGTCCGCCGGCACTGACTTCACCGGCGCCACCGATGAGTGCGTATACTGCCCCGGCCGGACACCGCTTCGGGGGGAGCATGGAATACATCGGTCTTATCGGCGCCGTCGCGCTGCTCATCTGGCTCGCGCTCAGGGGTATCAACATCGTCTTCGCGGCGCTGCTGTGCTCGGTGGTGGTCATCATGACCAACCAGCTGCCGGTCGCCGCCGGGCTCACCGAGTATTTCTCTTTCGGGCCGCTCGGTGCGTTCACTTTCGCCGGCCGGTTCTTCCTGCTGTTCGCCGCCGGCGCCATGTTCGGGCGGGTCATGGGCGAGAGCCACGCGGCCGCGAGTATCGCGCTGGCGCTGGTGGAGCGCCTGGGCGCTCACCGCGCCCTGTGGATCACGGTGCTCGCCTGCGCCCTGCTGACCTACGGCGGGGTGGTGGTGTTCGTGGTCATCTTCGCCATGTATCCGCTGGGGCTGAAGCTGCTGCAGCAGGCGGACATACCCAAGCGGCTGTTCTGCGGCGCGCTGGCCCTGGGCGCGGGCACCTTCACCCTGACCGCCATGCCGGGCACGCCGTCCATCCACAACGTCATCTCGGCGGCGGCGCTGGATACCACGCTGTTCGCCGGCGGCTGGTACGGCGTGGCGGGCGGGGCACTCATGTTCGCCGGCGGCATGTGGTATCTCGAGCGCCAGCGCCGGATCGCCGCCGCCAACGGCGAGCACTTCCAGCCGGCGCCCAGCGACCCGGTCACGACGGTCCAGGCGGGCGACCCGGGTTATCCCCACTGGCTGCCGGCCGCGCTGCCGCTGGCGCTGGTGCTGGGCACAATCGTCGCGCCGCGGCTGATCATCATGTCGCTGGACGAGGCCACGCTGGCGCAGTCCGGCTGGTTCTTTGCGCTGCTGCGCTTCGCCGACGGGCAGCCCGTCGTCTGGCCCAGCATCGCGCTCCTCGCCGGCACGCTGCTCGCCGTGCTGATGTTCACCACCGTGCGCGCCCGGGCGCTGGAGGTGGTCGGCCACGGTACCCAGGACTCGATCATGCCGCTCATCAATACGGCGGCGGTGATCGGCTTCGGCGGCGTGGTCACCCAGACGGATGGCTTCGGTCAGTTCGCCCGGGTGATGCTGGAGTCCGGCCTGCCTCCTCTGGTCTCCATGTTCGGCTCGGTGAGCCTGGTGGCCGCCATCACGGGGTCGGCCTCCGGGGGGCTGCAGATATTCATGCAGACCATGGCGCCCGCTTATCTCGAGATGGGCATCGAGCCCGGCACGCTCCATCGGCTGGCGACCATGGCCAGCGGCGGCTTCGACTCGCTGCCCCACTGCGGCGCGGTGGTGGCCATGCTTACCATCACCGGCCTCACGCACAAGGAGGCCTACCGGGACGTGGGCATCATCACGGTGGTGATCCCGGTGCTGGCGACGCTCGCGATGATCGGGGTGGCGGCCGTAGTTTCGTAGGAGGGCTTCAGGCCCTCCTGCAGGTGGGTCGGCGGCGTGTGTCAGCGGCAGCCGTCTGCCGGGATCAGCCGTTCTATCCGGCGCCAGTCCACGATCTTGAAATTCTGTCGGCGGGCGCCTGCGTTGATGCCGTCCTGGGCCACGAAGATGCCGCGGGGGTAGCGGGGGCCGAGGTCTGCGGCAGCCGCGTCGATGCCGTCCGTCTCCTCGGTGCCGTCGATGCCGGCCGCCTCGTTGTCGGCCACCCGGAAGGAGACCAGGTAGCGCACCTCCTCCTCGGCCAGGCAGTAGACGGCATAGCTGTTGTCACCCTGGCTGGAGGCCACCAGATACCGCGGACCCTCGGCCGGCGAGTAGATGGCCAGCCCCTCGACGTCGGCCACCAGTGCGGGGCCGTCGACGCTGTCGACGAGTTCGGGCGTCCAGGGTTCGGCCGGGTCCAGCGCGCCCCGCCAGATGCCCCGGGGTTCTTCGCCCACGTACACGTCCCCGGTGGCCTCGTCGACGACGCAGCCCTCGGGCTGGCCTTCCAGGCGGAACTCTCGCGCGAGCCGGGCGGAGAAGGCCGCCGGCCCGGCGCGCTCTATCGCCCACTGCTGGTAGCGGCCGTCCTTGTCGTTCACGAACACATGGTATCGCTGGTCTCCCGCCGTGCCGATGCAGATGCCGTAGACCTCGTCGAGCCCGGTGACCACGGACGAGTCCGCCAGGCGCTGCGCGCGGCCCGTGGCCGCATCGAGCAGGAAGACGTCGATGCTGTTCGTGGTCCGGTTGCTCCCGACCGCCACCGCGTCACCGCCGGGCAGCGGGCGCACGTCGACGTTGTTCAGGCGTCCGGCCTCGATGGACTGGGTCTCGCGGCCGTCGAGGCCGTACAGGTTCAGGCCTCGTTGCTTGTTGCTGCCGAGGATGAGCGCTGCGTCCACCCGGGAAGGGCGCAGCCAGACGGCCGGATCGTCGGCTGCGTCGCCCTCGTCGCGGACCGGATCGGTCTCGGCATCGGCGACGACGGTGGGGTAGACGGCAGGGGCGGAAGCAGTCGCGCAGGCGGCCAGCCCCAGCGCGAGTAGGAAGATCGCCGGCCACGGCCGGCGGAGGACGGTTGCGGTCATGGTGGTGGGCCCGTACGGCGGAATTACCGGGACAGTTAACACAATTCGGAGTCGAGTCAACTGTCCCCGTAATTCAGAGGCGGAACAGGAACTCCTGCATGCCGTTGCCGAGCAGGATCGCACGCTCGATGGAGAACTCCCGGAACGAATTGGCCAGGTCTTCCGGAGAATAGCGGGGCGCCGGACGGTCGTCCGCCGCGGTGTTGCGCCTCTCCAGGTGCTTGCCGTCCACCGAGTAGTATCCGCCCGGCTGCGCCGGCATGAGCGGGTCCCGATAGCCCACCAGGGCGTGGACCAGGGTGCCGGGCAGGCCGCGCGCGGCCAGCCGCGAGGACAGCGCCGGCAGGGAGGCGGGCTGCAGGTAGTTCAGCAGGTCCCAGCAGAGCACGAAATCCACCGGCTCGGGGTTGCGCGGCGGCAGCGCGTCCTCCATCTGCTCGCGCAGCGCCTCCTCGCCGGCGTCCTCCGGCGGCACCAGGGCCTCGAGGTCGTCGGCCAGGTCAGCAATCTCCAGGCGGCAGCGGAAGCGGCCGAACAGGTCGATGTTCTCCGGCCGGGCCGGCCCGAGATCCAGGATGACCCAGCGGCCGCCGTCCTCCATGCGCTCGACCAGGGAGCGGAACAGCGGGACCCGCACGGGCCCCGCTG